>NZ_QOZW01000018.1:0-213267 GCF_008368885.1 Bacillus sp. BPN334 | reverse complement strand
ACCCGTCCGCCGCTAACTTCTCGAGAGCAAGCTCTCAATCAATTCGCTCGACTTGCATGTATTAGGCACGCCGCCAGCGTTCATCCTGAGCCAGGATCAAACTCTCCAATAAAGTTAGTTTGTCTAGCATCTAAAAATAAAAATTGACGTTTCACGTTGTTTGTTTCGTTCAGTTTTCAAAGAACTTGTCCGTCGCTCCAGAAGCGACTTCATCATATTAACATCTTCGTTTTTTGATGTCAACTAAGTTTTAAAATTTCTTTTTTGTCGTTTTCTGCGTTTCCGCATCAGCGACGTTTATTAATATACCATCATGATTTTTAAATAACAAGTGTTTTTTTTAAAAAAACAAAAAAATATCCATCCTACTTTCTTCTATATAGAGACACCTCATCCCATCTATGGAAAACAGCTATTTAAATTGCATACCAATACACTCTAGTTAACCAAACTGTATTTCATAACCCCTTCCTAGCTTTTCATTCTCTTCTATATTAAAGCCTTGATCATTTACTTCTCTATAGACTAACAATATACAAAACAAATCAATCCAACCTTTTAAAAAATAGATTCACCACTTCCTACATAAAGCAAACATGCCGATTTTTAGTTTTGTTCCTCCACACAAACTATTAATTGAACGAATCGGTTGTTTACAGACAGCTCGATTAGGTAATAATCTTATCGCTCGGCGAATAGCGGAATAAATAACGAAATTCCAACAAAAACATTAACTTAAGATTATTGTTAGAATTTTTTTACATTTAATTAATGAAAGATATCCATTTTTTGTTATATAGTAAGAAAGGACGTACTCAACTATAAATAAACCAATGGAGGAATTACTTTATGGATAGGTTAACAAAGTTTTCATTAAAAAACCGCGCCGCTGTTATCATCATGGTTTTTCTCATTTCCGTACTTGGCGTTTATTCCGGATCTAAATTACCTATGGAATTTTTACCAAGCATCGATAATCCAGCAGTCACTGTCACAACCTTATCTCAAGGGCTCGATGCTGAAGCGATGACAAAAGAAGTAACTGATCCCCTCGAAAAACAATTTCGCAATTTAGAACACATCGACAGCATCACCTCTTCTACGCACGAGGGATTATCACGTATCGATATCGCGTATACATCCAAAGCAAACATGAAAGACGCGGCACGCGAGGTTGAAAAGGCCATTAACACAATTAAATTACCTAAAGATGCAACGAAACCCATAGTTAGCCAATTAAATACTTCTATGATTCCACTCGCTCAAATTGCTATCCAGAAGCAAAACGGATTTTCAAAAGCAGATGAAAAACAAATCGAAAAAGAAATCGTACCACAACTCGAAAACATTGATGGTGTTGCCAACGTTATGTTTTTCGGAAAATCAGCCTCTGAATTATCTATCATACTAGACCCAAACCAATTAAAAGATAAAAACGTAACAACAGAACAAATATTAAAAGTTTTACAAGGAAAAGAAACTTCCACTCCAGCTGGAGCAATTACCGTTAATAAAGAAGAATATAACCTTCGTGTCATTGGGGATATAAAAAATGTAGATGATATTAAAAACATAACCGTTGCACCTCAAGTAAAATTGCAAGATGTGGCTCAAATCGAACTTAAACAACACTACGATACAATCTCGCATATAAACGGAGAAGAAGGAACCGGATTGATCATCATGAAAGAGCCAAGTAAAAATGCAGTTACAATCGGAAAGGAAATCGATAAGAAAATCAAAGATATAAGTAAACAATATAAAGATCAGTTTTCTATTAAACTTTTAGCCTCAACTCATGAGCAAGTTGAAAATGCTGTTACTAGCATGGGCAAAGAAGTAATTCTTGGAGCAATTGCTGCAACTCTAATTATCTTAATCTTTTTGCGTAACTTCCGAACGACACTCATCGCCGTTGTCAGTATTCCATTATCTATTTTATTAACACTCTTTTTACTACACCAATCTAACATCACACTTAACACCTTAACGCTTGGTGGTTTAGCAGTTGCAGTTGGACGTCTCGTTGATGATAGTATCGTTGTCATCGAGAATATTTTCCGTCGTTTACAAAAAGAATCTTTCTCTAAAGATATTATTCTTGATGCAACGAAAGAGGTCGCCGTCGCAATTACTTCTTCTACTTTAACAACAGTCGCTGTTTTCTTACCTATTGGCCTCGTATCAGGAGTAATCGGAAAATTAATGTTACCTATGGTATTAGCAGTTGTATATTCTATACTATCATCCTTAATCGTTGCACTAACAGTTGTTCCACTTATGGCTTTTTTACTACTCAAAAAAACAAAGCACAAAAAGCCAAGTTCTTCACCACGATATGTCGCTACATTAAAGTGGGCTCTTTCGCATAAATTCATTATTCTACTTACTGCTTTTTTATTATTCGCAGGATCGATTGCAGCCTATGTATTACTACCGAAAGCGAACATAAAATCTGAAGACGACACAATGTTATCTATTAATATGACTTTCCCAGCTGATTACGCTCCTGAAACGCAAAAACAAAAAGCCTTCGATTTCGAAAAGAAATTACTTTCTAATTCGGATGTAACGGATGTTATTTTACGAATGGGATCTAGCGCAGAAGATGCACAATGGGGGCAAACGACAAAAAATAATCTTGCCAGTATATTTGTAGTCTTCAAGAAAGGCTCTGATATTGATCAATATATTAAAGAGTTAAAGAAAGAACATAAAGCTTTTGAGCCTGCTGAACTAGATTATATAAAAACGAGTTATTCAAGCTCTGGTGGTGGCAACAATTTGCAATTCAACGTAACAGCTACTAACGAAACGAATTTAAAAGAGGCTGCTACTATCGTCGAAACAAAACTAAAAGATATGACTGCTCTCTCTAAAGTAAAAACAAATTTAGAAGACTCTAAGAAAGAATGGCAAATCCATGTTGATCAAACAAAGGCCGAACAACTAGGCTTAACACCAGAATTAGCAGCACAACAAGTAGCACTCCTTATGAAGAAATCACCTATTGGTGAAGTTTCAATCAATAATGAAAAAACAACTATTATAATAGAACACAAAAAAGAAAACATTACTAAACAAGAAGACATTTTAAACACAAGCATACTATCACCTATCAATGGACCAATTCCTTTAAAAGACATTGCAACTATTTCAGAAAAGCAACTTCAAACAGAAGTCTTCCATAAAGACGGAAAAGAAACGATTCAAATTACTGCCGAGGCCTCAAATGAAGATTTAAGTAAAGTAAGTGCAGAAGTAAATGAAACGATAGCTAACTTAGATTTACCTAGCGGCGCAAAAGTAACTATTGCAGGTGCAACTGAATCTATGCAAGAGAACTTCACAGATTTATTCAAAATTATGGGGATTGCAATCGGGATTGTATATTTAATTATGGTTATCACCTTCGGACAGGCGCGCGCTCCTTTTGCAATTTTGTTCTCCTTGCCATTAGCTGTTGTTGGCGGTATTTTAGGGTTAATCATTTCAGGAACACCTGTTGATGTAAATTCCTTAATCGGCGCATTAATGTTAATCGGGATTGTCGTTACAAACGCTATTGTATTAATAGAAAGAGTGCAACAAAATCGGGAACACGGCATGGAAACAAGAGAAGCCTTACTAGAAGCGGGTTCCACTAGATTACGTCCAATTATTATGACAGCTATAACGACAATCGTCGCTATGCTTCCTCTCCTATTTGGTCAATCGCAAGCAGGAAGCATGGTATCAAAAAGTCTTGCCGTCGTTGTCATCGGTGGTTTAGCAGTCTCAACCGTTCTTACATTAGTAGTCGTTCCAGTTATGTATGAACTATTAGATAAAATCGGGAGAAAAAGACGCTCTCGTAGAAAAATAAGCACTTCTACAGAAACACCTGATATTTAAAGAAAAAGGCGTTATCTTCAAGAACGAAGATAACGCCTTTTTCTCTACTTACTGATATAATCCATCATTTTTTGAGCATATCGCTCTAGAGGTTTACCAGAATCTACAATAAGACATTCACTATTTAAAGGTCTTTTACTACCATCTAACCATTTTTTAAAAGCTACTTCCGAATCCACTTTTCCAATCTGACTAACCATACGTTTACGTGTTTGTAACCTATTATTAATCTCCTCCATATCATTAAGATAGCATTCAATATATTTATATTTCACACCATGTTTATTAGACAGTTTCATTCCTTTTTCAACCATCCCTTCATATAAACATGGACTATCCAATATAACACTATGCCCTTGTTCTAAATAAGAATCAATCAATGCCCATTCAACATCGTATGATACTCCTCCAACAATTGTCGATTCAACCCCTTTCATTTCTAATGATTGTAACAATGCCGATTTCAAAACGTCATGATTTACAATTACAGCACCTGTTAACTTCGCTATATACTTAGAAACTGTCGATTTTCCCGATCCAGGAAAACCTGACATTTGTAGAAAAAACAAATTAACTTCTCCTCTCATCTGTACCTATTCATCTATATAATCAATTACAAATTCAACAATCATTACATCCATTCCTTCTATATTAAAATACAAAAAGAACTCCCTACTTATAAATAGAGAGTTCCTCTTTATAATTTATGCCGCTTTTACTTTTTTCGTCGTTTTACTTTTTCTTTTCGTCCCTGTAAAACGTTTGTGCAATATAGATGCTACCAAACGTGAAATAACGTTGAATAGTAACACCATAATAATTAATACAGCTGCAGATTTTGTCGCGATCAACTTCGCATCCGGAATAACTCCTTCAGAATTTAACTTCCAAATGTGAACCGCTAACGTTTCAGCTGGTCTAAATGGATTTAAAGGATGCGCAGGACTTGAGAAGTCCGCTGCTGAATTTAAAATCGGGGATGTTAAACCCGCTGTGTAAATTAACGCTGCCGCTTCACCAAATATACGACCCGCCGCTAAAATAATACCTGTAATAATTTGCGGTAATGACGATGGAATAATAATACGAGCAATTGTTTGCCATTTCGTTGCACCTAATCCAAGACTCGCCTCTTTTACATTATGAGGCACTTCTGAAATCGCATTTTCACAAACACGTGTTAAACCTGGTAAGTTTAAAATTGTTAAAGCAAGAGCACCGCCCATTACTGTGTATCCCCAACCTGTCATGGTAACGAACACTAACAAACCGAATAAACCAACAACAATCGAAGGTAAAGACGCCATTGTCTCAATACATAAACGAACAAAATTTAAAAAGCGCCCTTGTTTTGCGTACTCTGCTAAATATATTCCAGCACCTAACCCAAGAGGAATAGATATAACAAGCGTTATAACAAGCATGTAGAAGGAATTGAATAACTGTGGACCAATCCCACCACCAGCTCTTGTATTACTTGGTTCTCCAAACAAGAAATTAGGATCCCAAAATCCCCATCCCTTTTGCAGAATTTCAAACACTAAGAATACTAGCAGAGCTACAACTAAAGCTGCAACTACATAAAAGATACCTGTCCAAACTTTATTTACCGTTCTTGCATTCATTATTATCGCTCACCTCTTTGCCCAATCGCTCGAATTACTAAAATAAACAGGAATGAAATAACAAGTAAAATCATCGCTAAAGTCCATAGCGCATTGTTCCAAGCAGTTCCGTTTAATGTATTTGTCATGTCCATTGTCAAAATACCAGTTAACGTCGCTGTCGGACTATATATTCCTTCTGGTAATTTAATTGTGTTCCCGATTACCATTTGAACTGCTAATGCTTCACCAAAAGCACGCGCTAAACCTAAAACAACACCTGTTAAAATCCCTTTTTTCGCAGCAGGAACAATCACTCGGCTAACCGCTTGCCATTTCGTTGATCCTAGACCATAAGAAGCTTCTAAATAATCAAATGGAACGGAGCGTATTGCATCAGAAGCGATACTAGCAATAGTAGGTAAAATCATAATACTTAATACAACAATACCCGCAATTAGACTAAAGCCCACTCCCCCGAACGAATCACGTAATAGCGGCACTAAAATCGTAACCCCTAATAATCCGTATACAACCGAAGGAATACCAACTAATAATTCTAAAACGGGCTTCAATACTTTATTTCCAAACTTCGGCGAAATTAAATTCATGAATATAGCAAGAGCTATAGCAATTGGCGCACTAATAATAACCGCACCTAACGAAACCACCGTTGAACCTACAATAAAAATCAAAGCCCCGAAGGTTCCTTCGTCAGCATTTGGATTCCATTTTGTCGATGTTAACATCTCAGTAAATGAGATACCGCTTTGTGTAAAAGATTGAATACCTTTACCGCAAATAAACGCAATAATAGCTAATGTAATTAAAACAATAAAAATACCACAAAACGTAACAAGCGATCTTCCTATATATTCACTTTTTACGTAATTAATTTGTTTTTTCCCCTTCATCACAGGTCAGACCCCACTTCATAGATTGAAATGAACAGGACTGGCCTTGCAGCCAGCCCCATAAAAATTTATTACTTATTTAATTTAGACATTGGGATGTAACCCATATCTTCTACTTGCTTTTCAAAGTCTTTGCCTTTTACATAATCAATGTAAGCTTTCGTTGCTTCTTTCGCTTCACCTTTTGTTACCATGTACTCGTAAGACCAGAATGGATATTTACCAGACGAAATGTTTTCAACTTTTGGTTCAGAACCATCAATTTTCACTGTTTGTAGCGCACCTTTTTTATCGCCAACCATGTAAGACATTGCTAAATAACTTACTGAACCTGGAGTAGAATTGATTGCTTGCTCTACTGCACCGTTAGAATCTTGTGTTGTACCAGTTCCATCATTAATTTTCGCTTCTTTCATAACTGTCTTTTCAAATGTAGCACGTGTACCAGATGAAGCTGGACGGTTAATTACGTTGATTTTTTCATCTTTCCCGCCTACCTCTTTCCAGTTTGTTACTTTCCCAGTGAAGATATCTTGTACTTGTTGCACTGTTAAGTTATCAACTTTTACATCTTTATTTACGACAAGCGCGAATGCAATACCCGCAACCTTGTTATCTACTAATTCTTTCTCTTTTTCAGCATCTTTTATTTTATCCCCTGATGGAACATCTGAATTACCAATTTGTACTGCACCCGATGCTACTTGGTTAATCCCAGTTCCACTACCGCCACCTTGCACTTGAATAGAAACTTTTGAATTTTTCTCCATGAATTTCTTTCCAGCTTCCTCCGCAAGAGGTAGAAGAGCTGTAGAACCAGCTGCTGCAATCGTACCTGATAATTCTTGTTTTGTATTATCGCTTCCTTTAGCAGTTTCTTTACTAGCTGTATCATCTGCTTTCCCACATCCAACTAACGCTCCTGCCACCACTAAAGCCGCTAAAGAAAATTTAATACCTTTTTTCATAACCATGTCTTGTACCCCCATTTGGATTATCACTTTTCGAATTCATTTTCTTTCGAACACAAATTCATTGTAGGACAACAATATTATGTGAGTGTTAAGCAATTTTTAATTTTAAGTAAATGACGATAATAACCCTTAAAAGCTAGGAATCCCAACATTTATAGTTAAAGAACCCAACAAAATCCACACGAATTAAGCTGTAATGTAAATTTATTCTTAACAATGTAAATTCAATGTAAATGTTTTTCACTCTTTTCCCCTTTTAATTAAAAATACATTTACAAATCCATTGTATTTTTTAATTTTTACACTCTTACTTTATTTACATTAAACAAAATTCCAGTAATATTTTTTAGTACAACTAAATAAATTGGAACAATTCTAAAAATAAATGAATATTTTTAAAGTACCAATTGACAGCATCATCCAATGTAGTCTACTATATTATTAGCAAAAAGTTTACCTAAGGAAACTTTTTAAACTTAAACAAACAATATAGAGATGAGGTAACTTTTATGGTATCGGCTAATACAAAACCACTTTCCGAATTTAAGACAGGAGAGTTTGTACAAATTGAGAAGATACAATTAGAAGGAACTATGAAACGACGTTTATTAGACTTAGGATTTATCCCTGGGGCAACAATTAAAGTATTACAGCGCAGTCCACTTGGAGATCCGGTCGCTTATCAAGTAAGCAATACAACTATCGCACTACGTAAGGAAGAAAGTTCCCTTATTTTCGGGGTATTAATAGGAGATGATTTCAGATGAGCAAACATCGTATTGCTTTAGCTGGCAACCCGAACACCGGGAAAAGTACATTATTTAATACTTTAACAGGCTTAAAACAACACACTGGAAACTGGACGGGAAAAACTGTTTTAAAAGCTGAAGGAGAATATGAACATAACGGAAGTAAATATACATTAATAGATTTACCTGGAACTTACTCACTATATTCAAATTCTACGGATGAAGAAGTAGCAAGAGATTATATTATATTTGAAAAACCAGAAGTAACTGTAGTTGTTATAGATGCAACTGCAATGGAAAGAAATTTAAATTTAGCCCTCCAAGTGATGGAAATGACAAGCAATGTAGTCATTTGTATTAATTTAATTGATGAAGCGGAGAAAAAAGGCATCGTTATTGATGAAAAGAAATTAGCAAAATCGCTCGGTGTACCTGTAGTTAAGATTTCTGCTCGTAACCGAGTAGGTATTGGGCATTTGCTAAGTGTTATCGCTAAAGTAGCAAATAAAAAATTAATTCCAACACCAATTAAAATTTCTTACAGTGAAAAAATCGAAAATATGATTCAGGAATTAGAACCACAAATTTATAAAGTGTTCGGTGATACGTATCCAGCACGTTGGATTGCGTTACGTATATTAGATGGAGATAAAAATTTCTTAACTACACTTCAAAAACACCATAATGAACCGCTTGTAAGGGAGGTCGTAATGAATGGAATCTCACTCAGCCAGTAAAGCTCTTCCATTAGACTATATTATTCAACATGCACAAACACTCTCAAAAGAAGATATACGAGATGATATTGTCGGAGATATTTATCGAACATCTGCAAGCATATGTAAAGAGTCTGTTCAATATACAAATACTGATAAATTGTATCGTTCTGAAAAACTAGATAAAATTTTCACATCTCCAATCTGGGGATTTCCAATTATGCTCGGTATTTTATCTATTATTTTTTATCTTACAATTGCAGGTGCTAACGTACCATCTGATATGATTGCTGAGTGTTTCGGATGGGCCGAAGGATATTTAACATCTTGGTTTCAGGCAGCACATGCACCCGAATGGCTACATGGCATTTTAATACTTGGTTTATTCCGTGGTATCGGTGCTGTTATTAGCGTTATGTTACCACCTATGGCAATCTTTTTCCCTATGTTCGCACTATTAGAAAACTACGGATATTTACCACGTGTCGCTTTTAATATGGATCGCTTATTCAAACGCTCCGGTGCACATGGTAAACAATCTTTAACAATGGCAATGGGCTTTGGTTGTAACGCAGCCGCTATTATGTCAACACGTATTATTGAATCACCACGTGAACGTATGCTTGCAATCTTAACAAACAACTTCGTTCCTTGTAACGGTCGCTGGCCTATGTTAATTTTAATGTCTTCATTATTTATGGCTGCTGGTTATACAGGTAGTATGCAAACATTAGTTACTGCTGGCGTTGTAGTTGGGATGGTTGTAATTGGTGTTATTATGACATTAACTGTTTCTTGGGTACTATCAAAAACAGCTTTAAAAGGTGTGCCAACTCACTACACACTTGAGTTACCGCCGTACCGTAAGCCAAAGGTTTGGAATACAATTGTGCGTGCGACACTCGACAAATCAGTCTATGTTTTAAAACGAGCTGTTGTTGTAGCTGCCCCTGCTGCTGCATTAACTTGGTTACTAGCTAATATTTTCATCGGTGACACAAGCTTACTTATGTATTTTGTAAACTTCCTAGATCCGTTCGCTAAAATGTTAGGACTTGATGGATTTATTTTAGCTGCATTCATTCTTGGACTACCAGCGAATGAAATTGTTATCCCTATTTTATTAATGTCTTATTTATCAACTGGAGCTTTAACTGAAATAGACGATTTTAATCAAATTAAAAATCTATTCTTAGAAAATGGTTGGACTTGGTTAACAGCGTTAAACACAATGTTGTTCTCACTTCTTCATTTCCCATGTGGAACAACACTGGTTAACATATATAAAGAAACAAAAAGTGCAAAATGGACATTCTTATCGTTTGCAATCCCTACCGTTATCGCCATTGTTGTGACATTCCTCTCTACACAGTTGGTACATTGGTTAGGGCTTGTATAAAAGCAAAGCATACATAGAAGGTATCCCCCTTCACATATGCTTTGTGCGAAAGAAACCTGAAATCATTCAGGTTTCTTTTTTTGTGCATCAGTATTCCAAGGCTGTGCCCCATACATTGTGAGTTTCTTATGAATAAAGTATATGGTCCCCGGAAGAATTGCCATTAATATTGTGCAACTAATTCCTAATCCAGTAAACACCTTCCATCACCTTATTTCACTCTTTTTGGTAAAGCTGAACCTGAATGCTCAATTGTCGGATGAACATGAACAGTAATCTCAGCATTACTAAAGTAATTTTCACCTTGATCCCAATTCTTATCTATCTTCTTCCATTCTTTATAATTATGCCGCTTATATACGTCCCCTAACTCTAATACATCTACCTTATATTTTTTTTGAACAAGCTTAATCGATTTTTGAATGCGCTTCTCCATTTCCTCCGTGATGTTTTTCTTTAATCGCTTTTCGTTCATAATTTGTTTATGATCACTAAAATGCAACTCAGCCAATGTTCCTTCCAAAAATAAGTGAATATCGAACTTCGGTTTTGTAGCATTTTCTGTAGATACTTTAATCTTTCGACGCATTTTATGAATTTCATATGTAATAAGCTGGTCTTTTTTACGAATGGTAAAGAATCCTCCAATTTTCTTACCTATTATATAATTTATTCCAAATGTTTCTTCTCCATTCAAACTACCTACACACTTATTATCCTTCCCGCGAAACAACGCTGCCCCGTTCATTTGTACCCCTTGCCTTGTTAATTCAAGAATAGGTAATACGAAGCTTCGGTTGGAAATCATCTTTTCCTGAACTTCACCAATTCTTGCAGCCTCAATCATTTGAGCATTTTTCGGAGGATGTTCAGCTAACATATCAATATACTGCGCCGGTAAATTTTCAGGCTTAGCGCTCTGCTTCAAAATAGCTTCTGCATTTTTCTTAGAAACGAACAAACGTATATTTCTTCTCATCTCATGATCACGAATATATACATCTAACGTATTTTGTAAAACATATGGATTCGATAATAAATCTTTAGAAAAAATTATCACTTGTATGTGCGGAAAGAATAGTGAGCGACTAATTTTTTTGGCAATAATTCGTATTTGCTCAAAGACACTATCTGCCTTCGCACTCACATTAATATAATTTTCGCTATCTCCACCACCTTGCCCACCTTGTTGCGACAATTTACTGGGGAGTACCATCTGATACGTCCCTTTCATAATTGGATTCGCTTTCTTTTTTTTCACAATATCATAGGCTGCACCTACTACAAATCCTCTTTCTTCTATTTCTTCTAACTCAGAGCACCCACTTATAGATCCAACTAAAACTATAAGCATTATGATTTTAAGAAGGTGTTTCATTTCTACCATTCCTTCTTTTTATTTTATATACAATAAAAACTAACAAAGGTGCTAACACAACAAAGCCCATATCTATCCAAGCTAAATAAGTTCCGTAATTTGACAAGTCATTCAAACTACTAGGTATCATATTCACCATAAAAATAATCGGGGCACTTACGAAAATAAAAATATGTTTCTTCACTTTCGGAAACATAGCACAAAACAATAAAGATGCGACGTCATAATACATTGCTGTAGTGTTATAAATAGTAATAATCCAAGTAGTAAAAAAAATCGCATCAAACCTTTCTAAAAACCCCCCACCAATTTCAATTTCTTTCCCTAGTTCAATTGTTGGATATGTCAATCCACGTGTTGTCATATATGTAAAAACACTAATACAAGTTACATAAATTAAAATGTATGACAACACGTTTACCATCACCGCTTTTGCAACTGCCATCGGTGCCTTTTTCACTGACTTATCGTTCAACATCACAGCATAAAACAGAGCTACCTCAAATCCGATAAATGTGAAAATAGAGTTTTTAACTCCTACAGCATATTGACTGACATCCGTTTGAAAAGCTGGTAGTAAATTATTTATTTCCATTAAATTTATATTCAATAAAGAAAGCAGCACTATCGCAATTAAAACTATAGGTAAAAACAAAACGTTTAGCCTTAATAAAGCCGCTCTCGATCCTGCTATTCCATAAATAACAACTAATAGGAAAAAGAAAGACAATAGTTGCACTGGTGTATCACTAAATAAATAGGTTTGTGAAATAATTGCAATCATTCGCGATTCATATGCTGTCAAAGCAGCAAACGTTAATACTAAAATGCTACTAATTGTGTATGCAACAGGCTTCGTCAAATGTGCACTCGTATATTGAACAAAGTTTTGTTTTGGGAATAAAATAGCTACCCTCGTTACAAACCACCCTAAAACCGCACAGACTAATCCACCCAAAAGCAAAATAATCCAACCGTCCGAAAATAAGGTTTGCGTAGCAATATCTCGCGGCATAGATAATGCACCTATACCGATAATTGTTGACGATACCGCAAAACCAAGTTCCCGAGATCCAATCTCTTCATCCCCATATTCAAATGGTTTCAATTACTCTCGCTCCTTTGGACGTATTGTAGAATCTTTCGTTTGTAAGTACTCTGGTCTTTCTTTCAACATTGATTTTGGCAAGCGGATCATTTCTTCTTCCCAATCTTTATAAAATGCAGGAGCAATAGGCGTTGTATATGGCACCCCAACACTCTTTAAATTCGTAATATGAATCGCAAGTGCAATAAGAGCTAAAATAATTCCATATAGTCCAAAAGCAGTCGCCGCTAAAACAAAGACAAAAAGTAAAATCCGAAACGTAATCGTAATGCTATATACAGGCAGTGAAAATGTAGCAATTGCAGTAACTGCAATAATAATTACTAAAAACGGATTTACAATCCCTGCGTTCACCGCAGCTTCTCCAATTACAAGACCACCTACAATCCCAATTGTTTGCCCCATCGGTTTTGGCAACCTAATTCCCGCTTCTCGTATTAACTCCATCGTTAATGCCATCATTAACGTTTCTATATATGCCGGAAATGGTACCCCTTCTCTCGCTCCCGCAATAGAATAAGCTAATTTAGAGGGAATAAGCCCTTGATGATACGAAACAAGCGCTACGTACGTGGCAGGTAGTAAAACAGCAGCAATACCTGATCCCATACGTAAAATTCTTAATAACGTACCAATTACCCAGCGCTCATAATGATCTTCTACAGATTGAAAAATATCAACAAACACTAGTGGAGCGATAAGAGCAAATGGTGATCCGTCCACTAAAATGGCCGCTTTTCCTTTCGCTAGCGCAGCCACTATATTATCAGGTCTTTCTGTATTCAAAAATTGCGGGAATGGTGATAAATTATTATCTTGAATTAATTGCTCAATCGTTCCTGTCTCAAGAATAACGTCTGCCACTATTGATTGAAGCCGTCGATCTAATTCGTCTACAATATAAGGGTTAATAATATCCTCTATATAGACTAAAGTTACTTCTTTTTGCGATCGCTTCCCCATAATATAGGATCGAAACCGTAACTTCGGATCACGTAAGCTGCGGCGAATTAACATCTTATTTACGTTAATATCTTCATTCAATCCAATTCTTGGTCCACGTATTAAATCTTCTGTTACTGGAGATTCTAGACTTCTTTTTTCCCATGCTCGGCTATTAATGACAATAGCGGTTTGAATATTATCAATTAATATAACTGTGTCTCCTGCTAAAATTGCATTTATAATGTCTGGAAACGTTGTCTTCATACCGACTTCTGCAATAGAAATAAAACGATCCAATAATGTTTGAACAACAGCTTCTTCTTTTTGTACTTCTTCATATTGAAGTGTACGAACTACATATTTATAAACATTATCCTTATCTGTTAACCCACATAAAAAAATAACCGCACAGCGTGTAAAACTACCCGCAAGGGCAACTTCCCTAATTGTTAAATCATTAGGCGAACCTAATTCATCCCTAATTTCTTTCATAACTTCAAATAAGTTACCTTTTAACTCTAACAATTCCCCCACCTAACTTCCTTTTCAACAAGTTTTTAGTTAGATTCCGCTAATAGAAGAAAATATATACAAAAAAGAGCTATCTCTTTTCAAAGATAGCTCTAGCACACGGATTACTTTTCTACTATTATACTGTCTGTCTTTATAGACACATTTCTCGTGAACCCGCTAACGATAAACATCACAATCATATTCATTAACAATGCGACTATACCTACATTTAAATCTTTTATATATTGAGGGAAACCTGGAAACATTGTAGCTATAGTTGAACCAGATAAAGTAATATATGCGACCACTAACAATCCAATCCCCATTCCTGCAATTGCCCCTTTCTTCGTAATAACTTGACGTGGAAACAAACTACATACAAGCGCAGGGAAAAGTTGTGTCACTATACTATATCCCATTAAAAGAAGAGCCCCTATCGTTTCTCCACCTTTAAAAGTGAACAAAACAGCTACAAGCGTTACTACAGGAACAAATAATTTTGCCGCTTTAGCAACTTGTCTATCTGAAGCAGATGGGACCATTGTTCGGTAAATATTTTTTGCTAATAAAGTAGATGCCGCCATAACAAGCATGGAACCCGGAACTAATGCTGTTAATACTCCTGCACTACCAATAATACCAATAAACCATGGATCAAATGTTTGAAGAGCGAGACGGAATAACGAAAGGTCTACATCCCCTCCCTTTAACCCTGGAACTTGCAGTATAGCTGCAAACCCTGCAAAGAACACGAAAAGTAAAACTAAAGAATACAATGGCATAATTGCCGCATTTTTACGAAATACTTTTTCATTTTTTGCAGAGAAAGCAGAAGCGAATGTATGGGGCCACATATAGAAACCGAGAGCTGTTAATACAATAGTAGAAACAAACCAAGAAATGCTCATTCCTTCATCAGGTAAAGATAGAAATCCTGGTTTTGCTGCTTCTACAGCTTCAAACATCGGCTGAAAACCTCCGTAATAATGATATGGTAAATATATACCTAAAAACATAACGATAAACAGTATCATAATATCCTTCAAAGCGGCTGTCCAAGCAGAGCCGTGTATGCCTGAAACCATTACATATATCGTTATAACAATCGCACCAATCCACACTGCAATAACTGGTGATACCCTGCCGTAAGATGCTTCCGAAACGATAATACCTAATCCTTTTAACTGTAAAACAAGGTATGGGATAATTGAAATAACCCCAATGACAGAAACGATAATGCCAAGCGTCTGACTCTTATATTTCTTCACAAAAAAATCTGGCTGCGAGACAAGATTATGCTCTTTCGCATACTTCCAAACTGGCGGCAATAAAAAGTAAGATAAAATATAAGCTAGTGCACCATAACCTAAAATATAGAAAGTAGGTGCTCCTTTACTATACGCCCATCCACTTCCGCCTAAAAATGTGAACGTCGTATAAATTTCACCTGCCATAAGAAGAAAAACAAAAATAGTGCCAAAGCCTCTTCCTCCAACTGACCATTGCTCTAAATTCATATCTTTTCCATGTTGTGCCCGAATTCCTAAAAATAGTGCGAGAAACAAAAATAAAATAATGATAAGTAAGGCGATCATTTTACATCCCCCTTATTAGCAGGATCAAATACGTACACAAGCCCCATACAAAGAGACGTAATGAGCACCGATAATAATACCCAAAATAATAAAAATGGCATCCCTAATACGTAAGGAGTAACTGAATTAGCAAATACAGGTCCAACAACTAAACAAAAAACTGGAATAAGCGCTAATACGTGTATTTTCTTCATCTCATTCTCCTTTACTTATAAAATTCATAATAGACGATACAAAGACTTCCACTCCAATCGGTAATGCATCTTCATCAATCGTAAAACGAGGATGATGGTGAGGATATATAATTCCTTTCTCTTTATTTCCTGCACCGATAAAAAAGAATGTCCCTGGCGCCTTTTGTAAAAACGCTGAAAAATCTTCCCCAGCCATCGTCGGTTGTAAACGAGTAACTCGTTCCCTTCCATAAAGCTGTAATGCAGTTTGCTCAATAATCTCTGTAACTTCATAATCATTTACTACTGGTCGATATCCATATTCATAAGAAAATGTATATTTCGCTCCGTAAGATTCCGTCACATGCTTCACAATCCGTTCAATCCTTTTCTCTGTTTCTTCTCGCAACTCATGTCTTAAACTCCGCACTGTCCCTTCAATCTCCGCTTGTTCTGGAATCACATTATGGGTTGTCCCAGCATGAAATTGCGTAACAGATACTACAAGAGAAACTAACGGATTCGTGAGGCGAGATACAATTTGCTGAAGTTGCGAAACAACTTGTGTACCGATTGCGATACTATCAACCGTTTCATGAGGGATTCCAGCATGTCCACCTTTTCCTTCTATCGTAATTTTAAAAACATCCGGGGCAGCCATTGCAGCACCATAAATTACACCTATTTTACCAACCTGTAACGATGCCCAAAGGTGAGCACCAATAATATAATCCACACCTTCCATTACACCCGCTGCAACCATTTCCTCTGCACCGCCAGGAAAGTTTTCTTCTGCATGTTGGAAGAGAAAGCGAATCTCTCCTTTAATCTTCTCTCTTTTTTCTACTAATTTATGTACGACCCCAAGTAATATCGCTATATGTCCATCATGGCCACATGCATGCATCACACCTGGATATGTAGAAATAAAATCAAACTCATTTTCTTCATGAATAGGAAGAGCATCCATGTCAGCACGAACCGCGATAGTTTTACCAGGTTGCTTACCAATTAACCTTGCCATTACACTATATTTAGTAGGTCTGGAAACTTCTAAATATGGGATTTTTCGAAGTATATCAAATACAAACTGTGACGTTTTTTCTTCTTGAAAAGATAGCTCTGGATACTTATGAAAATGCCTTCTCCACTCAATTAATTGATTTTTCGATAAAACCAGTTCCTTTGCAACATCCATTTTCCTTCGCCCCTTCTTCACCAAGTTAAATGTTATTATAACGTGAATTGTTTATTTTTGAAAGAATCTTCTGAATTTTCTATTATAGTAAATTAAAAATAAAAAGCCATCAAAAAGATGACTTTTCATTATTATAAAATAGTAATCGCTTGTTTCCCCATTTGCTCCCAAGCTTTCTCAAACTCTGCACGCGGAACAGCAAAACGTGGATTATTTTTAAGTGGATCATTTACATATATAAAGTTTTGATCATAGCCAACTATTACTACACTATGTTCATAATATGTAATTTTCACTTCGCCAGAGCTTGTATTCCATGTTTCAAAACTACTCTCGGCTAGTGGCTGAAACGTTGTATTAATAATGACCCATACTGGCGAACCGGAACTAACTACTTTATACATATCTTGCACGTCTCTACCTGTTAAATTAACTACTTTTTCAGGAGCATATTTTTCTGCTAAATTAAAAATGGGTTGATTATATACACCATATCCTGGCTTTGCCTTCGTATAAATATTTCCAACGAACCCCTCATAAGGATTTCCACGTAAACCATTTTGTTCAAATGGAACACGATGAATTTCGCTAGCAAGTTGCATCTTATCTACTTGTATACCTTTGTATTGTAGCAACATAGCCAAACTTGTAACTTCACATCCACGAGGTAATTCTGGTAACTGCTTTATAAATGGAACATTTTCAATCATAGTCGCTTCTTTCATTTCAGATAGAAACTCTAAACGGAACACTTGCGCCTTTTGTATAATTTTATCTTTCCCTATAAAAAACGCGGCAGCAAATATAATTCCAAAAACAAAAAGATATTTTAACTTTTTCATTTTAAACAAAACTCCATTAATTATTATTTTACAGACATACCTCTTATCATTGTACCTTTCTTCTTACTAGTTTGCTAGAAAGATTCTGTGAATTATTGTTCACACTTTAATTGTTATAAAAATCTAATTATTTTTAATAAAAAGAAAAAACAACATGATTTTCTGAATCGTTTTGCTGAAACCAAAATAATTAACATAATTAATATATCATACCATTAACAAAAAGCACACTTAGAGCATTTAGTCATAGTTCGCATTTTTACATACTCCATTCATTTCATAATAAATAAGCCGAATATGTGTCACATCCCCCACTAATGTTTAAAAACTCGGAATAAACATCAGTTCATACATACAAGAAAATAACGGGGGAGGGACATATGAATCAACAAGTAGAACAAAATGATTTAAATTATCGCCACCATTTTATCCAATAGTTCCAATCTTAGCATTTTCACTCAATTTCATTACATTTGTTAGTTTAGCTTTCATTCCAGATTAGAGAATTGCTCTTTATTGCGGTATTCCATTTATGATCATTTGTTGCATTTTATACCAATTAAAATATAAAAAAGTTGTCACATTTGAACAACAAATAAATCTAAAAAAAGAAGTAAAATGAATATACAAAATATTCAGCTACCTTTCTTATGATAGGATAGTTTTTTTCTATTTCTTGGATATCTTGGTATAACTTTATTTATCTTAAAATTTCCACAATCACGTTTTTTACTGGAAAATGGTTTACAATGTTATCAAGTTACAAATGATATTCACCTTAAAAAGTGTGCATTTGTGTCTATTTTTTAACAATATCACAAAAACTATTGCCATCTATAAATTAATAGGTTTATATTGTTTTATTGGCATAGTTTCAATCCAAGGAGAAAGGAGATTTTCAATCGTGCAACTAAAGAAAACGTTTTGGAAGCTGGCTTCGCTTCTTCCGTTATCATTACTTCTGTTCCTCGGTGGCTGTGATAAGAAACTCGCAGTATTAAATCCGCAAGGACCTGTTGCAAAAGCACAGTATGATTTAATTGTTTGGTCATTCTTGCTTATGTCATTAATTATCGCAATTGTATTCATCTTGTTTACAGTCATCTTGATTCGTTATCGTGAAAAACCAGAGAATATGGACTACGAGCCACCTGAACAACACGGTAACACATTATTAGAAATTATTTGGACGCTTGTTCCTGTTATTATCGTTATCGCATTATCGATTCCAACAGTAAAAGCAACTTATGCTTCGGAAGAGGTTCCGGAAGAATCCAAACATATTAAACCAGTTGAGATTTATGTTACATCTGCAAACTGGAAATGGTTATTCAGTTACCCAGAGGAAAAAATTGAAACCGTTAACTATTTAAACATCCCAGCTGGTGTACCAATTCAATTCAAACTGACTTCTGTCGGTCCAATGAATGCTTTCTGGGTACCAGAACTTGGTGGTATGAAGTACACTATGGATGGCATGATTATGGATCTTTATTTACAAGCTGATAAGCCTGGTTCTTACCTAGGCCGTAGTGCGAACTTCTCTGGTGAAGGATTCACACATATGGAGTTCGAAGTTGAAGCAAAAACTAAAGAGAAATATGACAAGTGGGTTAAAGAAGTACAACAAACTGCTCCTAAACTAACAGAAGATAAGTACAACGAAATTGTTAAACCTGGTGTAGTTGGTCGTATGACATTCTCTAGTCACCACTTAAGTTATGTAGATCCAAAATCACTTGAATATTGTGATTACAACTACTACAAAAACAAAAAATAATAGCTATTATTCCAACAGATTGGAGTGAACACAGTGAAGCTTGATGAATTCTTTGTCACAGGTGACCCGATTATTTACGGTGCAGACGCTTCTATCGTTCTTGTGACATTAGCAATCATTTTCGTACTAACAAAGTATAAAAAATGGAAATGGCTTTGGGACGAATGGTTAACAACTGTTGACCATAAAAAGATTGGGGCCATGTATATTATTTCTGCGGTTATCATGTTATTCCGTGGTGGTATGGACGGTTTAATGATCCGTGCACAGTTAACATTCCCAGAAACAACTTATTTAAATGCTGAACACTATAACGGAATCTTCACAACACATGGTACAGTTATGATTCTTTTCATGGCGATGCCATTCGTTATGGGATTAATGAACCTTGTAGTACCATTACAAATTGGTGCTCGTGACGTTGCATATCCGTTCTTAAATGCTTTAAGTTTCTGGTTATTCTTTGTCGGAGCAATGTTATTCAACATCGCTTTCGTAATCGGTGGTTCTCCAGACGCTGGGTGGACTTCTTACTTCCCAATGGCAGGTACAGAGTTTACTTCTGGTGTAGGAAATAACTACTACGCAATTGCATTACAGATTTCAGGTCTCGGTACGCTAATGACCGGTATTAACTTCCTTGTTACTATCTTAAAAATGCGTACACCTGGTATGACTTTAATGAGAATGCCCATGTTTACTTGGTCAATCTTAATTACAACAGTTATCATTATTTTCGCTTTCCCAGTATTAACAGTTGCTCTTGCATTAATGACATTTGACCGTCTATTCGATGCTCACTTCTTTACGATGGCGAGCGGCGGTATGCCAATGTTATGGGCCAACCTATTCTGGGTATGGGGTCACCCTGAAGTATATATCGTTATTTTACCGGCATTCGGTATTTTCTCTGAAATCATTAGTACATTCTCACGTAAACGTCTATTCGGTTACAGTGCGATGGTCTACTCAATGGTTGCAATTTCTTTACTAAGTTTCGTCGTATGGCTTCATCACTTCTTCACGATGGGTGCAGGTCCAGCGGTTAACTCATTCTTCTCGATTTCGACAATGGCGATTTCGATTCCAACCGGGGTTAAGATCTTTAACTGGTTGTTTACACTGTATAAAGGACGTATTCGTTTTACAGTTCCAATGCTTTGGTCATTGGCATTTATTCCAAACTTCGTAGTCGGTGGGGTTACAGGGGTTATGCTTGGTATGGCAGCAGCTGATTATCAGTACCATAACAGCTACTTCTTAATTGCTCATTTCCACTACGTATTAATCGCAGGTACAGTATTCGCTATGCTTGCTGGATTCACATTCTGGTATCCAAAAATGACTGGTCATATGTTAAACGAACGCCTAGGTAAATGGACATTCTGGATCTTTATGAGCGGATTCAACATCTGTTTCTTCCCAATGTACTTCTTAGGTTTAGACGGTATGACTCGTCGTATGTACACTTACTCTGAGAGTCTTGGATGGGGATGGCTAAACCAAATCGCATCTGTTGGTGCGGTAATGATGGGTATTGGTTTCCTAATTCTTTGTTACAACGTAATTTGGAGTGCTCGTCACGGTGAACGTGACACAACTGGAGATCCATGGGATGGCCGTACACTTGAATGGGCAACTCAATCTCCTGTACAACATTACAACTTCGCGAAACTTCCTGAAATCAAAGAAGCTGATGCTTTCTGGTACATGAAAAAACGCGGAGAAACAGTTACACCAGCAGCAGAAGATTTAAAACCAATTCACATGCCAAGTAACTCTGGCGTGCCTATTATTGCGTCTTTATTCTTCGGTCTTGCAGGTTTCGCATTAGTATTTAGCTGGTTCTGGCTTGCAGCAATCGGCGGCGTTGGTATTTTAGCTTGCTTAATCTATCGTTCATTCGATTATGATGATGGCTACTACGTAAGCGTTGATGAAATTAAAGAAACAGAACATATAGCATGAGAGGTGAAATGATATGGCGGCTTTAGATAAAAGCTTACCTTTGGAATATCAATCCGAGCAAAGTAGATTGAATATCCTAGGATTCTGGATTTTTCTTGGGGCTGAAATTATGCTGTTCGCAACACTTTTCGCCTCTTATCTAGTACTTGCTGGTCGTACGGCAGATGGCCCAACTCCAGCGCAACTGTTTGAACTTAAAACGCTTTTAATTCAAACATTACTACTTTTAACAAGTAGTTTCACATGTGGTATCGTAATTCACGAAATGCGTAAGAACAACCAAAAAGCAATGCTTGGATGGTTCATCCTTACATTACTTTTAGGTGCAGGTTTCCTATTCTTTGAAATTGAAGAATTCATTATGTACATTGGTGAAGGCGCAACGCTTCAAACAAGTGCTTTCCTATCTGCATTTTTCGTTCTTCTTGGAACACATGGTGCCCACGTAACAGGTGGTATCATTTGGGCAATTTGTGTTATTATCCAAATTTTAAAACGAGGTTTAACACCAGTTACAGCTCGTAAAGTATTTATTATCAGCTTATACTGGCATTTCCTCGATCTTGTTTGGGTCTTTATTTACACACTAGTTTACTTGAACGGGATGGTGGCGTAAATGAGTCAAAATAACAATCAAGCAAATGGGCATGCGCATAGCGGATTCCCATGGTCACACGTTTTCGGATTTATTTTATCGCTTGCACTAACGTTCCTAGCTTTATACGTGGCACTTTATACAAACTTGCCACTTTCAACGATATTAACGTCCATTATCGCCATGGCTGTTGCGCAAGCGTTGTTACAATTAATTATGTTCATGCATTTAAAAGAAGGAGAAGGAAGAGTTCAAGTCCTTACAATGATATACAGTTTCTTCGTTGCAACTGCAACAGTTGGTTTAACTGTATGGATCTTCTTCTCAATGTAATGTACATGAAAAAGACTGCTGAGATTCCTCGGCAGTCTTTTTTTTATCCCCTCCCCTATTACATCCACATTACGGAATTAACAACAGAATCATGAAAAATATACTTATTATGACAAATCTTAAGAAAACTCTTTCTTTATGAAATCGAATCCATATGCGTTGCTTTTCTACCTATTATATGGCTAAATAGGTACTATATTTATTTGAAGGGAGAGAACGCAATGGAACATCATACTTCTGTTCTATCACTTATGGTTGTCGTTGCAATCGCGTTTTTCGTTCCCCTTTTGTTACAACGCTTTAAATTAAAAGCACTTCCTGTCGTTGTTGCAGAAATCATCGCAGGAATCTTTGTAGGTAAAAGTGGGTTTAATATTATTGAGCCAGATATGTGGCTTCAAGTCTTATCGACACTAGGATTTATCTTCTTAATGTTCTTAAGCGGTTTAGAAATTGATTTTTCTATCTTTAAACAAAAAGGGAAAAAGAATACGACAAACGAACCAAACACATTCCAAGCAGCGAGCATTATCTTCTTATTTATTTTCATCTTATCTTATGCCCTATCATTACTGTTCGTATGGCTAGGATTCGTGGATAATGCAATGTTTATGACTTTAATTATTTCAACTATTTCTTTAGGTGTTGTCGTACCAACATTAAAAGAGAATAACTTAGGAAAAACGGCAATTGGACAAATCATTTTATTAGTCGCTGTTATTGCAGATTTAGTTACAATGATTTTACTCGCTGTATTCGTCGGATTAAATTCCGAAAGCGGCCAAAGCATGTGGCTCCTTCTTCTTCTATTCGGCGCTGGTATTGTTATTTACTTCGTTGCAAAACGCTTTAAAAACATTCCATACTTAGATAGCTTAAAAGCTGGTAGTGTACAAATTGATACACGAGCTGTTTTTGCACTCATCTTAATATTAGTTGGGTTATCTGAATCTGTTGGAGCTGAAAATATTTTAGGTGCCTTCTTAGCGGGTGTACTTGTATCGTTATTATCACCAAATGAAGATATGGTTGAAAAACTGGATTCCATCGGCTACGGTTTCTTCATCCCTATTTTCTTCGTAATGGTTGGTGTGAATCTAGAAGTTTGGTCTATTTTTAAAGAACCTTCTAGCATGCTAATGATCCCAATTTTAATTGTGGGACTCTTTATTTCAAAGCTGTTACCATCACTCGTCTTACGAAAATGGTATCCACGTAATATCGTACTAGGAAGTGCCATCTTATTAACATCGACACTTTCTTTAGTTATTGCAGCTGCACAAATTGGTGAAAAACTAGGAATCATCAGTCCAAGTTTATCTGCTTCCCTTATTTTAAGCGCAGTTATTACTTGTATTTTTGCACCTATATTATTTAAAAAAATGTTCCCAAAAGTAGAAACACCAAAACCAAAAGTTTCTATTATTGGCGCAAGCAGAATTACCCTTCCGTTATCACTTGATTTAAAACGAGAAGATTATGACGTAACACTTTATATGATGCGTCAAAATAAAATAAATGATGAGGAAGCAAAATCACATGACTTCCCTATCGTAAAATTAGATGACATCACGATCGCATCATTAACTGAACAAACAGCATTTAACGCAGATCGCGTTGTTGTTGCAACAAGCGATGATGAACAAAACTTATTATTAGCAGAACATGCAAAAGAACTAGGTGTTGAACATGTTATTGCAAGTGTAGAAGATCCACTTCTACAAGAAAAAGCAACGCAAGAACATATCGCCGTATTCTCAACAATTAACTCTACACGCATTCTATTACGTGCACTAATTGATAAACCGAGTCTCGTTCGCTTAATTACAACAGCAAACGAAACAGTCCGTGAAGTGGAACTACGGAGTAATAAATATAACGGCGTTGCACTTCGTCGCCTTCCATTTTTAGGCGATGTACTCGTCATTCAAATTTACCGCGGTAATAAAGCATTAATCCCACATGGTGATACAAGCCTACAACACGGCGATACATTACTTGTAACTGGCTCAAAAGAACATATCGATACACTAAAAAGCATATTAGAATAGAAAAATGCCCCTCACATAATTGAGGGGCATTTTTTTCCATTTTATATGGTAAAATGTTACTATCACATATTATGAGGATGGATCACATTATGTCTATTGTAACTTTAGCTCTTTTATTATTAGCAGAAATACTCGTTGCCATTATTCTCATCGGTGTTAGCATTGAAATTTGTAGCTACGGATGGAAAAAATCGAATGGAATAAAATACTCCTGCCTCTTACTTTCACTCCTTCTCGGAACTGCTAGCATACTCGGACTTTTCGCCGCACCTGCCTATTTCTTTATACAACTAACAGAAAACGCCTTATAAGAAAGGATGTTAATATGATTACCGTGAAAAATATTGAGGGATCTGAAACTTACGTATTACGTCAAAAAATTTTACGCCCGAATCAAACATTAGCAGATTGTAAATACTCTTCCGACTATGAAACGGACACCTTTCACTTAGGCGCATTTATAAACGATGAACTAATTAGTATCGCTTCCTTCTCAAAAGAGATATACCCTGACTTACTAGCAGGTATTCATTATCGTCTACGAGGAATGGCCACATTACCTGAATTTCGAAACAAACGTGCTGGAAGCTCCTTAATTCAGAAAGCGGAGCAAGTCTTGCAAGAACGCCAAGCAAATATATTATGGTGCAATGGCCGAATTACTGTAGCTGACTATTACAAGCACTTAGGCTTCCAGGAACATGGTGAAATCTTTGAAATTGAACCGATTGGTCTTCATAAATTACTGTATAAAAAAATATAAGAAAAGCTTTCCCCAATATGGGGAAAGCTTTTCTTATATTTCAATCTTCACTTTTTATTTTTTTCATATATATGTATATAAATAAACTAGGAACTAAAAAACAAGCAAACATAATAAGTCCTGTTATACTAATTTCTTTTATCGAAATACCCGGTGTTACAACGATACAAATAGCTAAAATCCCAATAACAATACCTACTGGAATGAATAATAGCTTCCTAAAATAACTACGAGATACTCCCCCTGTATGCTCATACACTTCCACCGAGTTTTTTAAGTTTAAAAAGTTAATAACTATTATCCCGACCATAAATACCATTAATAAATCTGAAACACTTTCATATCCTGCATCTTGCAAAACGTACCGATAAAAAACAACACCTAGTATGACGATATTTTGTAAGATGAAAACGAGTCTAATATGTTTGAGTCCCTCAATCATTAAACGTTCATCTTTCACGATCCTCATCCCCTCACTCCTCTTCCTCCCAAAATAAATCATTCAATGTTTTGTCTACCGCATAACAAATTTTCAAACATAAATCTAAAGACGGGTTGTATTTCCCCTTCTCAATTAAACTAATCGTTTGCCTTGTAACGCCTACTTTTTCTGCTAATTGTTGCTGCGTTAAATCTAACTGAACACGCGCGACTTTTATTTTACTTACAGCCATTCATGTTCCTCCTTCACCTATATTGCAACATATATATTCCATTAAGTAATTTATATTTTACTCCATTAATTTGATTTTCACCTTATTATACACAAAAAAGGAGCCTCTCATAAGAAGCCCCTTTCCTATATCTATATTATAAGAATAAATGGCATCCAAATAAAATTGTAAATAAGTATAGTAACGGATGTACTTCCATCGCTTTCCCTTTCACAATTTTTAAGACTGGATACACTAAAAATCCAATTGCAATTCCATTCGCAATGCTAGACGTTAACGGAATACCAACGAAAATTAAAAATGCTGGTAATGCATCTTCAAATTCATTCCAATTAATATCACGAAGACTTTGCGCCATTAAACTACCTACAATAATTAATGAAGGAGCTGTAATAGCGGCTACACTTGATAAAGAAGCAATCACAGGGCTGAAGAATGCCGTTATAATCGTTAGACAGACAACTACAATACCTGTTAATCCTGTTTTACCACCTGCAGCAATACCAGCTGATGATTCAATCGTCGCTGCTGTTGGGCTTGTTCCAAAAATAGAACCTGTAGTCCCACCAATTGCATCTGCAATAAACGCTTTACCAAAACGTTTCTCTGTATTATCTGTAATTAAACCCGCTTGTTTAATTAAACCGAGTAATGCACCTGTTGTATCAAATAACAGTACAAGTAAAAATGAAAATACAACACCATATAATCCGTATTCAATTACATCTGAAAAGGCATTGATTGGGTTTGAAACGATAATTCCCTCTGGTAAATGAGGCATCGCAACAATTTTATCCGTAAACTTCAGTTGCCCTGTAAAGAAGGCGATAACTCCTGTCACAATCATACTAATAAATAATGCACCGCTCACACGTAATACCATTAATACCGCCGCTAATATTAAACCAATTAAAGTTAAAATAACGGCTGGAGAATGAAAATCACCAATCGTAACTAAATTAGATGGATGATCAACAATAATTCCAGAAAGGCGTAATCCAATAAAAGCAATAAATAGTCCAATTCCCCCTGCAATTGCATGTTTTAAACTATCAGGAATTGCGACAATTAGCTTTTGCCTAAATGAAGTGAAAGATAATAAAAGAAAAATGATACCTGTTACAAATACTGCTGAAAACGCAATGACATATGTAATCCCCTCTGCCTGTTGAACAACAGAATAAGCAAAATACGCATTCATTCCCATAGCTGGAGCAATAACAATTGGATAGTTAGCTAAAAACGCCATACATAGCGTCCCTATAACAGTCGCAATAATAGTTGCTGTAAAAGCTTGATCAAATGGTACACCTGCATCAGATAATATTTTCGGATTGATGACAAGAATATACGCAAATGTAAAAAAAGTTGTGATGCCAGCTAAAAGCTCTTGCTTCACAGAAGTGTTATATTTTTGTAATTGAAACATGGTTATGTACCCTTCCTACATCTGAATTATTATCACATATTCTTTTCTTACTAGTATGTGAGAAAATATAATACTTAATCTTAACAATCAATAAAAAGAAGAGTCAATATATTCACTAATAGTTCGAATTTTAAGTTTAAGTCTGACAAGTACAGATGTAGTACAGTTAATCATGTTTATTTTTGTAGCATAACAGATAGAAATGTTTTATAATTTGAAATAGTTAAATATTTAGTAAACGCATTCAAATATCGTTCACTCTACAAGGGGGATTCTTCTTATGCAGCACACAAACAAATCTGAAAATTTAAACCGTGGTTTAAAAGAACGACATATTACTTTAATGTCGCTCGGCTCCGCTATTGGCGTTGGACTATTTTTAGGATCCGCTTCTGCTATTAAGCTAGCTGGCCCTTCTATTCTACTAGGTTATATGATCGCCGGACTCGTTATTTTTTTCATTATGCGAGCACTCGGAGAAATGGCAATTGAACAACCTGTTGCCGGTTCTTTTAGTAAATATGCTTCTGATTATCTTGGACCACTAGCTGGCTATATTACTGGCTGGAACTACTGGTTTTTATGGGTTGTTACTTGCATGGCTGAAATTACAGCGGCTGGCATTTACATGCAATACTGGTTCCCAGATATCCCGCGCTGGACTTGGGCGTTACTCGCTCTATTATTAATGAGTGCTTTCAACTTCTTATCCGTAAAAGTATTTGGAGAACTTGAATTTTGGTTTGCTCTCATCAAAATTGTCACAATTATCTGTATGATAATTATTGGAGCTGGTATTATTTTATTCGGATTCGGAAACGGTGGTATCGCTACTGGTATTTCAAACCTTTGGTCACATGGTGGCTGGTTCCCAAATGGTTTTTCTGGGTTACTACTCTCTTTACAAATGGTGTTATTCGCTTATTTAGGCGTTGAATTAATCGGTGTTACAGCGGGTGAAGCTCAAAATCCGAAAAAAACACTCGCAAAAGCAATCGATAACGTATTTTGGAGAATATTACTGTTCTACGTTGGGGCTCTATTCGTTATGATGGCAATTTATCCATGGAATGAACTTGGTGAGAAAGGAAGTCCATTCGTATTAACATTCCAGCAAATCGGTATCGCAAAAGCAGCAGGTATTATTAACTTTGTCGTATTAACAGCAGCTCTTTCTTCCTGTAATGGTGGTTTATTTAGTACAGGCCGTATGCTATATACACTAGCTCAGCAGAAGAAAGCTCCTGAAAGATTCGGTCGTTTAAATAAAAATGGCATTCCGAGTCAAGGAATTGTAGCAACAGCTATCGTTTTACTCGTTGGTGTTATATTAAACTATCTTGTGCCCGCAAAAGTATTTACATGGCTCACTAGTATTTCAACTTTCGGGGCAATTTGGACTTGGGGCATCATTTTAATCGCTCAAATTAAATTCCGTAAAGGATTGCAAACTGATAAAAAGGACAAGCTAACATATAAAATGCCTTTACATCCATTCAGTTCATATTTCTCACTCGCTTTCCTTGCACTAGTATTAGGTATAATGGCGTATTCAGAAGATACAAGAATTGCATTAATTGTTGGTCCTATTTGGCTTATTGGTTTAGCTATCGTATATTACATGAAAGGGTTCCATAAAATTGACGAAACACCTAATTCAAAAATTAGTTAAACAAAACATCCCTTCCTTATTAATTGGAAGGGATGTTTTTATATCTATATAAATATTTCTCAACAAAATTCACGGTATTTTTACAATTTTTTAATATTTTTTACGTTTTCTGTCTTTATTTTTTCAGAAAAATAAATTACATTATTAAAGCACATATATTTATTATTAGGGGGATTCTTCTATGAAGAATAAAAAATGGATTACATTTTCTTTAGCAACAGCAATTACACTAAGTATAGGGGCTTCGTTCATACCGTCTACTTATGCAGAAAGCTCTGTAGACCCAGCTCCTGAAATTGCTGCAAAAGTTGTAAATCAAAACAATGGGAAGAAAGTATTATTCGATAATACACACGGTCAAACTGCTGGGACGGCTGACTGGGTTATTGATGGTGGCTTTTCTGATTTCGGAAACGGCATTGCCCAAAACGGATATCATGTAAAAGAACTACGTAAATCAACACCGATTACATACGAAGATTTAAAAGACTACAATGTGTTTATCGTTCCAGAAGCAAATATTCCTTACAAAAAATCTGAACAAGATGCTATGTTACAATACGTGAAAAGTGGCGGCAGTATCTTCTTCATTGCCGATCATTATAATGCAGATCGTAATAAAAATCGCTGGGACTCTTCTGAAGTATTTAATGGATATAGACGCGGTGCATGGGATAATCCTGCAAAAGGAATGTCTAGTGAGGAAGTAAATTCACAAGCTATGCAAGGAATAGAAAGCTCTGATTGGCTATCTAACAACTTCGGTATTCGCTTCCGCTACAATGCAATCGGTGATGTTGCAGCTAAAAATATTGTGTCACCTGAACAATCATTCGGAATTACAAAAGGTGTTTCATCTGTAGCAATGCATGCTGGCTCTACTCTAGCCATTACAAACCCAAAACTAGCAAAAGGACTTGTTTATCTTCCAGAAAACCCGTCAAAATGGAATAATGCTGTTGATAGCGGTGTTTATAACGGCGGTGGTGTTGCAGAAGGCCCTTATGCTGCTATCGCAAAAGTAGGACTTGGAAAAGCTGCCTTTATCGGTGACTCTTCTCCGGTAGAAGATGCGACGCCAAAATACGTTCGTGAAGATTCTGGCCAAACAAAGAAAACTTACGATGGTTATAAAGAAGAAAACGATGCTATCTTACTAGAAAATATCGTAAATTGGCTATCGAATAAAGAAACATTTACAAGTTTAGATCAAGTAAATGGTTTACAACTTGATTTACCTACCACTTTACAAACATTTGAACAACCAAGCTTATCAACTGAGCCACAACCTGAACCTTGGAGTGCACCAAATGCAGGTTATCAATGGTTTAATACAAATACTTTCAAACCAGGTTCATACGGTTATAACGGTGCTATAACAGCAAACGACTACGTAGTTACACACCCTAGCACTCTACCAAACAATGAAGTGTTCCAAATCAAAATTCAAGTAAATAACTTATTACCAAACACAACATACACTAATTACTCTTTAGGTATATTCACTACTGGCGGTACACAAGTAGCAAAAGTTCAAAATACAAATGGTACTTGGCCATCTACTTTCGGATACAGTAGTGCGTTCTCTTTCACAACAAACAGCTTAGGTTCTGCTGAGAGAATTGTGAACGTACAAATCGATTCAAATACAGCTGGACAAGCAACGCTTCGTCTACGCCAAAATACAACAGCGAAATACAATGAAGCTGTAATAATTGATAAGAAATAATGAAAAAGGCAATCCGCATACGGATTGTCTTCTTTTTACTTCTCTTCTTTTGAGAAAAACATCCTTGAAATAACGATACCTATACTACCTACAATTAAGAATAACACTGCCCTGATCATCATCGATACTTCTGGTAAGTCCAGAAGGAATAGCTTCCCTATCGTTACGACTAACACGACTAAGCCGGCATACAATATTTCATTCATATTTTTATTCCGTCCAAGCCAAACTGCAAATAATGCATATACCATCCATAATAACGATACAGATACGCTTATTATACTTCCATCTGTAGAAAGCACTTCACCGACTCTAGTAATTGCAATAAATACGATAACCATAAACCAATAGAGTGCTATAGAATAAACATATTTTCCAAAGCTCATTAACACATCTTTCGCTTGTTTCATGCAGTAATAAAATGTACCTATTAAAATAATATGAGCAACAAACCCAGCTGAAATGAAATGATCAAACGGACTAAAAATAGTTTGTATCATTCCAATCGCGTAAATCGTCGCACTAACATACAATTTCACCTGTTGTTTTACTTTAATAGCAGTCATCATACCGAGGAAACCTTGTAATAATAATACAATCGCTGCATTCACTAAACTATACTCATATAAAATCGCTAAACTAAATGCACCCATTGCGAAACCAAATAAAAGATTTGTAAATGTAGAATGTCTATTCTTCCTATATTCAAACACGAACATAGTAGCGTGCACGAGTGCACTAATCATTAATCCCCATGTTGTAAATTCAGGTATTTTTGAAATGGCTAATATAAAGAGAACTGCATTCGCACTAAATATCGCCAAGCGTGGCTCTAATATAAAGCTTCTCTCCGTAAACATATGCCAAAATAATAGTAAGTGAATCAAACCATAAACAACCGTTAACTGTATTTGCAAATCCTCCACTAACATTGACATAATAGCAAAGAAAACAAAAAGGACAATAGCAGCAACAGCATAAGAAATCATATATAAATACTGATAACGATTTTTCAACGCATACCATAATAAGCTAAGTGTTAGTATCGTCTCATATCCAAAGAAAATATATGGATTAGGAGTCGTACTATTTAATAAGAATGGCACGAAGAAAGCTCCTACGGCTACGAATATAGTAAGATATTCCGATTGATACCTCTTCGCTACATAAATACCTAAAATGACCCATGCAATGTTACATACAAACGCAACACTTGCTGGAATAAATCCATATAAATAATGCGCCGCAAATGTCGTTAAAACTATACCCGTAATACTTCCTCCTGCTAATACTAAACCCAACGCTTGCCGCTCTCGTTTAATTTGAATATCACCTATATAATAAAAACCGATTGATAGGACAATACCAAACACAATTCGTATTACAGGTGTTAATAATCCAGCATCTACCCCTGCTTTAAATAACCAGATTACTCCAAGTAACATAATGCCGACAAATATACGTGGCAACCAAGTTTGGCAAAAATTAATAATATTAAATGGTTCTGGTTTAAATGCAGATATATCTACTTGTTTTACCTCACGTTCTTGCACGGGCTCCTTTATTGTAACTACTTCTTCTTTTTGCTTTTCCTCCATTACCGTTTCAATATATTCTTTCTTTTCTTTACTAACATGTTGCTGAGCATTTTCTACTTCTATTTCTCTTTGTTTTGCTTTCAATTCAAAAAGCGCTTCTTGAATCGTTTCAATTGCCGTTTCGAGCGCTTCTATTTTCTTATTTAAATCCTCCTTCATACGCTCCCCCCTCATCATCTATTCAAAATCTATATATTACCAATTACCTTTATCATACTCTTAGTCTATTCATTTTCAATACTATTTTTCCAAAAAAAAGGTGTTTTCCGAAATAGGAAAACACCTTTTTACTCATTTATTCTTATTTAGAACAACACTAACGATGACACCAATACAAGCACCTACAATAGCTGGAACAATCCACCCAACACCTTCTGTATAAAACGGAATGTATTTCAATATTGACGTCCACTGATTCATCATTACATTTTTATTAAAAATATCGATTGCACTAAATACCGCTACAATCCCAACAGTTACTGCATATACGTATGCATACTTTCCAATATATTTATGGAATAACCCTAGAATAATGAGTGTTAATGCAACTGGATAAATAAATCCAAGAATCGGTACTGATACTTTTAAAATTTGTGTTAATCCTAAATTAGCTAAAATCATACTAACAAAACTTAATATAAATGCCCAAACTTTATAAGTTACTTTCGGAAATGCACTTGCGAAAAATTGACTACAAGATGTAACAAGTCCAATTGAAACACATAAGCACGCGATTGTAAAAATAAGACCTAATAAAACGACTCCACCTTGTCCAAATAACGTCGTCATCACTTGTGCTAATACGTTCGCCCCATTATCAAATGTACCTAACGAACCGCTAATTGAACCAACATATCCAAGTATGACATAAATAATAGATAATAATAGTCCTGCTCCAATTCCAGCAATACTCATATATTTCGCTAAACCTTTATCATCTTCAATACCTTTTGTACGAAGAGCATTTGCAATAACAATCCCAAAAATTAAAGCTGCTAATGCATCCATCGTTAAATACCCATCTAAAAACCCTTGGAACATAGGAGCTTGTCCATAGTTTCCAGCAGCCTCTTTCACACTACCTACTGATGTAAACTTGCTCTTTATAAAGATAAGGGCAATCATGCCTAATAATAACGGTGTTAAAACCTTTCCGAACAACCCCATTAATTTAGAAGGTGATAAACTTAACCAGTACACAATACTAAAGAAAATAACCGTGTAACATAATAAAACTATGCTTCCCGCTTCTGAGAAGAACTGACCTGGCCCCATTTCAAAAGCTAAACTTCCTGCACGTGGTATACCAAGTCCTGGTCCAATAAATAAATACACGATACACGGAAAAATAATGGCGAATGAAGAATGAATCCTACCCGCTAACGTTTGAAAGCTTCCTGCTTTTGCAATCGCAATAACTCCCAATATAGGAAGACCTGTTGCTGATATAATAAACCCTACTAATGAAATCCACACATGTTCTCCTGCTTCATACCCAAGGAAAGGTGGGAATATAAGATTCCCCGCTCCAAAGAACATCGAGAATAACATAAGACTAATCAGTAAAATTTCTTTTTTCTGTAACAATTTCATTTCTTTCTCCTTCTTTAATTTCATCTTTTATGAAATCAATTTCACATATAAAAAAGTGCAATAACCCGCTTCCTTACAAAGAAAACATAGTCCATAGTCTAACATAAAAGAAACACCCATTCTATAGCTATATCTCTTTTCCAATTTCTTCTGAAAAATCAACCTTTATTGACTTATAATAGTTAATAAGGTAAAATATTAAATGTACAAAATTATTAACTTTGTTTTTGTTTGTGTCAGGAGGAAAATAACATGGAATCAGCGATACAACTAGAAAGAGAACAACAAAGAAAAAAGAAACATCCTCCAGGTTTATACTTACTCTTCTTTACAGAAATGTGGGAAAGATTTAGTTACTATGGATTACGAGGATTATTAACATTATATTTAACGACAGCTTTAGTAAGCGGTGGTCTTGGGTTTAGTCCCGCATGGGCACTCTCCATTTACGGATTTTATACTGGAGCCTGTTATTTCACACCAATGATTGGTGGATACTTAACAGACCGGTTCCTAGGTAGACGAAAAGCCATCACAATTGGTGGTATAACAATGGCAATCGGTAACCTTACACTATTCGCCATGCAAAACCAAGTCGGCCTATACCTCGGATTAGCGCTTATTATTATCGGTAATGGATTCTTCAAACCGAATATCTCTACACTTGTTGGCGAATTATACGAAGAGAATGATCCAAAACGTGACAGTGCATTTACCATTTTCTATATGGGTATTAACGTCGGATCATTTTTAGCTCCACTCGTTTGCGGATTTTTATCAGAAAATTTATTCAAAACAACGGTTGATGGCGTTGTACATTACGGATTCCGTTACGGTTTCTTAGCCGCTTCAATCGGAATGATCATTGGACAAATTTTATTTACAACACTATCAAATCGCTTCCTTGGTGATCTCGGTAAAAAACCAACTCGCGATTTACAAACAACAGATGGACAACCATCAGTAGGAGATACACCGTTAACAAAAAAAGAAAAACAACGTACCGCAGTTATCGTCATTTTAACATGCTTCGTTGTCTTCTTCTGGGCTGGCTTTGAACAGGCTGGTAGCTCATTAACATTATATACAAACAAATTTGTAGACCGCTCTGTGTTCGGATGGGAAGTTCCAACATCTTGGTTCCAATCGGTCAATCCATTATTTATTATTTTACTTGCTCCAGTCATTTCAGCATTATGGGCAAAACTTGCAACTCGCAAGCGCGGGGATTTAAAAATCCCAACCAAAATGGGACTTGGTATGATCTTGCTTGGTATCGGTTATATCATTCTCGTTATCGCTACATTAAAAACAGGTAGTGATGAACATAACATTACAGAAAAAGCAAACTTACTATTTATCGTCTTTACGTATCTTTTCCATACGTTAGGTGAGCTATTCTTATCACCTGTTGGACTATCAATGGTTAGTGCACTTGCACCAGTAAAACTTGCTTCTTTATTAATGGGAGTATGGTTAGCAAGCTCAGGAATCGCTAACATTTTAGGCGGACAACTTGCAAGCTTCACAACTTCACTTGGATATGCTGAAGTATTTACCGTAATCGGAGCTGTAGCAATTGTATTAGGTTGTGTTTTATTACTAATTTCTAAGAAATTAGTGAAATGGATGGATTAAAAAAAGATGAGGGAAATCCCTCATCTTTTTTTATTTCTTCGCCTTCGTTCCTACTAAATCACCAGCAACAACGTAACGCTTAGAGTTATCCTTAACAGATACACATGTAATAAGCGTTATTTCATCTTTCCCATGATCCTCAACAACTTCCCACTTATCAGGAGTTACTTCAGATACACCAGTAACCGCATATTCATATTCGTTTTCATTATCATACAAATACATTTTGTCGCCTTTTTTTAAAGAGGCTACATCACTAAATAAAACACCTTTTTTAGACATGTTATGTCCTGCTAATGCATAATTCCCTTTTCCCATTACTTGATTTTCTTTTACTGTTGCTGCACCTGATAATAGGTTTTTCTCAGTAGAAGATTTTAAAACAGGGAGTTCTAATGAAACACTCGGGATTGAAATACGACCAATTACTTGTTTCTTATCTAATGATGCATTCGCTACTTCTGCCAAGTCTGGTTGATCAATTTTCGAAGCATCTACAAATGTCGTCTCATGTTTTTCATAATCCATTTTTTGAACAGCCTGTACATTTTCAGTCTGTTTCTTTTCAGCCTGATATCCATCATAAAATGGCTTTCCGATTAACACACCACCTACAACAAATAGAAGGATTGCTACTATACTATAAATTCTTTGCTTATTCATATACAATTCCTTTCCCTTACAAAATCTTACTCTATATAAAATGATAAGATAATATTGCTATATGTACAAGTGTAAGCTAAAAAGAAACCTTCTTGCTAATGCAAGAAGGTTTCTTTTTAAGCGATTTTATTTCGATATAAGGATACGTGAAAAATTGTCATTTGAATAAAGAAAATACTAAATGCAATATATATTGGATATGCAGGAACATATAGATTAGCAATTGGAGAAAGAGTTAAAAAACCAACCGCACAAGGCAACACGTACCATAGTGACATAAATGTAGTACGACAAGCCTTTTCTGTAATTGCCTTTTCCCTCTCATCCTCTTGAGGAAATAATAGTGGAAACATCCAATACGAGAGCTCTTTATATTTTTTCTTTTGAATTTTATAAAGAACAGTCGATACAATACCAAATATTAAAAGTAATCCTAGCGGCATTAAACTCAGTGAAATTTCAGATGGTACTCTCTCCGTTTGAATAAAATTAGCGACTTCAATAGTAAAATAATACAACTCAATAAACGCCCAACCTGCTAATACCATTAAAAGTACATTTAGCATATAAGAAAATACGAGTCTATTCATCCTCTTTCCCCTCCTTATTCAAAACAAACACATCTTCCATCTTTAACTGAAATACATCGCAAATCGTAAGTGCTAATAACAGTGAAGGGACATAATCCCCTTTTTCAATTGCCGCGATTGTTTGTCTTGTCACTCCAACCTTTTCTGCTAATACACTTTGCGAAAAATTAAACCGAGCTCTTAATTCCTTCACTCTATTTAAAATGGTCAATTTTACCACCTATCACCGTCATTGTATGCTATCCTTAACAAAATGTAAACTCAACTTAACATTATAATTACAAAAAAATCCAACTTTACATATTGTAAAGTTGGATTACATGTTAATTTAAAATTGTAAGCTTAACATTTTTTCTGCCCCATTTACTAGATGAAGCTTTATCTGGCATTAAAACATCAATTTTGTGACCTTTAATCGCGCCACCAGTATCTGCTGCAATTGCTTCTCCGTATCCTTCAACATATACGCGAGAACCTAATGGGATAACAGATGGGTCCACTGCAATTAATTTCATTCCTGGGTTTGCAGTTAGGTTATAGCCTCCCCATGCAGAATATACTTGTTGACCTGGTGCATAGCCATTTTCACCTGGATCTGCTGTATAAGCTGTTGCATGTACATAGATTTCTCTTCCACCAGCAGCTGGTTTAGATGGTTGTGCAGGTTCTACACTTGAATTATTATTTTTAGTTTGAGCTGGCTTACTAGCTTGCTCTTGCTTTTGCTTTTGTTTTTCAGCAACATCTGCCTGTGCCTTAGCTAAAGCTTCTTGCTCAGCCTTTGCAGCTGCTTCTGCTTTTGCACGCTCTTCTGCAGCAATTCTTGCTGCTTCTTGCTCACGAGCAATTGTTTCTTGAACTGCTTTCATATTTGATTCGATTTTAGCTTTTTCTTCTGCTGCTAAATTAAGTTGGCTTGCAACCTGATTATATTTAGCTTGAACTGTTTGTAAGTTAGCTTGACGCTTTTTCAAGTTATCTTGCAACTCAGCTTGTGCTTTGGCTAATTTTTGTTTGTCTACTACTAAAGATTCTTCTTTTTCATCAATTGTTTTCTTATCTTCTTCAATTTGACGAAGATCTTGTTCTTGTAGACGTAAAATTTCTTTATCTGCTTCTAGAATAGTAGAAACTGCGTTCATACGTTGTAAGAAATCTGCAAAGTTTTTTGACTCTACTACAACTTCTACTACTAAACTTGTATTTGAACTGTTTTGAACAGAAACCATACGTTTTCTCATAATATCCTTACGAGCAAGGACTTTATCCTCTAAAACGACAATTTCATTCTTTTTTTGCTCAATCTGCTTATGTGTTTCATCGATTTTACGTTGAATAGCAGCTTGATCCTCTTTATTTTTTGCAATTGTATTATTTAAATTATGTAGTTCGTTTTCGATACCTTGAATTTCTTTATTAACAGCTTGCTTCTCTTGCTCTTTCTTTTGCATCTCTGCATCGTTTTGCTGCAATTGCTGTTGCATGTTGTTAAGTTTCTCGTCGTTTGACTCTGCTTTTACAGCGACTGTACTAGAAAGACTGATAATGCCTGCTAATACTAGACTACTGATTCGCTTAAAATAGTTCATAATCCGACTCCCTTCTTATACAGTTATACATGATTTATTTTACAGTTTGTTTACAATACCATTAAATACAGTTTATTTTTCATGACGAAAAAAAGGGAATTATGCATAAAATGTAATAGATTCTTAAATATTTAACAATTCCTATATTTAAAAATTATAAAAGATGCTAAAATCCAAATATAGAGAAAATATAACTTCTAAAGGCGGTTGAAATAAATATATGTTTACTCAAAAGAAATCACTCCAACATAAAATTGATCAATTAGAAAGTCGTATACAAGAACTAGAAGCAGAATTAAAACAAAAAGATATTGAAAAACAAGAGATCATTTCTTCTATTCACGACCGTGTGCAAAACGTCGTTCAAGAGCATCAACTCGTAAATAATCAACACCATACACTTCAAAATTTAGTTCAACAATTAAATTCATGTTTCGAAAATGTTTCAACGCGTACAACACATTCCAATGAATTGAATAATGAAATGTTACAAAAAGAACAAAGCTTAATTCAGTCAATTGAAGAAATCATTGACTGTTCTAATGAAGGAAAAGAATCTGTTCATCGTTTACTTATTGTAATTAATAAATTAGGTGAACAATCTCAGCGCACGTCTAATAGTATGAATCATTTAAGTGAGCGCTCAAAAGAAATCGAGCAAATTGTAGAAGTCATCCAAAACATTGCAGCACAAACAAATTTACTTGCTTTAAATGCGAGTATTGAAGCTGCACGTGCTGGAGAGCACGGTAAAGGATTCGCTGTCGTTGCCAATGAAGTAAGAAAACTAGCGGAAAGTACAGCCGAAAGTACAAAAAACATTGGTAACTTAACGAAAAAAATTCAAGAAGAAATTGAAAAAGCATACGATAACACAAAAGATAATTTGCATTTAGTCGATGAAGGTGTAGAAATGAGTGCCGATACAAACGCTAGAATTGAAAACATTTTAATTATGATTCAAACGTTACAAAGCGGTGCTACAAATGTTATTAAAGCTATCGAAAACCAAAAATCTTGTAATGATGATATATTACGTGAATTCGCTAATACACAACAAATGTTCCAAAAATTAAATACTACTATTATGAACCACATTCATGATGCCGAAAAAGTCGATGTTCAATTGACTAAAGGTCTTCAAGAAACAGCGGCTTCTCATTAATAATAAAAACCCCTTATAGCGCGCTATAAGGGGTTTTTATTATATTTCGAATATTTATTTCTTCTCAATATTCATCCGTATCTTTGTTATAATGAACAAGTTGTTTCTTTCGACTAATAAACAAGGAGGTTTTTATGGAACAATTTCATTACATTTTAAAATATTTAATTCTTGGTCTGTTCCAAGGACTAACAGAACCAATTCCGATTTCTTCAAGCGGTCACCTCGTTTTAGCACAACATTTGCTAGGACTAAAAATAGAAGGGTTTAGCTTCGAACTACTTGTTAATTCAGCTTCATTATTAGCTGTATTACTTATTTATAGAAATGATTTAATTCGTCTAACGAAGAATGGTCTATCTTATATATTTACAAGAGCAGAAGATGCAAAATCAGATTTCTTCTTTATTATTTACCTTGTTATTGCGACCATTCCAGCAGGCGTTATTGGTGTTTTATTTAAAGACTATATCGACCAGTACTTAAAAGGCGTGAAAATGGTTGGGATTTCCCTTCTTATTACTGCTGTCGGCCTTTGGATTATTAGAAACTTGCGTGGACGTAAAAATGATGGCGATCTTTCTATGAAAGATGCAATTATCGTCGGATTAGCACAAGCTTGCGCACTAATTCCTGGAATAAGCCGATCAGGTGCAACAATCGTCGCAGCGATGTTACTTGGTATGAAGCAAGAAACAGCTCTTCGTTTCTCATTCTTACTGTATATCCCTGTTAGCTTAGGTGGTTTATTACTAAGTATTACAGACATTGCAAAAGATCCAAACCTAGATACATTATTCGTACCATATGTCGTTGCATTTATCGCAACATTTATCATGACGTATATTTCTTTAAAATGGTTTATGAACATTATGGCAAAAGGAAATTTAAAATATTTCTCTTTCTATTGCATTATCGTAGGTGTACTTACTCTTATTTTCTTATAAAGTGAAACTTACAAATCGAAAAGAGAGTCATTCTATTAAACTAGGATGACTCTCTTTTTTATATTTTTATAATGATAAAGCCCCTCTTACCTTTCTGTACAGTAAGAGGGGCCCCTTTTATGCGTATACTTTCTTTTCTTGACAATACAAACGAATAACATGTTTATTTTGTTGAAATACATCATGCGTTAGGCGGATAATAATAAAATTTCGTTTTGTTTGATCATCATGAACAAAAATCTGTTCTCCCTCCTGAAAACGCCATGCACTTTCAAAAGTTGTAATATGATCCCCACTTACAGAAAAAAGCTCATACCGCATATCTTGTACCCTCTCTCAACTTATAATAATCACAATATCCTTATATTAAATTTAGTATAACTTAATCCCGTTTAAATTTGAAATTTTTTCTATTTAGAAATATTTTAATTTTGTTTTAAAGTTCTTTTAACGTTATAATGATAAACGAATTTTCATTGAAAGGAGCTTCATTTTGACTGCATATTTATTTCCAGTAAAAACAGCATTTATTTTATTTCCTATTTTAGCAATGTTTCTGTTAATCCCATTTTTAATATTTAATTATCGAAAATACGGTTATTTAAATAAATGGCGCTCATTTATTTTGTATTCATTACTACTCTATTTATTAAATGCCTATTTTCTTATTATTTTGCCGTTACCACAAACGTATGATACTTGTAGCCTACAACCGGCTAATACACAGCACATGCAACTCTCACCATTTTATTTCATACAAGAGATTAGTAATCATACATCGGCAATTTTAGCGAAACCAACTACTTATTTCTATTTATTAAAAGAATCTGCGTTTTTACAAGTAGCATTTAACGTTCTATTAACCGTTCCATTCGGTGTTTATCTACGTTATTATTTCCGACGTAGTTTCTTACAAACAGTTTGTATTTCTTTTTGTCTTTCACTATTTTTCGAACTGACACAGGTGACTGGACTATACGGTATATACAATTGTGCATATCGCTTATTCGATATCGATGATCTATTTTTAAACACATTAGGCGGCGTAATTGGTTTTATCATTGCACCAATATTTACGTACTTCCTTCCGAAAACAAGCGAATTGGATAGTCATATTGATTTGGAAACAAAACCAGTCGGATTCGTTCGTCGTCTTATCGCTATGCAAATTGATTGGCTGTTCTTATCTATCGTTGTGCCTGTCATTAAAAATAAAGGAAATTCTCTATTTATTTCTAATGTCCAATCTTACACAAATGTATACGAACTCTTTTTCATTACATGTTCAATCTTTATTTACTTTATTATCATTCCATACTTTACGAATGGAAGAACAATAGGAAAAGCGTTGCTTCGGATTTACATTAAAGGACAAGCAGAGCGTATTACACTAAAAGAATTATTCATTCGTTACGGGATATTCTATTTCATTTTAGGCGGAATCAATTATATTCTTTCGAGTAGCTCTATCTTAAATCATACAGAGCCTTTAGTATTACTAGTTATACTATTATTCCAATTTGTAATTAACGGTCTATTTATTATTCATGTTTTATTACATGTATTTAGTCGTGATAAATTACTATTTTACGAGCGTATTAGTCAAACAAGAAATGCGATCATACTAAAAAAAGCTGACAAGTAATACTTTGTCAGCTTTTTTTCATAATCGTAAATAATTTTTCTGTGTAAGGATTTGAAAATATTTCTGCTTCATCTAGTAACTTCCTCGCCTTTAGAAACGAATGCATTTCTGGATATATATTTTGTAATTTTTCGTACGTTAACGTATGCATTTTCCCCCAATGCGGGCGTCCTTCATACTTTAGAAAAATTTTCTCTACCTCACCAAAATAAGCAGCATACTTCATACCTTTATACATATGAACAGCAATATACGCTGAATCCCTTCCATACGCTGGACTGAGCCATATATCATCCCTTTTCACATAACGGCATTCAATTGGGAAGTGCACTTTATATTTTTTCTTTTCAATAAGGTTTGAAATCTCTTCTACAACGGCCCGCATATATTTTGAAGGAACACTATACTCCATTTCATAAAATGGAACCGCACGCGATGTAGCAAATACTTCATAACTCGGACCAACTATCTTTGTATTCGGTACAGCTTTAGCCGATAATCGACTTACTCCTTTACTTATAGAAGGAAACCATTTACATCCTTTAGATAACAAAGAGAACATCTTATTTTCAAGCAACTCTACCTTTAGTTTATGCCATTTCAAGTCACTTTTTTTACCCGTTGTTTCGTTTGTAAATTTTACTTGCACTTCATCTGAATAAGGAAAAACGAAAAATTCAAAATGGCGATTCTTCTTATATTCTTCTAGCTTGTTCATTACCGTAGATAATGACTGTTTTTCACTTTTATAAACGAGTGAATAGGCTGGAATAACCTTCAATTTTATTTTTACAATGATACCTAACATTCCAAGCGACAACTGAAAGGCTCTCCAATATTCCACATTCTCAGTTTCCGAACAAACTATACTCTCACCTGTAGATAAAACTGCGGTAATCTCTATAACTTGTGTTGATAAACTTCCAAAGGTAATCCCCGTTCCATGAGTCCCTGTACTAATCGCTCCTGCAATAGATTGTGAATCAATATCCCCTAAATTTTCTTGTGCATAACCTTTTTCTTCAAGTAACTTCCCTAAATCATGTAACTTTGTTCCTGCCCATACTTCGGCAACCATCTTCTCTGCATCAATATCCAAAATACCTTTCAATTTATCTAAAGAAACTAAAATTTCTTCCGTTTGCACAAGAGGTGTAAATGAGTGTCCTGAACCGACAACACGAATTTTCTTCCCTTTTTTTCGAGCAAGCCCTACAACTTCTACTACATCTTGTATACTTTCTGGATACATCGTATAATGCGGCGTTCCTTCTACATTCCCTGTCCAATTTCTCCATTTTTGTCCCTTTATAGAAAGCATTGACCATCCCCCCGATATGTTGAATACTCCCCAACAATCTCTCCTTCTTTCACACGGTATAAAAAAGGAAAACGCTCACATAACTCACCAGCTTTACTATGGCGAAACAAGATAGAATCTCCTATCTCTACTCGTTCCTCACCGTTATAAAAAATCGGTGTTTGCACTTCGCCAGCGCCTTCTAAAGCTAATAGTTTGGCACCATTTGGTCTCCAAATCTCAGGTTCTTTATCTTTACCAATTGCACCTGAGGCAATATATCCACCACCTAGACAAGTGTAAATAGATGGGGCTGGTTTACGCACAACTGGTAAAGCAAATCCGACAGCTGGATGAAATTGCACCTCTTTATAATAATCAAACAGCTTCGGGGCATAAAAAGCAGAACCTATTGTAATCTCCGAAACCGCATTATCTTTCTCGGTTGTTTTTATACTTCCTGTGCCTCCCCCATTTATAAACCTTAGTTCAATACCTAGGTTTTGTATTTCTTTTACGATATGTCCTCTTCTGTCTTTAATTTCTAAAACCGATTTCTTCTTTAAATACGAAATTACTTTACTTTTCACTCGCTGATTCGGTATGTGATCTCCTACCCCAGCAATTTGGGCTTCATATCCCATTACACCATCTAGTATTAAACATGATGATTCTTTCACCCTTTTTACTATTTTCAAAGCACCTTGCACATCTTTTACTGGTGATCTTTTGACCCCAAAATGAAATTGAAAAAAATAACTACTCATATCAATATCCAAACAAACACGAAAACACCCTTTAGATTTCTCAGCAATTTTTTCTAAATAAACAATATGGTCTTCACAATCCACCATACAAGTTATAATGAGCCCTTGCTTTGTTAGCAAACTTATTTCATGTAAAGCTCTTTCATCATAAGCAGGATATCCGAGCAATAAATCATTGAATCCTTGTTCAATTAAAAACAAAGCCTCCCTAGGTGAAAAACACATAATACCTTGAAATCGATCATTTGCAGCTAAAACCTTTCGCATAACCGGAACAGAACGTAACGATTTACTCGCTATACGAATCTTCTTATTTCCACTTAATTCTATAATCGATTGAATATTTCTATCTAAAGACACCTCATCCAAAAATGCACACGGTAATGGAACTTCTTTAAAAATTCCTCTATCCACATTTTTTCTCTCCTCTTCTCTATATGTCTTATACATATTGGAAAGAAAGTTTAAATTTCCTCTTACAAAATAAAAAAGTTTCTTCCTATTTAAGAAGAAACTTTTTTAGGACTACTTCATAGAAATAGTCGCCTCTACTGGATAATGATCAGAATAATCATCATACGTATATTTTTTGAGCCATGATGTAACAGTCCACTGTGGAGATTTCGGTTGTAATACTTTATTCTCTATAAATGATGGATTCGCATGATCTTTACTTGCAATAATATAATCTAAATGTTCAGCAGGGCTATCAGGGAAATTATATTTCGCAATACTGTTTGTCGTCGCATCCCAAGTTGCTGTATGTCCTGTATAAGATGGAATAGAAGCGTGCAATGTTTTGAACATGGATGCGTACTCTGAATCACTATTGTTCTCTGCATTTATTTTGTTCACGTTCATATCACCACCAAATAGAACGTACTCGTTATTTGGTATATTCTTATTTTTTATAAAATCTTGAATTTCTTTTAACTGATTTGTACGTACAGATGCAGGTGAAGTTTTTCCGCACATACTATCTTCAGCCTGCAAATGCGTCCCAATTACATGAACGAAACGATCATTTTTCTTAATTTTCGTGTATACAAATCCTTTATTCGATAAATTATCTGGCCCGCATCCTTTTGCAAATACATATTGAACCTTTTCAACGATCGGCCATTTGCTCACGATTGCAACTCCCCCATCTTCAGGAGTTGAAGATGAATAGCTACCTAACGTTTTATCCCATTCGTTTCCGTTACTACGGCCTAATACCGCTGTTTGATTTGGATATTCTTTCTTCAAATTCCCTAACAAACGATCTGATGCGCTATTATCAAACACTTCATTTAATATAACTACATCCTGATTCTTAATATAATCCGCTGCCCCAATTAAATCAGCACGCTCGCTTTGTCCCCAGTTCGGATATAAGTTTGTTGATAGCATGTACACGTTATGCGTCATCACTTTCAAATTGTTATTTTGATCTGTAGACATCTCTGCCTGAGCTGAAGATCCTCCGTATAAAACTCCTAAACCAATTCCAAAGCTAAGTACACCTTTTAGCAAATTACCTTTCACGTTTCATACCTCCATGTGTATAGTGATAAAAAGGCCAAATACTCTATTATGAGATTTGACCTTTTTTTAAATACTTAACGATCTCCGTACGTATCAAACCAAAGCTGAATGTATCCGGCAGTAACACGTTGTGCATCCATTAATCGCTTACCTGTCATTGGTGTAACTTCAGCGCGCCATTTATCTGCATATTCTTGTGATACAGCTGCTTTTACGAACCAATCTTTCGTATTATCATTTACAATTCCAGAGTAATCTTGTTTCGCTGCTACTGCCGCTCCATGAATCCACTCTTCTGGATTTGTACCTTTCCAGTTCCAATATCCATTTCCATCCGTTACTTTATAATTATCTTTTATCGTATCTACAAAGTTTTCATATTTAGAATGGAATCCTTGTGGGTATGAAAGATTTGTAAAGTTTGCCGCATGCATCGGTTGGTTTACATCTCCTAAATAATGAAGAGATAATCCTAAATAGAAGAATGCTTGTTTCATATCTTTATTTTTGTATGACTCACCAGCTAATTTAAAATATTTAGCCCCAGTTTCTTTTGCCTGCTTTGCAAATGGAATATATGTTTTTCCATTGTCTGGATCATAGAAATGTGAAGCAAATGTGCTATTATCATAATAAGGATTTTCATAGTCAGCAGCGTAAATACCGTTCTCTAACTCTGTACGCCATTCATTTAATTGTGCAACTCGATCTTGTTTTACAAGTGTTGTATTGCGAGACATAATATCAATGGCACGGTTTACAATCCATAAATGAGAGTTTACGCCTTCTTTATGCTTATCTTCAGCAGACCAGCGGTGAACTATTTTTATTTTACTTCCCCCATCATTTTCATGTGCAAATGCAACACTTTGTAATGGCGCTACTAATGTAATAGCTGCTGCTAAAGCAAGTACTTTCTTTTTCATCTGAAATCCTCCATTTTATAATTGAATTATTGTAAACTTTTTGTTAGGATCCTAAGATGTCGTCCGGTTAACCTATGACTAGAATATCCCACCTTTCATGAAATTTCTATCAATAAATTAAAATATGCAAATTTTCATATCATTATAACTTTATACATAGTGAATATAATGAATGAATGCACTTATATTGTAATAAAGTATTGTTAAGCTACTACGAATGATTGTCAAAACTAATGTAAAAAAAGAGTAAAGCATTCACATGCTTTACTCTTTTTTTCTATTCGATAATATACTTGGCAGTTGTACATTAACTGCCAACTTATGAATAAATCCAAACACTAATCCAATCCCAATAAATATGTATAAGATTGTAAATATCTTTCCGAAATCAGTTTGCGGACTAAAATCCCCATCACCGACAGTCGTCAACGTGACCACACTAAAATATAAAGCGTCAAGAGGACGTAATCCTTCAACTGTACTATAAAAAATTGTACCAGATGTTAATGTTAAAAATGTTAATACGAATAATACTTGAAATTCTTTATCTTTCCATGCTCGTAAACAAGCTTTTAGCATTCGTTTCAATGTCAACATAAATGAAAGCATTAGACTTCTCCTTCCAAACAAAATACCTGTAGTTAAAGGAAAGTCTATCACTTTTCTGTATTGAAGAATCTTCACTTTTCCTATGATTCATTTTTTATCAAGAAGTAAGTATTGCTTCATTTTTAGCATAGATATATATAATTCAAAAAACACATATTAGGATATTGAAATAAAACTATTTATATTTTAATATTAATATACATAGTTTTATTTTAGCAGTTTTTTACTATTAGAGACAGAAGTACTATTTTAGGAGAGAGTGAATTAATATGGAGAAAAGTTTTTCAAATTTAATTGCTTCAGATGATAAAGAAATAGTCACTGAGACGATTATGATTAAGGATAATATTTTGAAGTTTAATGATATTACTTTACATTTAAGTAATATAGCAGTTGTATACGCGGGTAAAAAGAAATTAAGAATCCCTTATCTTGCAATAGTTATCTTTTTAATATCTTGCTTCTTTATGTTCCAAATTCCATCGGTTGGATTTATTGGAGGGATTGGATCAGGGCTATATATTTGGTCGGTTTATAAATCATATTTAAGTAATAATTTATATTTGAATTTTCAAATGAACTCAGGTCAGTACTATCGAATTTACTTTTCAGATAAGTCTTTTCTAGAAAAAGCTAAGTCTATTGTAGAAAATTCTTTTAATAATAAAAATATGGAATATATAGTAAAGATAGAAGAGCAGAAAATAGTTTATGGAAATGATTACAAAGTAAATGGAGACAACAATGTTATTGATACTACTATTCAAGAGGGAGCCAATGTGAACTCTCATAATAAAGATAGTTTTAATAAGAGAAATGAAGATAATTCCGTGAAGATTCGAGATATTAAAGATTCTTCAATAAATGGAGCAAATTTTGGTAATAATAATAACCTTAAAACTAATAAAGTAGATAACTATGACTGGAAAGAACTTGGTTCAGAGTTGGAAAAAGTAATAGAAGCTATTAAAATTGATTCTGATGTAAAAGAAGCCAGTATTGAAGCTCTTCATGCTAGCAAGGCGGAAGATAGAGATCTTTTTGAATCAACTATTAAAAAAAGATGTAAAGAATTTTCAACAGAGCTTTTTCGAAATACCGCAGATAAAGTGCTCCAACAGATAGTAAATAAAATCTTGGAGCTATGATAACTATTAATAATTGAAAGTTTTAATAATAAAATTAGTTGTATACGTTTAAAAGAGTAAAGCATCCACATGCTTTACTCTTTTTTTCTATTCGATAATATACTTGGCAGTTGTACATTAACTGCCAACTTATGAATAAATCCAAACACTAATCCAATCCCAATAAATATGTATAAGATTGTAAATATCTTTCCGAAATCAGTTTGCGGACTAAAATCCCCATCACCGACAGTCGTCAACGTGACCACACTAAAATATAAAGCGTCAAGAGGACGTAATCCTTCAACTGTACTATAAAAAATTGTACCAGATGTTAATGTTAAAAATGTTAATACGAATAATACTTGAAATTCTTTATCTTTCCATGCTCGTAAACAAGCTTTTAGCATTCGTTTCAATGTCAACATAAATGAAAGCATTAGACTACCCCTTCCAAACAAAATACCTGTAGTTAAAGGAAAGTCTATCACCTTTCTGTATAGAAAAAAAGTAGCCCTCTTCTATTTCTAGAAAAGGGCTACTTTTTACTATTCTCTATTATTTAGGTGAAACAAGAATTTTCACTTGTGTTTTATCTTTTACAAGTGCTTCAAATCCTTCTTCAACAACTTGATCTACTGTGATTTTTTTCGTAATTAATTTCTCTGCTTGAATTTGGCCAGAGCTAATTAATTTAATAACAGCTGGGAAGATATGACGGTATCCAAGAATACCGATAACTTCTTTTTCTTTTAGTACAAGGTTGTTTGGCGTAATTGTCGCATCTTTTTCCCACACACTAACAATTACAGTTTGTCCTTCAAAGCTTGTACTTTCAATCGCTTGACGAAGTACTACTTCGACACCTGTTACTTCAAAGCTCACATTTACACCTAAACCATTTGTTAAGTTACGAATTTCTGCTAGTACATCTTGAGTAGCTGGATTTAATACATAATCCGCACCTGCTAATTTTGCTAACTCTTGACGTTCTTTAGAAAGTTCTACTGCAATAACAGGAGTTGCTCCTGCTGCTTTAGCTGCTTGAATGACAAGAAGTCCAATTGGACCACAACCAAATACTGCTACAGCTTCCCCTTCTTTTAATTTACTTTGACGTACTGCATGAACTGCTACCGCTGCTGGTTCTACAAGTGCACCTTGTTCATATGTCATTTCATCAGGAATATGGTGGACCATATCTTCTGGTACTACTGTATATTCAGAGAAACCGCCGCCGTCTCCGCCAAGACCGTGGAAAACAAGTTGTTCACAAACATTGTAATGTCCATGTTTACAAGCTTCACATTTACCACAAGAATAAATTGGTTCTACAACGACGCGATCTCCCACTTTATGAGAAGTAACGCCTTCACCGATTTCAACTACCTCACCACTAAACTCATGACCTAAAATAACCGGTGCTTTTACGTGTGTTAATGGGTGCTCTTCTGTTGGAATAAAAATAGGTCCTGCTAAATATTCATGCAAGTCTGTTCCGCAGATACCACACCATTTCACTTTAATCTTAACTGCTCCTGGTCTTACAGTTGGTTCTGGTACTTCTTCTACTCGTACATCGCGTTGATTATGCCAAAGTAATGCTTTCATTTTATACATCCCTCTCTACGTATATACTTAACCTGGTGAAGTTTACAAATCTATTATAATACTTCTATCCATATATTTCAAAAAAACAATATCATTTCCACTAAATTTTAACAAATAACGTTCAATATTTTGTCACTTTGTACTTTTTTCCACATCTGTTAATGCTAATTTCATTGCGGTTGAAATTAGCATTATGCCATAATAGCAGAGGAGAGGTGAATATCGCTTGAAATATTTTATTTACTTTATTGTTATCGTAGCGTTTCTAGATACATTTTCACAATTACCTATTATGAGTACGTTCGCTCAAAGTCTTGGAGGATCTCCTCTTATTATTGGGCTAGTTGTCGGTATGTACTCATTCGCTAATATGATCGGTAATATTATTGCTGGCGCTGCTGTCGATAAATTTGGTGCAAAAAAAATACTTTATATAAGCATGGGACTTACGAGTTTCATAGTCTTGTTATACACCGTTGTTCAAAGTGGTGAACAACTATTAGTTGTGCGCTTTATGCACGGCTTTAGTGACGGATTTTTAATTCCTGCTGCCTTTACGTTTTTATCAAAACAAACAAGTTCAGCAAGACAAGGTAAGGCAATGGCTCTATCTGGTGCTGCTGTTGGAACAGCGGCAATTGTAGGACCTGCTTTCAGTGGAATTATGAAAGCAACTGCTGGTATAGAGTGGGTGTTCATTACCATTTCTATTTTAATGGTCCTTGGTACAATCGTATCTCTATTCTTCTTACCAAATAACGTATCAAGAAAAGATACTTCAAGAACACAAATGATGAACAAAGAAGATATGATTGAACTATTGAAATCAGAACCGTTATTGCAAGCATATATTGGTGCTTTCACGCTAATGTTTTCACAAGGAATTGTCACGTATATGCTACCAGTGAAAGTTGAGGCATTAGCACTTAAAGCATCTACAACAGGCATGATGTTAAGTGTATTCGGCATTACCGCTATCCTCTTCTTCTTGCTGCCAACAAACCGTATTTATGATCGATTTAATCGTTCAAAACTCATGCTAATTGGTATTGCAGTAATGGCATTTGCGTTATCATTACTTGGATTATTCGCAACAAAAGGTATGCTCTTTATCGTTATGATGATTTATGGCATTGGATTTGCTATCCTTTTCCCATCGATAAATGCATTACTTGTTGAAAATACGACAGATAATAAGCGCGGAAAAGCATTCGGATTGTTTTATGCTTTCTTCTCATTAGGAGTTGTTGCTGGATCCTTTACAGTTGGTGTAATCGGGGCATCCCCTAGCGTCAGCTTCGTTATCGGAACTGCATTCTTATTAACATTCGCTGGAATGATTTATGTAAGAAGCAAAATAAAAAGTAAAGCAAAAAGCAAAGTAAAAAAGACAATGATGGGATAACTCCATCATTGTCTTTTTTCGCCTAATCTATATTACTTTTGTATATAAACAAGTAATACTGTAAATAAACTTATGTATAAAGACAATACTACATTTCTCCTTTTACAAAAAAAGTGTATAAATACCGATGATACTTCGACAATTTCCTCGGAAATATTTCCTATCCCCACATAATTTGATACACTACATATGAACAGAAACTTGTATTACATAGGCTAAAATAATAACTTACTGTACAAATTAAAAAGCACATTCTCCATAGGAAGAATGTGCTTTTATATTATTAACGTTTAATCCAAACAGCGCCTGCCGATTTATCGTCTGCCTGTCCAACAACTTGGAATTTAAGTCCAAGGTTTGGAACTTTTCTTCCTGCGTCTGCAATTTGTTTGTTACTATATACTTTTGAATCATCAAAAGTTGTAACACCTTGTAATCCAGAATAGTTAAACTGTCCACGTGTTAATGAGTTTACACTCCATGCTGGTGTTTGATCAAATGAAAATGCAGCGTCTGCAATTTGCATGCCTGTATTACCATACGCTGGTTTCCCGTTTAAATTACCAACAAGTGCTTCTGGATGAGAGTCTACAACACCAAGGAAGCCTTCACCTGGATGCACCCCAACCCAGTTATCTTTAAAGCTATCATCTGCATACCAAACGACAAGACCTGTATTATACACTGGACCTTTTCCTGCTTTTAATCCGTTATCTGACCCCGCATAGTTTCTCCACTCTAGGTAGTAATAATGAGCTTTCTTCTCTGTTCCATCAGAAACAACAAAACCATTTACATTCATTTTAGCCTGTCCTTCTGTATCATCAGAAAATACAACTTGTCCATCAACAGTTACATTTACATTATCCATCGCAAAACCTTTATATGTTACAGCAGGATCTGTAATATAATCGAATTGCAGTTTCACCTTTTTCCCTTTAAATTGACTTAAATCATATGATTTATCCATCCATTTCCCATCTGTTGTATCTTTATCTTCTTGGACTACTTTTTCTCCAAGTCTCTCAATTAATGTTTTCGTTCCATCTTCTGTTACTGCATGTACTTCAACAAAATCACACTCTGCTTCTAACTCATAATTTGCTTTATAATCGAATTTCGCATTTGTTCCTTTTGTTAAATCAATGAATGGTGTTTCTAATGTTGTATGCATATCATCGCCTCTTGTACTATAATATGCATGCTTTCCAAACTCCGGTTTAATCGTTTCAACACTTTTACCTGGTAAGTTAACACGTACAACGCCTGGACGATTGGATTTTGTAACACTTTGATCAATATATGTAGGAACTCCTACTCCACGCTTAATTTTATCGTAATCTACTTCTAAAATTTTTGCCCAGTTGCCACCCATATTCTTTTGTAAGAAGTCTTTATTTTGTGGTGAGAAACTAGTTGGCTCTGTTCCTGCAATTTTCCCTGTCCAACTACCTCCACTCATTAATGACCACGCTTCGACAGGTGAACCAGTTCCAGTATATTTCGTGTCATATTCATCAGGTAAGCCAAGATCATGTCCAAATTCATGCGCAAATACACCTACTGCTCCATCCTCTGGTTCAATTGTATAATCATGCGCCGCTACTTTTCCACCAAAGTAATCTACCTTTGATTTTGTACCTTCAACCGCTACTGGATCTATTGCTAATTTTGAACGATGTGACCAAATTGCATCATCACCTAATTTACCGCCACCAGCTTCTTGACCAACGCCAGCATGGATTACCATTAAATGATCAATTACACCATCAGGTTCATTTTGATTTCCATCACCATTTGTATCATATCTATCAAATTGATCAAATTGAGATAAATCTAGCCCTTTCTCAGCAGCTGCATGTAAAGCTTCTTTCACTAAATCACGTGCGCCTTTTGGCCCTTTATTATCGTGACCACTACTACCATCAGCACCGTAGTCAGACGCTTTTCCTGGAACAGTTAGCCATTCCGTTACATATCCATCCGTCTTATAACTTCCGCCTGATTGCTCTTCATAATATTGTTTAAATGTTTTTACTTTCGAACCATCAAATAATGTGTACGGTTCATTACCAAATAACATTTTTTGATAATGCTCTCTACTAAAGTCATTCGAATACATATACCCTGGTGTTTGATCAATATTATTATGTTTATAATCACTAAATTCAACGAGTAATACTAATACTTTATCAGTTCGAACTGACCCTTTATATGGCGCTTGCTTTGCTTTAGAAGTTGGGACTTGCCCATTCAATTGTTTTTTATTTGGTTCTGGCTTTTGCTCAGGGCTAACATTTTTTTCAGGTTTTTTTACCTTTTCCTTTTCTTCCATTTTTTTCTCTTTTACTTTTTTCACAAAATCAGATGCCTCTTTAGCAGTATCCGCTGGTAGGATTTCTTTATTTGCCTGATCGCCTTGTTTCTTTTCAATATACTTTTCTACAGCCTTTTTCGTCTCTTCTTTAGAAGATGCTGGATTAATTGTTCCTCTTTCTTTCAACGCTTCCGCTAAACGATCTTCTTGAATTAAATTGTAATCAATTGGTGTTGTAGATACATTATCTTTCTCTTTTGCTGGCGTTTCTGCGTATGCTAGCGGAGTACTCATTACAGATGTGCATCCGATAATTGCCGCAATTGCTAAAGATGATAGCACTTTAAATGGCGCTTTTCTTCTCATTCTATTTCTCTCCTTTTATAAAACTTAAAATTCAGATAAATTAGTGCATTTAAATCGAAATCCCTACTTTCTGCCCTCCCTATATAAAAAGGCATAATTCTATAAACGTTAAGCTTTCTGTTATAGAATCATGCCCCTCCAGTTTTCTGGTCAGAACCTCTACCTTTTTATGTCGAAATATGAAAAATAAAAAGTGATTTGATATATATTAAATAGCTTATATAACAAATTTAAAAGACAATATGCAAAATTGCATGAAAATTCTTTTAAATAAAAAAAGAACCCTAGTCAATTAAACTAGGATTCTCGATTTTCTATTATTTCTCTTGTGTTTTTTCCCAATCAGCTAAGAATTTCTCAATTCCTTGATCTGTTAATGGATGTTTCACTAATGAAGCAATTACGTTTGCTGGGATTGTTGCAATATGTGAACCGTTTAATGCTGCTTCTGTTACGTGAACACTGTGACGTACAGATGCTGCAATGATTTCTGTTTCAATGCCGTGAATTGCAAAGATTTCTGCGATTTGGCGAATTAAGTCCATACCGTTATGACCGATATCGTCTAAGCGACCTAAGAATGGTGAAACGTATGTTGCACCAGCACGAGCTGCAAGTAATGCTTGAACTGCTGAGAATACTAATGTAACGTTTGTACGAATTCCTAAGTCAGAGAATGCTTTTACTGCTTTTAAACCTTCTGTTGTCATTGGAACTTTTACAACAACGTTTGGAGCAATTTTCGCTAATTCTTTTCCTTCTTCAATCATTTTATCAGCTTCTAAGCTAATTACTTCTGCGCTTACAGGTCCTTCTATAAAGCTGCAAATTTCACGAATACGCTCGTGGAAATCTACGCCTTCTTTTGCTACAAGTGATGGGTTTGTCGTTACTCCAGCTACTACGCCTAATGCATTTGCCTCTTTAATTTCATTAATGTTTGCTGTATCAATAAAGAATTTCATTTATTATTCTTCCTTCCTAATTTTCATTTTATATTTATTTATTTTTCTTAATAAGCTCTAATTCAATCGGAATAGATTTGTCCACTTTTTTACCTTGCGTGATCTCTTTTGCTGTTTGCATCGCCTTCTCTCCGATTAATTCCGGTTTTTGAGCAACTGTTGCAGCCATACGCCCATCTTTAACCGCTTTTACAGCATCTTCTGTCGCATCAAACCCAACAACGACTACATCCGTTTTTCCAGCAGATTTCAATGCTTCAAGTGCACCTAATGCCATCTCGTCGTTATGCGCAAACACAGCTTTAATATCACCATTTGCTTGTAAAATGTTTTCCATAACAGATAATCCTTTTGCTCTATCAAAATCAGCCGCTTGTTTGGCAACTACTTTTAAAGATTTATCAGCTACGTTATGGAATCCTTTCCCACGTTCACGAGCAGCAGAAGACCCAGGGATTCCTTCTAACTCAGCAACGTTTGCTCCCCCGCCAACTAATTCACGAATGTAATCACTGGCCATTTGACCACCTTCGATATTATTAGAGGCAATGTGAGAAACAACCTTACCTGAATTCGCAACGCGGTCTACTGTAATAACAGGAACATTTGCTGCATTTGCCGCACTTACTGCTGAAGCAACAGCATCTGAATCGGTCGGATTAATAACAACTACATCGACACCTTTTTGAATTAAATCCTCAACATCGTTCGTTTGCTTTGCTGCATCATTTTGTGCATCAACAGCAATCAATTCAATACCGCTTGCTTTCGCTTGCTTTTCTGCACCCTTTTTCAAAGTTACAAAAAATGGATTATTTAAAGTTGAAACAGAGAATCCAACTTTAATAGTTTTATTTCGACCTTTATCGCTAGAATCCTTTGCCCATTCTGGTGGTTCCATTGAACAACCAGCAGTAATGACCATAATACATGCAACGAGTATAAGTAACCATTTCTTCATGAACTTTCCCTCCATTACGCTTCTTTTCGACGATCAATTAATACAGCTAGTAAGATTACAAGCCCTTTTACAACTTGTTGGAAGAAAGAAGATACACCTAATAAATTTAAACCATTATTTAGTACACCGATAATTAGTACACCGATGAATGTACCAACAATCCATCCTCTTCCCCCAGAAAGACTTGTTCCACCTAATACAACTGCTGCAATTGCATCTAATTCGTAAGAAGTACCTGCAGTTGGCTGTGCAGAATCTAGTCGTGATGTTAAGACAATACCTGCAAGCGCTGCCAAAATTCCGGAAAGACCGTAAATCATTACTTTAATTCTCGTAACATTAATACCTGATAGTGCTGCTGCTTCTTCATTTCCACCAATTGCAAATGTACGGCGACCAAATGTCGTTTTCTTCAAAATGAAGTACAGTACTGCGAAAGCGATCATCATTGTAACAGCTGGTACCGGAATACCAAGAAAATAACCGCGGCCAAACATTTGGAACATTAAATGATCACCAAGACCAGTGATCGGACGTCCGTCCATATAAACAAGCGTCAACCCACGAAAAATAGTCATTGTTGCTAAAGTTGCAATAAATGGAGCTACTTTTCCCTTCGCTATGATGATACCGTTTACAATTCCCATTACAAGACCAGCTAATAATCCAACTGCCATCGCAAGAAACGGGTCCATGCCACTTGCCATCATTCCAGCAACAAGTGCACTTGATAATGCTAAAATAGAACCTACCGATAAGTCAATACCCCCTGTTAAAATTACAAAGGTCATTCCGAATGCAATAAGCGCATTAATCGATACTTGACGCAGTATATTAAATAAATTTGGAATTTCAATAAATGCTGGATTTAAAGCTGTAATTACTACAATAATTAATACTAGTCCAATTAAAGACCCAAGTTGTTGTAATACATTCCCCTTCTTAGCCATCCTTACTCTCCCCCTGTAGCTAGTGCCATAATAGACTCTTGTGATGCCTCATCTTTCTCTAAAATGCCGCCGACTTTTCCTTCATGAATAACAAGAACACGATCACTCATCCCTAAAACTTCTGGAAGCTCAGATGATACCATAATAACGGCATCTCCTTGCTCAGTAAGCTTATTCATGATAGAGTAAATTTCTTTTTTCGCTCCAACATCAACACCTCTTGTTGGCTCATCTAAAATAAGTAACTGCGGGTGGATACCTAGCCATTTCGCGATTACAATCTTTTGCTGATTTCCACCAGAAAGAGATTTCACCGCTTGCTCTCCACTAGATGCTTTCACATTAAGTAGCTTCATCATATCCGCTGTAAACTGTTGTTCTAGTTCGTTACTAAGGACACTTCCCTTTGAAAGACTTTCTAAATTCGGTAAAGCTAAATTTTCTCGGATTGAGAAATCTAAAACTAACCCTTCAGATTTTCTATCCTCTGTAATGAAAGCTATTCTTTGTCTAATCGCATCTATCGGACTATCAATCTTTACTTCTTGTCCATTAATAAAAATTTGGCCAGAATCTAAAGGTTCGTATCCAAATATCGCTTTCATAATATCTGTACGGCCAGCTCCCATCAAGCCAGCAACACCAAGGATTTCACCTTTTCTAATTTGAAACGAAACATTTTCAAACTTCCCTTTTTTCGTTCCGTTACGCATTTCAAAAATAACATCACCAATTTGACTATTTCGCTCCGGGTAACGTTCACCAATGCTGCGCCCCACCATCATACTCACTACTTCATCAAACGATGTTTCCGGAATTAATCTCTTTCCTACGTATTCCCCATCACGTAAAATCGTAATGGCATCACATATTGAAAAGATTTCTTCCATTCGGTGTGAGATATAAACGAACGAAACGCCTTCTTTACGTAATTTATTAATGACAGTAAACAACGTTTCAATTTCACGATCTGTTAATGCAGCTGTCGGTTCATCCATAATAATAACGCTCGCGTTTGTCATTAACGCTTTCGCAATTTCGATAATTTGCTGTTGTCCAACCGATAACTCTCCTGCCAACATAGCACCTTTTACATGTAACCCTAACTCCGCTAGTTGCTGCTGCGCAATCGCGTTCATTTGACGCGTACGTAAAATACCTGTCTTCCCATACATTAACTCTTTACCGAGAAACATATTTTCAGCTACTGTTAAATTCGATAATATGTTCAATTCTTGATGTATAAATGCAATACCGTACTCTTCAGCTTCTTTCGCATTTTTAAAAGTTCGTTCTTGTCCATCAATCGTGATGGTTCCACCATCTTTTTTGTATACACCTGTTAAAATTTTCATAAGCGTTGATTTGCCCGCTCCATTTTCCCCCATCAATGCATGGACTTCCCCTGTTTCAATCATAAACTGTGCATTCTTCAAAACAGGATTACCATTGAACGCCTTTGAAATATTTTTCATTTCAATACGCATTCCCATCACTTCCCTTTATTAAAAAATCACGCCTGCATGTAAAATTACATTGGCATAAGGCGTAGCCTCTCCTGTACGAATAATCGCCTTCGCTTTCTTCGTGTGCTCTTTAAATTGTTCATGCGATACATATTCAAATGCTGGTCCTATTAATTTCAGCTCGATTTCTTTATTTACTTCCGCATTATTGTTAATGATTTCTTCTGCTAACGTTACTTTTTCAATTGCCATATCATCAGCTACCACTTGCAATACGTCTAAAAAGCTAGGTTTTCCAATCTCAACTGCTAAATCAATTCGTTTTACTCCGTGAGGAATTGGTAACCCGCAGTCTGCGATTACAATTGTATCTGTATGCCCAAGTGAAGCAAGGACTGATGCAATCTCACTGTTTAATACACCGTGCTTTTTCATCCGACAATCACCTGCACTTCACGTACTCTATCTCTCGTTGGCATACCGCCCTGTGCTCCAAGTTTCGTTACAGAAAGGCCACCAGCAATATTCGCAAAACGAATTGCTTTTTGAAGTGTTTCTCCTTCAGAAAGCGCAACTGCTAATGCACCATTGAATGTATCACCAGCTCCAGTCGTATCTACTACATCAACAGCGATGCTAGGAACATGCACAATCTCCGTACCATTATGGAAACGAACACCTTTAGAACCTTCTGTCATCAATAGTTTATTTGGATATTTAGCCAGTAAATCTTCAATTGGTGATGTGAAATCATCTAATACGATGCGGCACTCATGTTCATTTGGCGTAATATAAGTTGCCTTTTTTAAAATATCTTCTGATAACACTTGTGCTGGCGCTGGATTTAACATAACTGGAATATTATGCTCCTCACAAATAGCCAATACATATTTTACTGTTTCAAGTGGAATCTCTAGTTGAAGAACAACCATATCTGCTTTTATAAGAAGATCTTTTGAACGATCTACAACCGACTCATTTACATGAGCATTCGCCCCTTGCACGACAACAATACTGTTATCCTCTTCTGCTAAAACGATATGAGCAATTCCTGTCGCCGCATCTGTAACCGGTACCACATAGTCGATAAAAACGCGTTCGTTCTCTAAATTGCTCCTAACTACAGTTCCATAATTATCGTTTCCAACTGCTCCAACCATTGCTACATTTGCGCCTAATCTAGCTGCAGCAACCGCTTGGTTTGCCCCTTTCCCTCCCGGGATTGTATGAAATGCTTCACCAATTACTGTTTCTCCTGCTTTCGGACGTTTTTTTGAAACAGCCACTAAGTCCATTGAAATACTACCTACTACTGCAATATTTGGCATCTGTTTCATCTCCTTACTTCGTTGTATTTCGTTCTATAATTTCAATCGGTAAACGATAGTGTTTCTCTTCTAATACGTTTCCTTCCATCTGCTCTAACAACAGCTCTGTTGCAATTTTCCCCATTTCATAAATTGGCTGTGCAACAGTTGTAATAGATGGATACATCATTTCTGTTAAAGAAATTCCATCGAATCCGATAATTTGTAAATTATCCGGAATAGAAATCCCCTTTTGAAGTGCAGCCTTTACAATACCTATTGCAATTAAATCATTTCCAGCAACAATTCCATCAATATGTGGGTATTCTTCTAATAATTCCACCGCTACACGCTCACTATTAGCTGGATCAAATGTACTCTCTGCAATCATATAAGAAAGATTATTTTGCGTAATAACGTCTACAAAACCTTCAAAACGCTCATTAGCCGTGCTTACGTCACGCGGTCCGCGAATATGAGCAATATGTTTACAGCCTTTATCTATTAATAACTTTGTCGCTGCCTGACTCCCTGCATAGTTATCTGCATATACAGTAGGAATACGCTCATTAAACATACGGTCAATTGCAACAACTGGAACAGACAACTTCATGTAATTAACACTATTTTGTGGATTTGTTGCTACAATAAATCCATCCACATTATTTTGCCTAAGTACATCAATATATTGCTTTTCTTTCTCTAAGCTCTCATCAGAGTTACAAAGGACAACTGTGTATCCTTGCTTATGCGCTACATCTTCTACGGCACGTGCAACTTCTGGAAAGAACGGATTCACGATATTTGGAACAACTAAGCCAATTAAACGAGATTTTTTGTTATACAGTGAACGCGCTACTGTACTAGGTTTATAATCTAGCATCTCAATTGCTCGCTCTACTTTCTTTAATGTATCTTCATGAACATATCCATTTTTATTTAACACTCTGGAAACGGTCGCAACAGATACTCCCGCTAATTTTGCAACGTCTTTAATCGTACTCATTCTCTTCCCTCTCCATTTCATGTAACCGTTTACAGAAAATAATATAACGTATTTCTAGAAATACGTCAATCATTTCTCACGAAAAAGCTTTTAAGGTTATACTCAAAAAAGCACCGCCATAAGGCGATGCTTTTTCATTACGAATACGATACAGTTTGTTCTTTGTCCTCTGCAGCTGGCTCTTCAGCGTCTTTTTTACGATCTGACAGTTTAATCTTCTGTAAGAAAATCGTAAAGATAGCACCTACTACGATAAATACTAATCCTGTTAGGAATACAGTATGAAGTGAGTCTACTAAAGAGTTTTTCAAAATCGGTACAATGCTGTTAGCGAATGCTTCTGGCATTTGTTTTAATGCCTCTGGACTAAATAGCATCGAATATAAACCTTGCGGGTCTGTATGAATCATATCTTTAAATTTCGTTACCATTTGTCCCGCTTCTTTCGGGAACGTATCTAATACAGGTACTAATTTATTTGTTAATGTTGTACCTGAAGTGTTGTTCATAATTGACCCTAAAATTGTAATACCAAATGTTCCACCGATTTGACGGAAGAACTGACTTGATGATGTTACGACTCCAAGATCTTTTTTCGGGAAACTTTCTTGTAACGCTAATGTTAATGTCGGCATAACAAGACCCATTCCTAAACCGATAATACTCATATAAAAAGTAGCAGTAAGTTTAGTCGTGTGCATATCCATCGTTGTTAATAACCAGAAACCACCAGCCATAATAAGCATCCCTGTAATAATTTGTGGTTTCACACCAACTTTTAATACAAGTTGACCACCGATAATACTCATAACAATCATTGTAATCATCATTGGTGTCATAATTGTTCCTGATTCAGCAGCACTTACTCCTACAATTCCTTGCATGAAGAATGGTACAAACATAATCGCACCGAACATTCCGATACTCATAAAGAAACCAATCGCATTCAGTATTGTAAACGTGCGATTTTTAAAGAAATGCATCGGTAAAATTGGTTCTTCTGCTTTCGTTTCAACGATAACAAAGCTAACAATACCAATTAGAGCTAATGCAAATAAACCGATAATTTGCCAAGAATCCCACGGATAATCTTTTCCGCCAAACGTTAATGCAAGTAATAAACTTACAACACCGAGAATCATCGTAAAGATTCCAGCGATATCAATTTTGATCGGTCCTGTTTGTTTATGTGACTTTAATCCCATTGCAATAAAGATTGTTGCTAAAATACCAACTGGTAAGTTAATGTAGAATACCCATCTCCAGTTCACTGCGTCTACAATCCAGCCACCCACTTGTGGTCCAATTACAGAAGCAAGACCGTATAACGCACCAAAAATACCTTGCCATTTCGCACGTTCTTTTCCCGTAAACATATCTCCGATAATAATCATAGCCATTGGCATCATAATACCGCCACCAAGACCTTGAATACCACGGAAAATAATTAATTCTGTCATACCATTTGCCATACCACATAACGCCGAACCAACCATAAAGATAACTAGTCCCGTAATATATACGTTACGACGGCCAAGTAAATCCGCTAATTTACCTGCAATTGGTACAACTGTCGTTGATGTTAACATATAAGCTGTTGTTAACCACGTCATTAAGCTTAATCCGCCTAGTTCACCGACGATACGCGGCATTGCTGTACCAACGATTGTTCCATCTAATGCAGCAAATAGCATCGCGATTATTAAACCGATTAACAGCAACTTTCTATTTATGTTTTCTTGTTGCTCCATGTAATCTCCTCAATTCCTCTTAGTTATTCTCTTTTTTCTCTTGTGTCCCGCAAATAATTGTTTCTAACTTCTCAAAGAGGCGTAACAAATCTTCTCTTTCTTGTAATTCTAAATGTGAGAAATATTTTGCAATATGCTCATTACGAGCGGTCATTGCCTCTTCTACTCTAGCTTTCCCCTTTTTTGTTAACTCAATGATGACAACACGACGGTCATCTTTGTCGTGATAGCGTTCTACAAGCTCTTGGTCAATTAGGCGATCAATCATCACTGTAATTGCACTAGGCTTTACATACATCTTTTTTGCTAATTTTGTCGCTCTTGAAGCACCGTAATGATCCAAAATCTTTAAAATATAAAACTGCGGTGGTGTAAGTCCTGTTGCTTGCATTTGTTCTAATAACTCCGTCTGCATTTTCTTTCCAATCGAAAAGGCAAGAGCTTGAATTTTATCGATATGCGTCATATCATTTGGCATGTTATCCACCTCTTATTTAAGCAATAAAATATTTAACGTATTTAAATATTAATCCCACAAACAAAATCCGTCAACACTTTTTATTTATAAAAACGTTTACATTTTTGTCACAAAGTTGTATAATTTTCGACGAAGTTAATATTGACAGTCACGGAGAATCGGAGTATACGGCTATGAATCATAAAAAAGGAAACTTTTTTATATTTCATGGCCTTTTTATATTCTCTCTGACTTACAACATTTCGAATTCATTAGGGGAGGATTTTCATTTTATGTTTTTTACACAATTATTTAAACCTGCGCCCCACGCGGAACGCTTACCAGCTGATCGCGTTGATAGCGAATACCGTAAATTACGTTTACAAGTATTCTTAGGTATCTTCATCGGCTATGCAGGTTACTACTTTGTTCGAAAAAACTTTTCACTAGCAATGCCATACTTAATTGAACAAGGCTTTAGTAAAGGGGAACTTGGGGTTATCCTTTCAGCAGTATCTATCGCTTACGGATTAAGTAAATTTCTTATGGGTATCGTATCCGACCGTTGTAATCCTCGCTATTTTTTAGCAGCTGGGCTATTTTTATCAGGTATCATTAATATTATTTTCGGCTCATTTTCTTTCATTACAACGAGCATTATACTTATGTTTGTCCTTCAGTTTTTAAATGGATGGGTACAAGGTATGGGCTGGCCTCCTTGTGGTCGTACGATGGTTCACTGGTTCTCTATTAGTGAACGTGGTACAAAAATGTCTATTTGGAACGTCGCTCATAATGTCGGTGGCGCACTTATGCCTTCTCTTGTAACATTAGGGTTATATTTCTTTGCAAATGACTGGCATAGTATTTTTTACTTCCCAGGTATTCTTTCAATTTTAGTTGGTATTTATGTATTAATTACGATGAGAGATACACCTCAATCTTGTGGATTACCTTCTATTGAAGAACATACTGGAGAATATCCAGCAGATGAAAAAGTAAAAGATCGAGAACGCGAACTTTCAGTAAAAGAAATTTTATTTACATACGTACTAAACAATAAATTTTTATGGTACATCGCTATTGCGAACGTTTTCGTTTATTTCGTACGTTACGGCGTTGTAGACTGGGCTCCTACTTATTTAGTAGAAGAAAAAAGTTTTACTCATAGTAGCTCTCGCACAGCTTATGCTCTATACGAATGGGCTGGTATTCCAGGTACACTTCTTTGCGGATGGATGAGTGATAAACTGTTTAAAGGGCGCCGCGCACCTGCTGGTATTTTATTTATGGTTGGTGTATTTATCGCCGTTCTTGTTTACTGGCTAAATCCTCCTGGTAATCCAATGGTTGATAGTATTGCACTTGTCGCAATTGGATTTTTAATTTATGGACCTGTTATGTTAATCGGCCTACACGCACTAGACTTAGCACCAAAAAAAGCTGCTGGAACTGCAGCTGGTTTAACTGGGTTCTTCGGTTACCTAGGTGGAGCTACTTTTGCTAGCGCAGCTATGGGCTTTATCGTCGATGCATTCGGATGGGATGGCGGATTCATCTTGTTACTTGTATCTTGTGTACTTGCAATGTTCTTCCTTGCTCTTACTTTAAAAACAGGATCTGCAAAACCAAAACAAGCTTAAGTACTAATATTATTCTTATCAAAAAAAGAGAGACTGTTCTTTCCAGAACACCTCTCTTTTTTCTACATATAAATCTTTTTTCTTACAAAAGATTTATTTTCCTCTCACATATATGTTAGCGTTTTCAAAACACTTCAACTACTAATACAACTGCATTCAATTTTTGTATAAAAAGATTTTTGAATATTTTCTCAACTTATGCTTGTCAAACATTGTCAATTTATATTAAAATAACAACAACATACAAAATATTTAGTCTTTTCTGAAAAGATGGAGGGATAGCCATGAAGAATCCACTTCTTCGCATTGAAAACTTACAGACTTCCTTTCGCATACAAGATCACTATCATGCAGCAGTAGATGATGTTTCGTTAACTGTCCATGAAAATGAAATTGTCGCGATAGTTGGTGAATCAGGTTGCGGAAAAAGTGCACTTGCCCTTTCTATTATGCGATTGCATAATGAAGCAAATACAAAATTACAAGGGCAGCTTAACTATAGAGATAAGGATTTACTAACTATGTCAGCCGCAGAGATGAATAAAGTACGCGGATCAAACATCGGTATGATTTTCCAAGAACCTCTTACAGCACTCGATCCTCTCATGACAGTTGGAAAACAAATCGAAGAAAACTTAGACTACCACACAAGCCTTTCAAAAGTTGAAAAAAAAGAACGCACCTTAGAACTACTTCATCAAGTTGGTATTCCAAAACCAGAACTTACATATAAACAATACCCACACGAATTATCTGGCGGAATGAGACAAAGAATTGTTATCGCAATTGCAATTGCTTGTAACCCAGCACTCATTATTGCGGATGAGCCAACAACGGCTCTTGACGTAACCATCCAAGCACAAATTTTAGACTTACTAAAATCTATTCAAGAACAAACGAAAATGGGCATCATTTTAATTACTCATGATTTAAGTGTTGTCGCAGAAACAGCCGATCGTATCGTCGTTATGTACGCTGGACAAGTTGTAGAGACAGGAAAAGTTGAAGAGATTTTTAACAATCCTCTTCACCCATATACTCGTTCTCTATTAAACTCCATTCCATCTGCGTATGGTGAAAAAGAAAAATTGCATGTAATTCAAGGGGTGGTTCCTTCGTTAGCGAAGCTTCCTCGCACAGGTTGTCGCTTCCAAGCTCGAATTCCATGGATTAGACCTGATCAACACGAGGAAAATCCAATTTTACATGAAGTAAAACCAGACCATTGGGTACGTTGTACTTGCTACAAGCATTTCAACTTCCAAGATAAGAAAGGAGATGACGTAACTCATGGCACTGCTTAAAGTAGAAGATTTAAAAGTACATTTTCCAATTAAAGGTGGCTTCTTCGGCCGCACATTAGATTACGTGCGTGCTGTCGATGGTGTAAGTTTTGAATTACAACCGGGTGAAACATATGGGATCGTTGGTGAATCAGGAAGTGGCAAATCAACAACGGGTAAAGCAATTATGCATTTAACGAAAGCAACAGAGGGTAGCATTCATTTTAATAATAGAGATTTAACAAAATTAAGTCGCTCTGAACTACGTGAACAACGAAAAGATATTCAAATGATTTTCCAAGATCCTTATTCATCATTAAATCCGAAGAAACGTGTTCTCGACATTATTGCTGAGCCTCTTCGAAATTTTGAGAAGCTCTCACCTGATGAAGAACGTAGAGCGGTTCAAGAATATCTTGATAAAGTTGGTCTAAATCCAGAGTCAATTTATAAATATCCACATGAATTTTCCGGCGGGCAAAGGCAGCGGATTGGTATTGCACGCGCTCTTACATTAAAACCTAAGCTTATTATTGCTGATGAGCCAGTATCTGCGCTTGATGTCTCTGTACAAGCACAAGTATTAAACTTCTTGCAAGATTTACAAGCTGAGCTCGGACTAACATACTTATTCATTAGTCATGATTTAGGTGTAATTCGTCATATGTGTGACCGTATCGGTGTTATGTATCGCGGACGCATCGTCGAAGAAGCAACTAGTGCAGAAATTTATAGTAATCCGCAACATATTTATACGAAGCGCCTAATATCAGCAATTCCTGATATTCGTCCTGAAAACAGAGAGAGACAGCGTAAGCTCCGTCAACAAGTAAGCTCTGAATACGAGAAATCATACGAAAATTATTTCAATGAAAACGGTCGTGCTTATGACTTAAAAGCAATCTCGCCAACGCACCGGGTGGCATTACCATAAGGGAGTGATAAAACATGTGGAAGTTTATATTACGGAGATTTTTAGTGATGATCCCGCAATTATTCGTGTTAAGTGTACTTGTCTTTCTACTAGCTAAGGCAATGCCAGGCGATGCCTTAACTGGCAAAGCAATGAATCCAAAAGCGGATCCAAAAGTGATTGAAGAACAACGTGAAAAGCTTGGATTAAATGACCCAGTTCCAACACAATATGTTCGCTGGATTAAAAATGCAGCCCAAGGTGACTTTGGTATTTCCTATGCACATAAAATGAAAGTAACCGATTTAATTGGAGAACGACTTGGAAATACAGTATCTTTAGCACTTGTCATTCTTATTCTTACTTATTTAATTGCCATACCACTGGGAGTTATAAGTGGGCGTTGGAATGATACATGGGCTGATCGACTCATTACCCTTTACAACTATCTAGGTTTTGCTACACCACTATTTATATTTGCACTAGTTATGCTCTTCCTATTCGGATTTAAGTTTGCAATATTCCCAACCGGCGGTAGCGTAGATCCTCAAGTTGCAACAGGTACATTTGCTTACTATTTAAGCAAATTGAATCACATGCTACTACCAGCTTTATCCGGGGCATTAATCGCAACAGTTGGTACTGTTCAATATTTACGAAGCGAAATTATTGATACGAAACATAAAGATTTTGTTCGTACAGTAAGAGCAAAAGGTGTTCCAGAATCAAAAATCTATTCTAGACATATTTTACGAAATTCATTCTTACCAATTGCAGCCTTCTTAGGCTATGAAATTACAGGATTAGTTGGCGGTGCCATCTTTTTAGAAAGTATTTTTAGCTATCCAGGAATTGGACAACTATTTATACAATCTATCTCTCAACGTGATTTTAGTGTAATAACTGCACTCGTTATGTTTACTGGATTTGCAACGTTACTTGGAACTCTCCTTTCAGATATTATTCTAAGCATCGTCGATCCACGTATTCGTATTGATTAAAGAAAGGAGATGACGTTATGTTAGCAAACCCTGAAAAACAAACTGAAGTTATTCATTACGAAAAAAGCCCTTCTGGTTTCTCTATTATGTGGCGAGAACTTCGTAAAGATAAATTAGCAATGTTTTCACTTATTTTCCTAGCAATCTTATTACTAGCAGTCTACGCAACATCTTTTATTATGAAACAAGAAGATATTGTACGAGTTGATTTATTCGCTATTTATGCTCCCCCCTCTGCTGAACATTGGTTAGGAACAGATTATGGAGGACGCGATATTTTCGGCCAACTTATTATTGGTACACGGAACTCTTTTACAATTGGATTAGCAATTACTATTCTTTCTTGTTTAATTGGTCTTTCAATTGGATTAATTGCCGGGTATTTTGGAGGAGCTATTGATAATATCATTATGCGCATTATCGACTTTGTTATGGTTTTACCATTTTTAATGCTTGTAATTGTATTTATTACACTTGTCCCTACATTCAATATTTTTACTTTCATTTTAATTATGAGCGTGTTCTTATGGACAGGAAAGGCCAGATTAATTCGCTCAAAAGTATTAACTGAAAAAGAACTAGATTATGTCTCTGCATCTAAAACTTTAGGAACACCAAACTGGAAAATCATTCTTTTCCAAGTACTACCTAACTTAAGTTCAATTATCATTGTTAGCGTTACATTAAATCTTGCTGGAAACATCGGTATTGAATCTGGTCTAACTTTCTTAGGATTTGGTCTACCAGAAAGTACACCAAGCCTTGGTACACTTGTTAGTTATGCTAGAAATCCAGATGTATTACAAGAAAAATGGTGGATTTGGTTACCCGCATCAGTCATGATTTTAACATTGATGCTGTGTATAAATTTTATTGGTCAAGCGCTACGCCGCTCGGCCGACGCAAGACAAAGAAAAGGATAAGGGGTGGAAGAAATGACAAATAAGCCAAAATTTTTCAAAGTATTAAGTACACTTGCCGTTTCAACATTGCTACTTTCAGCATGTGGGGGCAGTGGTGGTAGTGAAAAAACGAGCAGCACAAAAAAAGTAGATACAAATAAATTTAGTGCATCTGTTAAAAATGATAAAAAGGAAATTAAAGATGGTTCATTAACATATGGTCTTGTTTCTAACACACCATTTGAAGGACTTTTGAACTTCGCTGTATATGAAGGAGATCCTGATAACCAAGTCATTACAATTTTCGATGAATCTTTATTATCAAATGACGAAAACTGGGAATACACGAATGATGGCGCTGCTACATATGAAATTTCTAAAGATAAAAAGACAATTACATTAAAAATCAAAGATAATGTAAAATGGCATGATGGAAACCCTGTTACCGCTGAGGATTTAGAATACTCTTATCTAGTAATTGGTAGCAAACAATATGCTGGTTCTCGCTATGACACTCAAATGCAAATGATTGAAGGTATGGAAGATTACCATAATGGAAAAGCCGAAAAAATTTCGGGTATAAAGGTAACGGATCCAAAAACAATTTCGATTACATTTAAAGAACCGAATCCTTCAGTGAAAACTGGACTTTGGACATATCCTCTTCATAAGAAATACTTAGGAGATGTACCAATCGATAAATTAGCAGAATCTGATAAAATTCGTAAAAACCCAATTGGTTTCGGGCCTTTTAAAGTGAAGAAAATTACGCCAGGTGAAGCCGTTGAATTTGAACGTTTTGATGATTATTATGGCGGAAAACCAAAACTAAAAAGTATGGTTTTAAAAGTTGTTAACCCTTCCGTTGTTAACGCGTCCTTAAAAAATGGTGATATTGACATTGCTGAAGTAAGTGCAGATCAGTATCCAAATGTAAGTAAATTAAAAAATGCACAATTAGTCGGTAAAACTGATTTATACTATAGCTATATCGGTTTTAAATTAGGCCATATGGATAAAGAAAAAGAAGAAGTAGTGATGGATAAGGAGAAATTTAAAGATGTTCGTGTACGTCAAGCAATGGCGTATGCTATCGATCGAAAAGAAATTGGTGAAAAATTATATCACGGCCTACGTTATCCGGCTAACTCACCAATTCCACCATCTCTACCAAAATATCATAACAATAAAGCTGGTGCCTATGATAAAGATATAGAGAAAGCTAAAAAATTATTAGATGAAGCTGGCTATAAAGATACGAACGGAGATGGATTCCGTGAAGATCCGAATGGTAAAGAATTTAAAGCTAATTTCTTATCAATGAGTGGTAGCGATGTAAGTGAACCACTTGCAAAATTCTTTATTCAATCTTGGAAAGACATCGGCCTAAAAGTAGAGCTTCTTGATGGTCGCTTACATGAATTTAACTCATTCTACGATATGATTAAAAAAGATGATCCAAAAGTTGATCTTTTCGCGGCAGCTTGGGGAACTGGATCTGACCCAGATCCTTCTGGTATTTGGGCTAAAGATGCAGCGTTCAATTACCCACGTTGGGCTACTGACAAAAACACAGAATTATTAAAACAAGGTATTTCTCCAGAAGCTGCTGATGAAAAGTACCGTAAAGATGTCTACGATAAATGGCAAAAATTAGTTCATGACGAAGTACCATTAATTCCACTTCATTATAAATTTGACTTAAAAGGTGTAAATAATCGCGTAAAAGATTATAAATATACACCAGAAGATCAATACAAGTGGGGTAAAGTTAGCGTAACAAGCGATAAAGCAGAAACAGAGAAATAAGAAAATAGCTCCTAGCACTAAGATACATGCTAGGAGCTATTTTCTATTTATAATACTTCTCTTGCTATTAATAACAACCAATTCCTTCCCTACTCTAAAATTAAAAGATTTGATGAACCATCTTTATTAAAATAGCTAACGTAACAGATGCAGCAAATCCGCCTAAACAAATTAAGCTTACCCCTTGACTATATGATAAATTTTGCAATGATTTCATTACTTCCATCCTCCCTATCTCCCCTTTGATACTCTTATTTTACCAATGGGAAAAATTTCATAACATCGATTTTTCTGACAACAAACTTACAAATTTGTAAGTTAACATTTTCTAAAACTTATGTATCTAGTATGTCCATACCTTCCCCTTTTATACGCCAAAAAGGACCTTGAATTATATCAAAGTCCTGCTTACACTACAGAGTATCTCACTCAATTTATTTAATAATCATCACCGGGCATTTCACTCGTTTTGCTATTTTATGACTTACACTACCAAGCACCATCTCTTGCAGTGTATTTAATCCTCTACTTCCAGCGATAACAAGATCTATGTCTCCTGTATTTACATATTGAACAATCGTATCTCCTGGATCGCCATGTAATATCGTAATTTTATAAGAAATGTTCTCTTTCTTTAATAAACCTTCAATCTCTTTTAATTTATCTTTTCGACTAGCCGATATTGTTTCTAGATCTGTTTGACCTTGTATAATATCTGATTTTGCCGTTCTATTATCTACTACGTACACAACTTCAACATTTGTTTCTTCGCTACATTTCGCAATATATGTTGCATGTTCCGCTGCTCGAAGTGCATGTTCAGAACCGTCACATGCTAATATAATTTGTTTGTACATATGCTGAATCCCCTTTTCGTTATCCTACCCGTATTATATAATAAAGCCCCCTAAAAAGGAGGCTTCTAACTAGCAATTCTTTTATTATAAGTAGCTAAATTTGAAATAATCTTCGAGCTTCGTTCATTTAATCCCGTTATACTTACTTTCACGCCACTTTGTTCATACTTCATGATAACTTTATCAATTGCAGCTACTGCTGAATCATCCCATATATGCGCATAAGTAAAGTTCAACTCAATTTCTTCCACATCTTCATTGAATGAAAAATTATTTATAAAGTCTGCTGTAGATGCAAAGAAAAGTTGACCATGAATTTCGTATATTTTCTTATTTTCAATATATAAATGTTTCACGTGAATCTTTGCCATATTGAATGCAAATAAAACCGCACTAATTACTGTTCCAATAATTACACCTAATGCTAAATTATGTGTAATTAAGACAATCAAAACTGTTACGATCATAACAAACGCATTTCCTTTTGGTACTTTATGAATCGTTGTTACAGAGTTCCAATCAAATGTTCCGATTGAAACCATAATCATTACTGCAACTAAAGCTGCCATTGGAATATGAACGACATAGTCACCTAAAACAAATAGTAATACGATTAAAAATCCGCCCGCTACAAATGTGGATAAACGACCTCGTCCACCTGATTTAATATTAATAACAGATTGTCCAATCATTGCACACCCTGCCATTCCTCCGAAGAAACCAGCCACAATATTTGCAATACCTTGCCCACGTGCTTCTTTATGTTTATTACTTTCCGTATGCGTCATATCATCTAAAACTGAAGCTGTTAATAATGACTCTAGTAAACCGATAATTGCAAGCATAACTGCGTACGGTAAAATAATCCCTAACGTCTCAAGTGTAAAAGGTACGTCAGGAATGCTAAAGAACGGTAATTCTTTCGGCAAGCTTCCCATATCTCCTACTGTTTTTAACTGCAATCCGCTCATAAGTGCAATACTTGTCACAATAATAATAGAAATAAGTGTAGACGGTACAGCCGTCGTAATACGTGGAAATACATATATAATTACAAGTCCTAATGCGACAAGTGCATACATTTGCCAAGTTGCATGTTTAAAATGTGGTAATTGCGCTGTAAAAACTAAAATTCCAAGTGAATTTAAAAAACCACTCATAACAGATTTAGGTACAAACTTCATAAATGAGCTCAGTTTGAACACGCCAAAAATAATTTGGACAATACCGGTTAATATTGTTGTAGCAAATAAGTATTGCAAACCGTGATCTTTCACGAGCGTGACCATTAATAATGCCATTGCACCTGTTGCAGCTGAAATCATCCCAGTTCGTCCGCCAACAAATGAAATGGTAACTGCAATACAAAAGGCTGCGTATAACCCAACGGTCGGATCCACGCCTGCAATAACTGAGAAAGCAATCGCTTCAGGAATTAACGCTAAAGCAACAACAATTCCTGACAGCACATCCCCTTTCACATTGGAGAACCAGTCATTTTTTATCGTTTGAAACAAAATACCACTCCTCTACTCTTTTATCATTTGATTTTCTCCATAAGAAAACCTAGGCCGACTGCACGAAGGCTATTATATAACGAGTAGAGGATTTTGCGCTATGTAAAAGTTTCCTAAAAAAAGACGCTACCTTCATAGCGTCTTTTCTCATTTCATTAATGTCCACCGTGCCCTTGACCACTTTCCTGAACAATCTCTAACCTTTCATCCAGTATACCTTGTGTTTCAAATGAAATATCACTCGTACTTCCTAATAAGAAGCCGTGGTTATACGGTCCAAGTGTTGGGTCATCTTTAAACTTCGGCTGAATACTAGCAAGGAATTCATACACTGGCTGTGAAGCTTTCCCTTCTTCTAACAATACAACAGGTGCGTGTTTACCCATATGTGAAAATGGTGCCCCTGCAACTGCTAAGTCTGGTGTTTTGCTTGAAACAAATGATAAACCGTGACCTGGTTTTGTAAACCCCCATCCAAATTTCGTTTTTTCATCTTTAAACTTCGCAAATGCAACCGAATTTTCTGTTGGAGTCTCTCCACTAATACGCGTTATTTTTCCGTATTTACTTAACTCTTTTTCTACTGCTTTTGAAATGATTTTTTCTGGTCCTAATACATATATATTCGCTTTATCTTTTCTCATCTTTAATGCCTCTATCGTCGCTTCTGGCACTTTATCTTTTTCTGTATATAAAAGCGGTTCTGGCATATGAGAAATCCAATTTACAGCTGGTGTTGTATATAAACGCCCTTCTTCTTCAGACGAACCGATAATAACACTATTTGGATAGCTACCTGTTATATCGGCATATTCTTTATCCACATCTTTAGCAAATGTAGCTGGATCCGTTGCTTTTATTTGCTTTACTTTATAATCTTTTAATTGCTCAAGGATAAATGCACCTACATCCCCCATCACCATAATTTGTGTTCCATCTTTCGTTCCGAGCGGATTTAATCGTTTTATTTCTTTTAACGTCATTTCGGGTACCTTTTCTTTTTCTATAAATAAAATCGGCCCGTTATTCGGATGATGAATAAGATCCGCACTCGCAATACCTAATTGCCACTCGTTTACTGGTACTAAAATAATAGCGCCTGGCTGATTCTCTTTATGCGTTGCTGGCCATATCGTTTGCGAAGTTACTACTGCCATTTGCAGTGGATCGTTTGTGTTTAATCTCGTTACATTTTTTAAACTTGTCGTTAATAAATCATTCGATGCACCTTCGTTCATTTCTTTCGGCGCAGTTACCTCCTGATTCATTTTCATTTCCTTTTGCTCTGTTTTCTTCTCTTTTGTAGATTCATGATTTTTATGATCTGTGTTCGTCTGCCCACACGCCGCAAGACCAGCCGCCGCAATTATTGTTATCCCAAAGATTCGGGTCATCTTTTTCACTATACCGCCTCCGTATGAATCGTTTTCGAGCCAATATGATTACCTAAAATGAAATTTCAACTTTACAATAACAAGCAATTCTGAAGAAATTATGCAGATGCATGATAATCTGCACCATTTCTTCATGATTTTGACTTACAATTTAATTAATAACTACAAATGCGGAGGTACTCTATGGTCGATATACTACTCGTAGATGATGAGCCGAGAATGCTTGAATTATTAACGCTTTATCTTACTCCAATCGGATACAACTGCGTATGTGCAGTATCCGGGGAAGAAGCTATTTCACATATAGAAAATCGAAACTTCAAATTTGTTTTACTCGATATTATGATGCCAAAGATGGATGGGTGGGAAACGTGCAAAAGAATTCGATCCTTTAGTAACGTTCCCATCATTATGGTAACGGCTCGTGATCAAACGGTAGATGTCATCCAAGGGTTAAAACTTGGAGCGGATGATTATGTAACGAAACCTTTCCATGAAGAAGAGCTTTTCGCAAGAATTGAAGCTGTTTTAAGGCGAACGAATCAACACGCTCAAATCCAATATCACGGCATTTTATGGGATGAGGCAAAGCATTTCGTTTCTGTCTATAATGAAGAACTTCTTCTCACTCCAATCGAATTCTCTTTACTCGGATTATTTTTACGTCATGTGAACTACGTGTTAAGCCGCGATCAGCTCATTGAACGAATTTGGGGATTAAATACAAATACAGAAGATAGAACAGTCGATTCACATATTCGTAATTTGCGTGATAAATTACGAAAAGTAAATTTCCCTATTGATCACCATTTAAAAACTGTTTACGGAGTCGGCTATCGATGGATTGATACTGTAGATTAAGGAGCAAAACGATGAAGCGAATCTCTATTCAACTCGGATTTTATTTTTTAATTGTTACACTTTTAATCGAAAGTGTTCTATTTGTCTTGCTTTATTATAGCCTTGTCAACAATAGAGTAAATGAAGAAATGACAGCTTTATTAAAGCGTGGAAATAGTCACCGAGATGTCCTTGAAAAGTATTTTGATAAGCAAACAATCTCCCATGTTGCACTAATGGAATCTGAAGCCGAAACCACTGTCGTTATTACAAATGCCAATAAGGATGTGCTAGCTAAATCTAATGAAATAAATACTACTATAAAAAAGCATATTGAAAAGATGCAAACACGGACAGATCATGACGGAGCAATTATAGAGAATCATTGGAAAACAGCTAATTATATATGTACAATTAGCCCCATTATAGTGGCGGGAAAAACGGAAGGCTATGTATATATGTTTCTCGGAACAGAATCAATCGAGGAACTGGTTAACGGGCTAACAAGACAATTCATTATTGCCGGAGTCATTACGTTTCTATTAACAGCCATCACCATCTTTCTCTTATCACGGTTGTTAACAAAACCATTGTTACACATGAAACATGCCACTGAAAAAATGAGTAAAGGCGACTTATCTGTTTCATTAACAACTACTCGAAATGATGAAATTGGTGAGCTAGCATCATCTATTCAAACGCTTGCTAATGATTTACATTATATGAAAACAGAGCGAAGTGAATTTCTAGCAAGTGTTGCTCACGAATTACGAACACCGTTAACATACGTAAGAGGTTATGCTGACATTGCTTTAAAAGAAACCACATCTCCTGAGCAACGTTTGCGATATTTATCTATTATAAAAGATGAGTCTGATTACATTACAAACTTAGTTCAAGATTTATTTTCACTTGCACAAATAGAACAACATAACTTCTCTATTCAAGTAAAAGAAGTACATTTACACACCTTCCTTACTCGCATAGCCGAAAAAGTAAACGCCATGTATAAAGAAAGACATATTAAAGTTTCCTTCTTTTGTCCTCCTACACTGGTAGTAAGCTTAGATGAACAGCGATTTGAACAAGTTATAGTGAACATTTTAAATAACGCTTATAGACATTCAAACGAACATTCTCATATAAACATTTCTGTTACAGAAGAAAATAAACGTATTTCCATTACAATTGAAGATGAAGGTGAAGGTATTCCGCCTGAAGACCTCCCTCACATTTTCGACCGCTTTTATCGAGTTGATAAAGCTAGATCACGCGCTACAGGCGGAACTGGTTTAGGACTATCTATCGTGAAAGAAATTGTAGAACTACACAGCGGGAATATTACTGTAACGAGCGAAGTCGATCATGGGTCTTGTTTTATCATTTCATTGCCATCTATACAAAAACACGACTACTGATGGTAGTCGTGTTTCTTTATCATTTTACTTTATAATATAAATTTACAAATTGCCCAAAACGTTTCGTATCCGTTAGAGTTAAATTAATTTCTGGATTCTTGTCTTGAAATAACAGAACTCCAGAACCTAATATATGCGGTGTAATCGTAACAACATATTCATCAATTAGATTATTCTTAAAGAATTCTCTCAGTAGCTCTCCTCCACCAACCATCCATATTTTAGATCCTTCTTGTGCTTTTAACCTTTTTGTAAACTCCACTACATCTTCATTTACAAACTCTACGTTTCCGTCTGAACCTTTTTCTGAACGAGAAAAAACATAACATGTTTTATCTAAGTACGGGAATGTTTCCGTATGCTCTACTACATAATCGTACGTTTTCTTTCCCATAATTATTGTATCAATCGTTTCGTACATTTCTGTATAACCGTTATCTCCCTCTCCTTCCGTTTCCATTAACCACTCTAAATCATCATTTTCTTTCGCAATATATCCATCTAAGCTCGCCGCAATAAATAAAACTATTTCACGTGACATATTTTTCCTCCTTATATCTCATCTTGATAACATATGATGTAAACAATATACTAACAATAAAACATGACACTTTATGTCATGTTAAAAAGAAAAAGGTGATACATTTGTCAAAAGCTAAACGCTTATTAGATATTCTTATATTTGCTTCTGCCAAAAAGACATTTACAGCTCAGGAAATAGCTGATGAATTTAATATTTCCGTTCGTACTGTCCACAGATACATTTTAGATTTAAGTGATATGGGATTACCTATTTATGCAGAACAAGGTCGTAATGGAGGATATAAAGTATTAACGAATAAAGTCATTCCCCCTATTTTATTTACTGAAGAAGAAGCGGTATCCATCTTTTTTGCTTTTCAATCTTTAAGTTACTATCGAGACTTACCTTTTAACACAGAAATCAATTCCGTTACGCATAAACTGTATAGCTCTCTACAACATGATGCGAAAGCGAAAGTTGATAAAATACGCTCTTATATTGCTTTTTGGAATCCAAAGAGAACAATTGATACACCTCTTTTAAACGAAGTGCTAACCGCGGCTATTGAAAATAAAAATTTACACTTTCAATACGAATCTAAATCGGGGATAAAAACAAAACATGTTCATCCTATCGGTGTATATGCTCATGATGGGCTATGGTACTTACCATCCTATGACTTCAGCAGAAAAAAAGTATTACTGTATCGCGTTGATCGTATTCTTTCTATATTATCAACAGAAGAAACTGAAGATACATTCATGAATTTAGAAGAATGGTTCGACTCGAGCTCTAACGTAGTACACATTCCTACCCAGTTACATGTCTCATTAACAGCAGAAGGCGTGCGCCAATGTAAAAGTGCTCCTTACCTTGAAGAATTCGTGGTAGGAAACGAAGACAGGACAGGATATATACATTCAACAATTGATAAAGGTGAAATTAACTTTATTACCCCTTTATTTTATAGACTTGGAAAAGATGCACGAGTTTTAGAGCCGAAAGAATTGATAGATGGTTTACGTATGCGCGCGAAAGAAGTTTTACATATGTATGAAGACGAAAAAAGCTGCTAAATATAAGCAGCTTTTTTCGTCCCGTTGTTCCTATTGTTTTATTATTGACGAATGTCAAACCACCAACGATTTTTCGAATTCATATTCTCAGTTCCACTAAAACCACTGTAACGGAAAGCATCAAGGAAAATTGAATCTAGTTTATCCTCATCCACAAAATAACCTAAATTAACTTTCATCGTTTGGCCAGGTAGGATACTACCAATATTGTAAAAGCTTTTTCCATCTCCGTGAGGTTCTAAATAATCGACTTCGCCCGTCATAATATTTTTTTCCGCAATTCCATCTCTTTCAGCGTAATTCCATACATTACCTTTACCTTTAAGCACTTGTATGGATGGAGTCATATAGATTTCTTCTGTCGCCTGTTTACCAATATTTTTCACTGTTGTTGTCAGGTAGACAAATTTAGGATGAATTAATTTTGACTCTACTAATGTATCAATTGAATCTTTACCATTTCCAACTTTATATTCATCCCGTCTATATGGTATCAATTGTCCCGCTTGATCCAAAGCTTGATTCTCGCTTAGTCTTCCTAATCCCATTTCATTAAAGTTTTCTTGCTTAAAATCTTTGATTGAATCAAAAGTTTCAACTTTTTCTATCACATATTCAATTTGGCTCTGATCCATAGATATCGTTACTGGAACCTTTTGCCCTATATGAAATAGTCGTTTGCTATCTTTTTTCAAAGGAATCACCTTAGTTGTTTTACCTTCTTGGCTAAAATACTTTTTATCATAATCGCTTATATGTGATGACTTTTCTTTTGACGTGGGCTCAAGTGAAATGCTCCCTAACACATCTATCATTTGCTCTTCGTTTATATCGTTTCCAATATAACTTTGTAACATAATTCCCTCTTCCTCAAAATAGAGAAAAATCACTCTATTAAACATTAAATCTTTATTACCAGTTTCTCTATGGACAATTACTGCCTTCTTACCATTTATCTCTTTTTCTTCATAACTTTTCGAGTACAGAGTTGGAAAATCTGAATTCTCCCCTACTCTCCAAAGTGCGAATGAAAATCCACCCATTGCGTAGTTATCTTTAAACGAATATTTCATAGCAGAGTCATCAATTGCCTCCATATTTTCTGGTAATTTATCGATTTTCAATTTATACCACTTACCAGCCTTTTTCGAATCCTTGTTTGTTACCGAAACATTTACTTCATAATTTTGTTTTTGAACAATCATATTATAGACTTTCACTGCTCCAAAAACGGTTGTCGGCATGCCGATTAATAAGCAAGCAGCAGCGATTAACATACGATGTCTTTTACGCTTTTTCTGCGGTTGTCCATCTTTCAGCTTCATTTCCTCCATAAACAATTTCCTTTTGCGCGTATATGTATGTGAAAATTCATGTCTTTCTTCGAGTTTATCAAAATCATCTAAAGCAATTTTTTCAGCAAGTTCATATATTTCTTTGGAGTTCTTTGAATTCGTCATGTTGTATACCTCCTATCATATTTTGGATTCGTTTTCGAGCGCGTTCAAACTGCTTGCGGACATTAACCTCGGTTATTCCCATAACACTTGAAATCTCTTGATACGTTAAGTTATAGAAGACTTTATACTTAAACACCTGTCTGTTAGATTCACTTAATTCTGTTAGCAATGTATCAATTTGAACCTCAGACATTTTACGTTTTTCCCACTCTTCAATATTTTCATCTACCGCTTCTATTGATTCTCTTTCATATTCTTCTAAAAATGTTTCATGTCGTTTATTTTTCCGGTAACTATCAATCGCCTTGTTTTTCACGACCCTCAAAATGTAACGTTTAAGCTCTTCAGTGCTCAAGCTATGGAGCTTTTCCAAGTTCTTATAAAGTGTAATAAACGTCTCTTGAACCGCATCTTCAGCCTGCTGAATATTATTTAAAATAGAATACGCTACATAATAAATTTTTTGTTCGTACAACTCATATAGCCCTTCCATCTTTTCATAATCGTTGTTTGTGACTTTCATATAATTCCTCCTCTCACTCTATATAACGAATGGGCGATATACTTTGTGACACTGCATAATCTTTTTATATATAAAATTTAATAATAGAATAAACAAAAGCCCAATTTCTCTATTTTAACTGAGAAATTGAGCTTTTGTTTATTAGAATTTTCCTGACTGTTCCCTTAAGAACATTCCTCTTACGCCTTTTTAGTAAGCAGTATTTGCTCTATCGCTTCTTTTAACAAATTCTTTGTCTCTTCAAAATTATAATTCTTCTTTTCTCCCGATTGTACCGTATAAAACTCAGCAAATGAGCGCCCTTTATATCTTGGTACGACATGCATATGGTAGTGTGTTAGCTCGTTAAATACTCCACCATTTTGACAAATCGTAATTCCGTCTGGTTTATATAATGATTTAATCGCTTTTGCAATCAACTTAGAAGCATCCATAATTGCTTTCGCTATAACATCATCTAATTCGTCCACTTCTACAACATGCTGCTTTGGCACAATTAAAGTATGTCCTGGATAGAAAGGTTCATGATCTAAAAAGCATGTTACATACTCATCTTCATATACTTTATATATTTTTTCCTCTCCGCTTGCTAATTTACACCCTAAACATTCCATCATATTTCCCCCTTTATTAAAAACATAAAAACGTGAGAGCCGTATTCTCACGTTTTTATGTTTCACTTTATTAGTTCAATTGTTTCCGTAACCTTTATACTATCTTTTACAGATTGAACAATCGTGCAATTTTTCACTGCAAGTTGCAGTGCTTTGTCCAACTGCTCTTCTGTAATGTTTTGCGCTTTAATTTTATAGTGCAAATGAACACTTTCAACTGGTTTTGATAAAGCTTCACTTCTACCAATTTCCGTTTCGATTGTAAACGTATCGTATATAATACGTTTCTTTTCTAAAATTGTTTGAAAGACAATTGCACTACATCCTGCGATAGAAGAAACGAGTAATTGTAACGGAGAATACCCATTTTCTTTTCCAATCGCTAATGGACCATACGATAAATCTGCCTCTATATCATCATGCTTAATTTTTATTTTCATACTTGGCTTCCATCTCCACTTTCATCGGCTTCTTCCGTTTCTTACTCATATAATAATATATATAGCAGAAAATGATAAATGGAATACCACAGTATAACGCCATTCTTTGTTCTGGAATAAACGCTAAACTAATAACAACGATACTATTTGTAATTAAAGCTAAAATAGGAACAATTGGATATAACGGTGTTCTATACTTTAAGTCCTCTAACTTTCCTCCACCTTTTATATACTGACTTCTAAAGCGAAGTTGAGATAGAGCAATAATGATCCAACTTGAAACAGCGGATAAACCAGCTATAGATAATAAGTACATGTATACTGTATCTTCTGCAAGGAAACTTGTGAATAAAGAAAGACCAGCTACCGCAATCGTTACAACTAGTGCTGTAATTGGAATGCCACGTTTATTTACTTTCTTGAAAGAAGTTGGTGCCATTCCTTCATTTGCAAGTGACCATAATATACGAGTTGCCGCATATAATCCTGAATTCGCTACAGATAGTAACGCTGTAATAATAACGAAGTTCATAATATCAGCTGCATATGGAATACCGATTTTATCAAATACCACTACGAATGGACTTTCAATTACCCCTGCTTCTTTCCAAGAAATCAATCCTACTAAAATCGTCATTGTTAAAATGAAGAATAACATAATGCGCCATACTGTATTACGGATCGCACGTGGAATTGTTTTTTCTGGATTTTCACTTTCTCCCGCTGCAATCCCGATTAACTCTGTTCCTTGGAACGAGAAGTTAACTGTAATCATTGTAAGTAATACGGCAGCTAGTCCATTCGGGAATAATCCGCCATCGCTTACAAAGTTAGAGAAAAGAGGTGCTGCTTCTTTTCCGTCATATGATATAAATCCTAATAATGCACTACCACCAAGAACAACAAATGCAAGAATTGTAACTACTTTAATACTAGAGAACCAAAACTCTAATTCAGCATAACTCTTCGCTGATATTGCATTTGAAGCATATAAAATAACTCCGAATACGAGACACCATACCCAAACATCAACATTCGGAAACCATCTTTTCATCATTAAACCAATTGACGTTAATTCTAAACCTACCGTTACTGCCCAGCCAAGCCAATATAGCCAGCCGATCATAAAGCCCGTTCCTGGTCCAATAAACTTCGTCGCATACTTTTGGAAAGAACCTGAAACCGGCATTGCTACCGTTAGCTCTCCAAGACAAAGCATTGTTAAATACATAATAAATCCGCCCACTAAATAGGAAAGGATGGCTCCCCCTGGTCCAGCCTGATTAATGGTGTAACCTGAACCTAAGAAAAAACCAGTCCCGATTACACCACCTAGTGCGATCATAAATAAATGTCTACTCTTCATCGTACGATGTAATTTCTCATTCGTTGGTTGCTGCATCTAAATCCTCCCCCTACCGATACCCCTATATCTTGTTAAAATTTTCTGATAATAAAAATATACACGAAAGCGATTACAATTTCTATATAAAATTAAAACTTTTCTGATAAAATAATATAAAAAATCGAATTATCGCGAGTTTTAGATTCTAATTAGAGGAAAATAAGGTTAAACAAGGAAAAACCTTTACATATATTGTAAAGGTTAACGAAGTTCTAATCTTCTCGATAAAATTGATAAACTATAGTTTACGATAAAGTACATACAAGCTACTACTATAAACGTTGGAATCATATAATTTACATTCTGTCCGCTAATAATTTGAGCATTATGCATAAGCTCTGGCAGTGATATAGCAACTGCTAATGATGTATCTTTCAGCAATGAAATAAACTGACTAACAAGCGGCGGGACCATTCTTCTTAATGCTTGTGGTAAAATAATATGCCAAAGCGCTTGAACATACGTTAATCCTGAAGATCTTGCAGCCTCAATCTGCCCTTTTTCAATAGATAATAAACCACTTCGAACAATTTCAGATATCATTGCTGCTTCAAATATTGTTAAGGCAACAATTACAGCTGTTATAATTTCTAATTTTAAGCCTGCTTCTGGAAGTGCAAAATACGTGAAAAATATAATTAAAAGTAGTGGTAAATTTCGAATTACTTCAACAATAATTCCTAATATTTGTGAGACGACAGGTATTTTCATGTAGCGCAATATTCCTATTACACTACCAATAATAAAGCTAAGTACAATTGCTACGAGCGCTACCTCTAACGTTATAAGTAATCCTTTTAATAAAAACAGAATATGATCTCCTGTAATTGCTCCCTTAAAATCCATTTACACCGCCTCCTTTGCTAAGCGTTTTTCTAAATAACGCACTAGCATACTGAGCGGAATTGTTAATATTAAATAAAACATCCCGACAAATATATACACATCGAACGTAACAAAAGTCTTCGTTGAAATTAAATCTCCTTGATACATTAAATCAGTACCCGCGATAATTCCGAGTATGGAAGAGTTTTTTACTAAATTGAGAAATTGATTTCCTAGAGGAGGGATTACGATTTTCATCGCTTGAGGTAAGACTACATAATACATTCCCTGTACATACGTTAATCCTGAAGACCGTGCTGCTTCCATTTGCCCTTTTGCAACGGATAAAATACCAGCGCGAATGACTTCCGCAATAAACGCTGCCGTATATACAGTAAGCGTAACTGTTCCTGCTACAAAACCATTTAAAGTAATTCCTATTACAGGTAAAGCGAAATAAAATATAAATGCAATTAATACGAGTGGAATATTTCTTACAAACTCCACAAAAGCTGACCCTATCCAATTTAAAATACGAATAGGTGAAATACGCATTACAGCCAAAATTACTCCTAAAATAAAGCTTCCTATTAATGCAATTACACTAGACATCACTGTATATTTAAAGCCTTCTAAATACATATCAATGTTATTCGTTAATATAGAAAAATCAGGCACATATTCTCCCCTCTTTCTTTACAAGAAGAGGATGAGCGTCCCTCATCCTCTTACTATTTATCAATGGGAATACAGCTCCGCTCATTAAAATATCACTTTACTACTCTTGCTTTTGCCCAATCCATTTCTCATACAATTTGTCGTACTCCCCGTTCGCCTTCATATCTTTTAGCAAGCTATTAATCTCTTTCGTTAAATCACCTGCACCTTTTTGCACTGCAATTCCGTACGGTTCATCCGTAAAAATTTTCCCTACAACTTCATAATTTGAATCTTGTTTTGCCATGCCGTAAAGAATTGCATTATCTGTCGTTAAAACATCGCCTTTCCCTGCTTTTAACGCCGTAAATGCCTCACTATAATTTTCAAATTCTAATACAGTCGCTTCTGGTGACTTTTGACGAATATTATTTGTAGACGTTGAACCTTTTACAGCTAACACTTTCACACCCTTTTTCACATCATCAATACTTTTAATATCGCTTCCTTTTTTCACAAGTAATGATTGCCCTGCTTTAAAATATACATCTGAAAAATCTACTTCTTTTTTACGCTCCTCCGTAATTGTCATTGTTGCGATAATTGCATCAATATCACCATTTTTCAGTAGTGGAATACGCGTTTTAGACGTTACTTCTTTTAATTCTAGTTTCTTTTCATCTCCAAGAATTTTTTTCGCAAGCGCCTTTGCGATATCAACATCAAATCCTTCTACCTCCCCTGTCGAAGGATTTTTCAAGCCAAATAAGTTCGTATCATTCTTCACTCCAACTACTAGTTTCCCGCGCTTTTTAATTTGCTCAACAGCCCCGCCTTGCTTCGTATTCGTTTCTTTCGCCTCATCTTTTTTACTTCCGCACCCGGCCACGACAAGTACGAATAAACATAAGAATACGATTAACGTAAACAACTTTTTCATTTTAAGCATAAAATTCCTCCTTTAATGATTTAACACTCTTCTTAAAAATAGACGCGCTCTTTCTTGTTCAGGACTTGCAAAAAATTGCGCCGGTGTTGTATCCTCAATGATTTTGCCATCATCCATAAATAAAATCCGATCTGCTACTTCTCGCGCGAACCCCATTTCATGCGTGACAACGACCATCGTCATCCCTTCTTTAGCTAGCGTCTTCATAACATCAAGTACTTCCCCGATCATCTCTGGATCAAGAGCAGACGTAGGCTCATCGAATAGCATAATTTTCGGCTGCATTGCGAGCCCCCTAGCGATCGCTACCCTTTGCTGTTGTCCTCCGGATAATTGATGCGGGTATACACTAGCCTTCTCCGGAATTCCTACTTTCTCTAAATAAAACATCGCTGTTTGCTCAGCTTCCTCTTTTGAAACTTTATTTACTTTAATAGGTGCTAGTGTAATATTTTGAAGAACCGTTTTATGTGGATATAAATAAAAATGTTGAAAGACCATCCCGATATTTCGGCGTAATTCATTCATATCTGTTTTGACATTGTGTACCTCTGTATTTTGTACAATTAACTCTCCATCTGTAATTGTCTCTAGCTGATTTATACACCGAAGCAACGTGCTTTTTCCTGATCCTGAAGGCCCAACAACTACTACCACCTCACCTTTTTTCACTTGCACATTAATATCTTTTAAAACTTGAAAATTTCCATAATATTTATTTACATTACGAAACTCTATCAACATACTCCCCCCTTCCACTAACAAAGCATGTACATTCTTTTTATATTCAAAAATAGAAAAAAAAATAACTTCCATCCTCATTTTGTCCATAAAAAAAGCAAAGGGATTTTCCCTTTGCTTTTTCACTTCTATTCTATTAAGATACTTCTTCTTTCTTATCTTTTCCGTATTCATGCTCCCAGAAATCAGCATTTTTAATTCCTAATGGCCCTGGATCGAATACTGGATCTTTTCCTTCTTTTTTCTGCTTTTCATAATCCTTTAATGCGACTAATGCAGGTTTTTGTAATAATAAAATCGCAATGATATTTACCCATGCCATAATTCCTACACCGATGTCACCTAACGCCCACGCCGTTGCTGCTGTTTTTATACAGCCGTAGAATACAGCTCCTAAAAATACAAATTTTAATATCATAGACAGCCAAGGGCGGTCTTTATCACGATTTAAGTACGCAATATTCGTTTCTGCAATGTAGTAATATGCCATAATTGTTGTAAATGCAAAGAATAGTAACGAAATTGCAACGAAACCGTTTCCAAATCCAGGGAAAACAGATTCTACCGCTGCCTGTGTATATCCCGGTCCTGGCTGAGCACCATTTAATTTATTTACGATAAAGTTTTTTCCGCTTGCATCAAATACGTTATACATGCCTGTAATAATCATCATAAATGCTGTTGCTGAACAAACAAATAATGTATCAATGTAAACGGAAAATGCTTGCACTAAACCTTGCTTAGCTGGATGTGATACTTCCGCAGCAGCTGCTGCATGTGGTCCAGTTCCTTGCCCTGCTTCATTGGAATAAATACCTCGTTTTACTCCCCAAGAAATTGCTAAACCGATAATACCACCGAAAGCCGCTTCTAATGCAAAAGCACTTCTTATAATTAGCATAAATGCTTCTGGCAACTTTTCAATATTCATAGCAACAATAACGCAAGCTACTAAAATATAACCAACTGCCATAAACGGTACGACAACTTGTGCAACGTTAACAATTCGCTTTACACCACCGAAGATGATAATAGCTAGTACAACAACTAATAAAGCCCCTGATACGGTAGTGTTAATTCCAAAAGCTGTTTCTAAACTTACAGCAATACTATTTGCCTGCACACCTGGCAGTAAAAGCCCCGTTGCAAGAATTGTCGCTGCAACGAATACTAATGCATACCATTTCACACCTAAACCTTTTTCAATGTAATAAGCAGGTCCACCACGAAACTGTCCTTGATGTTTCGTCTTATATATTTGCGCTAATGTAGATTCTATATAAGCTGATCCTGCTCCTAAAAAGGCCACTGCCCACATCCAAAATACAGCTCCTGGTCCACCGAAGGCAACCGCTGTTGCTACCCCAGCTATATTCCCCGTCCCAACGCGTCCTGATAACGAAAGCGCTAACGCTTGAAATGAAGAAACACCAGCCTCTGATTTTTCACCTTGAAATGTCAGCTTCACCATTTCTCCTACATGCCTTACTTGTAAAAACCTCGTTCGAATGGAAAAATATAAACCTACTCCTAAACATAAATAAACAAGTGCTGGACTCCAAACAATATTATTTAACCAATTCACGAAAGCTTCCAACATTCCCCCTCCTTCTTTATAAAGAATATTCAGAATATATATAAAATTATAAGTGTATACTGAATCTAGGACAATATTATTTTAATAAAGTAAACATATTTTTGTATAAAAAAACAAAGTATATATTTGTTTTATATACTTTGTTTCGAATTAAATGTATTATATATTCACAATTGCTTCTCTTTTTATAATTCTTTCATATAGCTCTTCTGATAATTCTCGGAAGTTATCTGGCATATCTTTCCCCTTAAACTTCTTTTGAAGTGTACCGTATAAACCAACATCACGTAGACGTAAAAACAACGGTAACGATTCATACCAACTATCCGCCAGTCTGTGCTCATGCTCATAGCCTTTTCGTAACACTTGTAGCTGTTTACGAGCAAAGTCTGTCTTCTCTTCCGCTGTCCATGGTATAAATAGAACAGAGTAATAGAGAACCATCGCTAAATCATGTATAAAGTAATTATAAGCCGCATCATCAAAATCAAAGATTGTTAGCTCTTTACCATCATAATGAAAATTACCGGGATGGATATCACCGTGCATAAGGCCGAACGTTTCTCTTTCAATTGGAAGAACCTTTATTTCATCCATTAATACCGCTGCAATCTTTTTCACTTGATCATCTTCTAATTCATTAACAATCCCACTTTCGTCTTCTTCCCACGTATCACGATAGTCTGTTTTAGGATAGCTCATTGTTAGGCGATGCAGTTGTCCAATCGCTTTTCCCCATGCTTCAAAATAATCATCTCCCCAATAAGGCGATCCTTCCCCTTTTACTTGCTCACCTTTTGCATATGTAAATAAAGAAGCAAAAAAGAAAGTGCTATCTTCCGCTCCAATTTCTTCTACAAGATTTTGAGAAGTTGAGTTAAGAGGTCCTGCTACCTTTGCCCCATGCTCCGCAACATATCGTAAAAAATCTAGTTCAGCTTCAACTTCTTTTTTAGAACGATGCGAAGAATGCGTTAAACGTAATACATAGTCCTCATCATTATCTCCCTTCGCCTTAAAAATATAATTTTCAAAATCTCCAAGCGGCTTCTCTTCCACTGTTACATGAAATGCCTTTGCCGCTCTTCTTAAGATCTCTTTCGTAAAAACACGTTCTACAGCTATTTCCATATGTATCCCTCCTATATATCTTCTTAATTCGACATAAATGTGAGAAATACTGCTATAAAATTGAATAATGCGTGGGCAATCATAGCTGATAAAATAGAATTTGTTTTCTCATATAACCACGCAAATACTACTCCACTAAAAAAATTCACTGGTAATGTGTTATATGTTGGAATATGAACAACGGTAAATATTATGGAACTTATAAGCACTCCGCCCCATATACCATATTTATCACGAAAAAACGTATAAAAAACCCCTCGATACAAAATCTCTTCATAGATTGGTGATATAACTGCTGCTCCAATTACCGCGATACAGAATGAATATATTGATTTATCATTTTGGACCGTTTCCGTTTTACTATTTTCAAAAGAAATACCCATTTTCTCCATTATCATTAATACAGCAATACTAACTACAATTAAGAAAATAACCGCTCCAAATGTCCATAAGAAATCTTTCCATGAAAGCTTCCGAATTCCAATATCTCTCCACGAGAGCTTATATCTTTTTATACAAAAAAGATAAACTACAGTAGTAAATATCACTGCCATTATAAATCCCATTAATACTCCAGCATATAATGAGTTCCCTATTATTTTTAAAGCATAGTCATAAAAAAGAGATTCAACAGTTACTGGAACAATAATAAATACAAACACAAATAAATATAAAATTTCTTTCCATCCCCACATACTTTTCAAAATTATATACACCATCCCTCTACTCCTTGTTTCCTTAAGTATAAAAGATGACGTAACGTAACTTTCAAGCTTATTTTTTTTCAAATAATCCAAGCATAATGTTCTCTCAAAACACAAAAAAGGTTGATTCACTAAATCAACCCTTACACTATTAAAAATTTTATTTCTCAATTCTTCATCAATTTATTCTTATATATAACATTTATCTTTATCTCTCTTCACCTTTTGTCTGCATTGAATTGAAAGTCCAATTTAATTTTAATGAATCTCCTTGAAATACATTTTGCTCTTCATTGCTATCTACAAATGTGAACATTACATAGAAAGTATCATCATTACCAGGAGCAAGTCCATTTCCTTCTCGGTCTACAACACCTTTTTGTACAAGATCAGGAATACTTCCGTTTTGCGTAGCTACCTTTAATTCAGATAATGTAGTAGACCAAATTGGAACCTCATTTTTATCCAAATTCCATAAGAAATCGACACGGATATGATCACCCAAATCAGCACTTCCATTATCTCCTTTAGCATCGATTACACTATAATCTGTAAGAAGTTTCACGTCTCCTATCGCTAAAGTTCCTTTGTTAACTAATTGAAAACCGCGTTCCATTTCATCACCTGGTTTAATATTGTCGACATTAATAACAACTTCAGGATTAACACTCAAATCTAAAGTACCCGCTGCAAACGTGTTTTGTGATACTTCCTTATCACTAAAATACGCATATGTCCCCCCGCCAATTAAAGATAAACCAAGCCCTGCAGTTACAACACCCATACCAAGTTTTTTCTTAATACTCATTTCACAAGTCCCCCTATTTTTAAAGTTCAAACTCCAAACCTTATTTCCATCCCACAAACAATACTAATTAAACAAATAATATTCCCCATAACGAAACCTAACCAACGTTAAACTATTTACTTCATGTATACAAATAACTATCACTTTAAGAATAGCCGGTAATGTTACATCGAATCATTACCGGTCCATTGTTAGTAAATCCTATTTAATTCTATACTCATTGTTTTATCACTTAGTTTACTCTAGAATTGTGCCCACTTATTTTTTTGGCTCTAATCCAATGGAACGTAAGATTTTATCTAACGTCACTGGCCCTACATTTTCTTTCGGTTTCTGATTTTCTTTGGCATCTGGACCCTTTTTCAAGAAATTCTTCTCAATAAAACGAATATCTGTTTCATTTACAACACCATCTTGATTGACATCTCCATCTTTTACAGCCACTTTTCCTTTTTCATATGAAAGAGCTGCTATTCTAGCATCTTGAATATCTACCATTTTATCGCCGTTTACATCACCTGCAAGGCTGTCATCCATATCAGCTCTAAAGTTTTGTCCCACTAATTCTCCATCCTGCATTTTCCCTATTTTTGTAGTTAATTTACTATTTAAATGACCTGGCATTTCTACGAAAATATTATATTCTGTATCACTTACGGGAACACTATGAATTTCAAATTGCCCATTATCATCAACCGTTCCTGTATATTTCTTTCCATCCTTACCAACTGCATACACTTTTGCTCCTAGTTTTGTGTAGTCATTCTTACCTAAATACCCCTCTTCAGTTAAGAAAGCTTCTGGTCCAATATATCCTGTAACCATTGCATGTTTCGAAATAATAGAAAAGGATTTATCTTTAAACACAGGAATCTCAACGCCTTCTGATGCACCTGTTTTTGTATAAGAGAATTTATCTACTCCAAATGCTGTTAAATTATTAAAATACTCGTCACTCGTCATCTCAAATGTAACATCTACAAATGGTGCGTCTCCATCTAGACCTTTAAATTCTGTTCCTTCTAAAGATGCACCAACTTTCACCTTGTTTTCCCAGTTTCCTTCTTCATTTATCACTGGATCTTCTAATTTAATATTTAATCCATGTTGTTTTGCATATTCTGCAAGTGCTGGGTTTGGTTTAACATCTACAAATTTAAACAACTGTTTACTATAAGGAATCTCAAATGTACCTGACATAAGTTGTTTCACATTATTAAGATTTAAAGTTAATGTAATTTTTTCTCCTAGTTTAACTTTATCCTTGTCATAGCTTGGGACAGCGTATTCCGTTCCCTCTTTAACAAAGACATAATCTTTAAATCCATTTGCCATATTTGATGCAGTTGCAAGATCATATCCAAATAACCTTAAATTAAGCGGTTCATTGATTTCCTCTGGAAGTACACCAAATTTAAAATCACCATTGGCTTGAATTGTATTCAACCAACCTGACGGAAAAGCAGAGTTTTGGTAATATACAATTTCATTAGTTTTTTGGTCATACTGAAGGCCTTTTGCCTTTAATACATCTATCGTAGAATCATAAATGTTACCATGTACCCATAATGCACGCTGACCATCTTCTTCTTTGAACATAGATTCATTTACCTCATGAACGCCAGGTTTTACATCGGTAAATTTCATTTCAGGTTTGATATTATCAATAATTACGCTATCTCCTTTTGTATAAGGTTTCCCTTCTTTGTCATATCCAATGAAATCAAGTTGGTAATCTCCATCAGGCAACGTAACTCGCTTGTCTCCAATTGGATGATTTGGATCTCCTGTAAACGGGAATACATAGCCACCCATACCATCGAACATGATATATTCAATATTTGGTGTTAGACTGCTAGCATTAATTGTCCCCACAATTCCTAATGCCTTTCCTGTTTTTCGATCCTTCACCACTGCATCGATAGTTTCAAGTGGACTGTTCAATTTAAATGTCAGCGGTGAACTCGGCCTTTCCATAAATGGATGGAAGTTAGATGTATCTGTTGCCATTGCATCTCTCAGCAAATCTACAGATTCAATTCCTTTTTCTGTGAATTTAACTGCAAATGGCACTTGATATACTTCTTTTTCATTTTTTTTATTTGAAATATGAATATATCCCTCATATCTACCAAATTCAGCGTTTTCTGGAATGATAATTTCAGGGCTAATTTCCCCTGATGTACTAGGAGCTACTTTAATAGAATCTTGTACGTTCAGCTTCACACCATTCTTCGCTGCCTCTTGCACACCTACACTTGTTGGTGAAAACTCTACTTCTAATTTAAACTCTTTCTCGTCTGTTTTATTGCTGTTCTTAATTAAGACTTTTCGACTATCTTTAATAGGTCCATTTCCCAATTGGTTTTTATACCCGAATGCAATAGACCCTGTTTTTTCTTCAATTTCTACTTCTTCATCATTTACAACGTTTGATGTTTTATCGATAACCTCGATAGCTGTATCTGCATGAACTGCACGATACGCATCAATTCGGCCTGATCCTACCTCAAATACAGAGCGTGCCTCTTTTAAGTCAACTGCAGTATTCATAAGCGCTTCTTTTACTTCAAACGGACTATAGTTTGGATGTTCTTGTAAAATGAGTGCCGCCACCCCCGCTGTATGAGGAGTTGCCATAGATGTACCTGACATACGTCCATACGCTACCGGATAATTTTCTCCATCCTTTGGATCATTAATATATTCAGGAACAGTTGAGAAAATAGAAACACCTGGCGCTACAATATCCGGCTTAATATCATCTGTTTTACTTGCAGGACCGCGAGAGCTGAAATCAGCTAAGTGATCTCCTTCTGTTTTTGTGTTACTCAGTTCTCCAAATGTTAAAGAGACATCTCCTTGGACAGCTTTTGCTTGCAATTTCTCACCATCTGCCTTTGTTAAGCGGAACGATGGAATAGATGAAGTACTTTCCCCAAGGTAACTTGTAATTTCACCATCTACATTGTTATATACAATTACCGCCTTTGCACCTGCTTCCTTAGCATTTTTAATTTTTTCATCGAATGTAATCTCACCGCGCTGGATGAGCGCTAACTTTCCTTGTACATCTTTCCCTTTAAAATCATCTATTTTCCCAAGACCTGTATATACAACAGATAATGATTGACCTTTCAAATCTTCAATCTTATCAGTAAAGCTTTTTCCAAGTAGCATCATTTTATTCACATGTAAATCAGCTGCATCGGCGGAAAATGTCGGGATAGTCATCGCAGCGTCACTTGCTCCAACTGTAATTGGAAGTGCTGCTGCACTAGGTGATCCAAGGGTACCTTCTTCTGGACCACTATTACCTGCCGCTACTACTGTAACAACACCAGCTAACGTCGCATTGTTTACTGCAATAGAAGTAGGATATAAAGGATCATTAATAGACGCACCTAATGATAAATTGATAACGTCCATATCGTCTTTCACTGCTTTATCAATCGCAGCAAGAATACCGCTTGTTTGTCCACTTCCATATGGACCTAATACACGATATGAATATAAATCTACATCCGGAGCGACTCCCGTAACTGCATAATCCACACTATTCTTTTTGTCTGCAGCAATTGTCCCAGCTACATGAGTACCGTGGGATGTATAGTATGCACTTCCATCATAAATTTCAGGATATCCTCCAGAATTTTGCCAATCCTTATACGTTGTCTCCATTGGATCAGCATCATTATTAACAAAATCCCATCCTTTTATTGAGTTCGGATCTATTTTGTTTGCATCTTCACCTTGCTTTGCACGATACCCTTTATAAGCATCTTTTAAATCAGGGTGGTTATAATCAATACCTGTGTCCAGTACACCTACCTTAATTCCTTTTCCTGTTATTTTTTCATCATGCAGCTTGTCCACACCAATTTGTGGTACACTATCTGCCATTTTGGGTTCGGCAGCCGTCTTAGCTGTTTCTTTCGGTAAATCAATTTTGACCTCACGATCTTCCCATACACGCTTAACAATACCAGTGCGAACTAAATCTTCGATCATATTCGCAGGTAACGACATTGCCACACCATTAAAAGCATTCTTATATTCTCTTGTTATTTTGGCAGTTTTAAAATCCGGCCCCTTATCTTTCTTTTTTTGAAGCTGTTCAAGCTCAGTTTTAAATCCTTTATGCGATGCTTCCACCTTTTGTTCTGCAGTTGAAAGAGCTATTTTTTTCCCTTTAGCTGCTTGTTTTAACATCTCGATTTTGCTAGGTGCTTGCTTAAATTCTACAATCACATTCACATTATCAGGACTTGCTGTATTAATGCCTGGTGAAATAACAAAACCAGGTTTTGTATCTAGTGTTTTTAAAGCATTACGTTGTTCCTTTGTAAGTCCTTTCAATATAGAACTTGCATCATCAATTCCAGTTAAAGTAGATGTATTTACTTCTTCTGCCAATACGTTATATGGAATTCCTTGAGACATTAACATACCAACAGTTAGCGTTCCGATAAGTATTCTTCCGAATTTCCCCTTCTTCATAGCGCATCTCCTTATTATTAAAATTATTTTTTCTAAAATAAATCTTCTGAGCTCCTATGTAGCATTGGCAATTCTATCAACCTTGGATCTATTTAAAAGGATCCAAAATCTCCAACACTACTACCGCCATCCCCACACTTCTAATCTTCTTTCTATAAAAGCCCCCATAAATTGTTTCCAACTACAATGATTTACAACATGAATTATTAGTAGCTTTAAGCAATAATTCTATTTTTATTATTCCACATTCTAACTTTTCTGAAAATTAAACGAAAGGCGTATCTTTTTTCTAATGATTCTATGTCTACATAGTACAAAAGAACTATCTTGCTCTTTATTCTTTGTAATATAGAATAAAGAAACACGATAGTTCTTTTAAACATCTCTTATTTAATCCAACGGAACCAATTGATTTCGAACAGCATAAATCACCGCTTGCGACCGACTTTTCACATTTAGTTTTTTAAAAATTTTATTGATGTGAATTTTAACTGTTTTATCACTAATATACAGAGCTTCAGCAATTTCTTTATTACTAAGTCCTTTTACTAATTCAAAGAGAATTTCCTTTTCACGTTCCGTCAGTTCATTTTCATTTGATTCTACTTTCATTTTTTGCTGATGATATGTAATTAATTTTTTAGTCATACGCGGATGAATAACTGAATCGCCTCGATATAACATCCGAATTGCTGCTACTACCTGCTCCGATGATGAATCTTTCAATAAATACCCATCAGCACCAGCTTGGAGTGCATCCATTAAATACTCATCATGCTCATACATTGTAAACACAAGTACTCGGCAATTCGGATAATTTTTTTTCACCAACTCTGTAGCTTCAATACCATTTTTCCCAGGAAGATTAATATCCATCAAAATACAATCTGGTCTGCATTCTTCTACTTTTTCCAATACTCCGTCCCCAGAGCTAGCTTCTCCAACCACGTTCATATCAGATTCATCCTCTAGTATGCTCCGAATTGCGTCTCGTAAAAAAGCATGATCATCCACTACTAATATTTTAATCATTTTACGCACCCCTTGTTTGTGAATCTGGAATTAATAGTGTAATTTCTGTCCCTTTCCCTACAGAACTATCAATCTGTAAAGTAGCCCCTAATTGTTCAGCTTGTTCATTCATATGTAATATACCATAATGTGGCTCATTCTTCGTTTTAACCATAGACTCAAATAGTGAAAAACCAACCCCATTATCCTTAACCCTTAAAAGCACGTGCTCACTTTGATAGCTAAGTAAAACATCAGTCTTGTCTGCTTGTGCATGTTTTACAATGTTTTGCAAACTCTCTTGTAATGTATCAAAAATAGCTCTTTCTTTTGAAAAGCTAAGCGCACGTGCATGACCTCTTTCATGATATGTAATATCTAGTTCATATTCTTGTTTTAAAGACTTTATTTTACTTGCTATCGCCTGCTTTAGCCCTAATTGTTGTGTCGGATATGGTTTTAAAGCATAAATAGAATAGCGAACTTCTCCTAAGCTTCCTCTTAAATCTTTTATACTTTTCTCTACTATTTGTTGCATATCTATTGGTTTATCACGATATTTTTTCTGCGCGGATTCTAGTTGATATATCACCCCTGCCAATGTTTGCGCAATACCATCGTGAATTTCGCGTGCGATTCTATTTCTTTCTTCTAAAATCATTCTTTTTTCCTGTTCAGAAATCAATATCCTTGTTTTAACTACGTTAGCTAATTGATTAGAAAACGTAGCTAAAGACTGTACATCTTCCGGGAAAAAACCCGCAGTTCTACTTTTCCCTGCAACAAACATTCCGACTAGTTCATCATTTACAATAAGAGGAAAATATACAAGGGAGCGTATGACACTATCAAATATTTCATCTCCAGGAGCCGTACCAGTTTTCCAATCATTAAACACAAGATTTTTAGAGATTCCCTCAAACTTTTCCGAATGATCAGAAATATCAAGACGGACTTTCCCATCTTTTAATAGAAGATTCCAGTTTCCATCATCTTTTGTCCATATTCCATATGCTTGTATGCCAAAAAAACCTTTAAGTGCTTGTTTAATATGTTTCAGGTTCCCTCCGGTTAGTCCACGACTAATTTCTGTCGTAATAAGAAACAGCTCATATAATCGTTCCTTCTCCATCCTTATCCGTACAGAAAAAGAGCTAATAACTGAAATTGCTACAAGTGGAAAAAAGAAAAAAAGTACTGTAATCTCATTTACTTCCACACTATATTTACTAATTAATACATGCATCAAGGCCGCATAAGAGAAACCAAAAGTTTCGCAAAGGAATACCGTTACAGTTTTTTTATACCACTGATAGATTGAATATGGCTGTGGAAGGAGTATCATTAACAAATCGTAAAAGCGGTTGTTGAAAAAACAAAAAAACACGCAAAATAATAACAAAGGTATTAAATTTTCATACAGAACTGACATATCTATATTGTTAATTAATAAGTGCATACATTTATTTGAAAACCATTCGGCCAAGATCAAGCTAAGCGCATGCTGAGTACTATTAAATAACATTCTTTGTATTGGTGAACGACGATGCAGGTGAATAATTAACGTTACGAGTACAATAGCAATAATAGTTATATGGATTCCAAACTGCCAACTCATAGCGTAAATTATGGGAAAGGTAAGCGAGCTCGTTCCTCTCCAAAATCGTACAGGAAAATACTCTGAAATCCCCATAAATATTAATAACAATATTAGTATTGTTGAATGAGAAGGGATTTTAATTTCAAGTAAAGATATAGTTATAGTAATCAAACCAAGAAAAGAAATAAAATAAAGATAAGAACTAGCAATCTTTTCTCTTATAAAAATAAAATTTACATCCTTCAAAACAACCCCTTCTTTCTTTATAAAACTTCATTTTCTCTATTATCCAATAAAAAACCGGCACTGGCAAAATGGAAGAACCTCCACTAGCCAATCACCGGCTGTGTACTGCACCTAAAAAGGCAAGACACAATACTATTATTATAAATCGCTTTTCTTAAATTTCCTATTCATCGAATGATGTAATTATATGTGCCGCTAGGTTTACCCTCCTATAGTACAAAAGATATATATTAATATCGCCAATCTAATATACGCTTCCTTCCCATTCTCCTAATTTTCATTTTCTTTAAGTATAGAAGATAAAAAACAGAATTTTCAATCTCCCCCCCGAATAATCCAAGCATAAATTTCTCACAAACAACAAAAATTAACTGAAGTGACTTTATTCTAAAAGAGGTGGAAATTATGACAGAGCCTAAAGAACAACAAGAGAGTAAAAATCAAAAGCATATGTTTCCATCACTTCCGGAGAACATTAATTACATTGAAAACAAACTTTCCCATTCGGACGATATAAAAAAATTAGATATCCCTTTTCAAAATGGAAAAGGAACAATTATATATATCGAATCTTTAGCAGACCCAAATTTAATTCATCAATTAGCTCTTGAACCATTATTAACTCGATCGGATCTGTCTTTAGATAAAGCTTTTTCCACATTAAATATGAAAAAAGAAACAAATTTAAATTATGGTGTGCAGCTTTTATTACAAGGTAAATCTTTATATTTTCATGAACACGTCGACAGTTTTTGTATTTTCGAAACAGCTCTATCTTTAAAGAGAGATATAACAGAACCTGATAATGAAGGGATTGTCCGTGGACCGCATACTGGTTTCGTAGAAGATTTAGCAACCAATTTAGCTTCTATTCGTAAACTCATAAAAAGTCCACATGTCGTCGTTAAATATTTCACACTCGGTGAAGAAATGCATACGAAAGTGGCAATTGCTTATATGCAAAACATAGCTAATGACGATCTAGTTACAGAAGTAAAAAGAAGGTTAGAAACGATTAAGACAGATGCACTTATGCCTCCAGGATATATACAAGAATTTATAGAGGATACGTCTTTCTCACCCTTTCCGCAACAATTAAATACAGAGCGTCCAGATAGAGTCGCAGCAAATTTAATGGAAGGACGAGTTGCTATTTTATCTGATGGAGATCCAACTGCACTTATCGTTCCTGTTACGTTATTTGCTTTCTATCAATCACCAGATGATTATAATAACCGCTGGATTGTCGGTTCTTTCATCCGAATGATTCGCTTAGTCAGTTTCTTGATTGCCTTTCTCTTGCCCGCTATATATATCGCAACAGTTGCTTTTCATCCTGATGTGTTGCCGCTCGAACTTGTTTATACGATTAAAGCTTCATTAGAAAAAGTGCCACTTCCTCCTATTTTTGAAGCTCTCTTAATGGAATTAATCTTTGAATTATTACGGGAAGCTGGTATTCGCTTGCCGAGCCGAGTTGGACAAACAATCGGTATTGTAGGTGGTTTAGTAATTGGTGATGCAATTGTAAAAGCCGGTCTCGTTTCTTATACAATGATTATCGTTGTAGCTTTAACTGCAATCTCATCTTTTCTTGTTCCATCAAATGATATGAGTTCCGCAGTTCGGATTCTTCGTTTTCCGTTAATGCTCCTTGCTGCCATATTCGGCTATGTAGGAATATCATTCGGTCTCATTATAACTTTCGTTCATTTATGCCAGTTACATTCATTTCATACCCCATATCTTTCTCCTGTTGCTCCGATGCGGATAAAAGATATGAAAGACTCTTTTGTACGACTACCAATTTGGTCGTTTTGGGAACGACCACATGATTCAAAACCGAAAAAAATGCAACGACAACATGTAACGAGAGAGGATGAGAACGGTGACAAACACGCAAAGTAAAATTTCACTGGTTCAATTTACCTTTTTCGTTATTCAATGCCAAATCGGAGTTGGTATACTTTCTCTACCAAACCGTCTTCACCCAATAGCGAAAGGTGGCGGATTGATTTCTGCTCTCATCGCTGGTCTTGCAATTCAACTTATTATTTTACTTATGTGGCTTTTCTTAAAACGATTTCCTGATGCAGATATGTATGAAAGTGTTTGTATGCTATTTGGGAATAATTTTGGAAAACTATTAGGTTTTGCTTATGTTTTTTATTTTACCCTTATCGGTATGACGGTTATGTTAAATGCTTGTAATGTCATTAAAGTTTGGATATTACAAGCAACTCCTTGGTATGCCACCCTCATGCTATTTACAATAGCTTGTTGTTACATAGCTTATAATACGTTCAAAGTCATCGTACGGTTTTACGTCATGGCTTCTATTCTCATTTTACCAATGGCTCTTTTAATTGCCCTAGGGCTTACACGAGCTGATTTTTCTTACATTTTTCCAATTACAGAAGCCGGATGGTGGAATATTATTCAAGCATCAAAAGAAACCATTACAGCTATGTATGGTTTTGAGATTATTCTTATCGCTTTCCCAAAAGTAAACGGGAGTTCTGTGGCAAAACTGAAAGCAATTTCTATCGCTAATGGATTTGTAACTCTTTTTTATACTTTTACTGTTTGGATTTGCTTTATCGTATTTAGTCCAAAACAAGTTGAACTTATTCCAGAGCCAGTTGCTTACTTATTGCGTTCTCTACATATTGGGATTATAGACCGAACCGATTTACTATTCATCCCAATATGGATGATAACTGTTGTAGCTTCTATTGCTAGTTATTACTGTGCTGCTTCTATAGGAATTGGACATATCTTCAATCTGGCTAATCATAAAAAGGCTGTTCCAATCGTTGGTATTATTGCTTTTAGTGTAGCCCTATTTATAGATACACCTGAAGAATTAAAAGTAATTGCAACTTTTACTGATAAGTTCACGTATATTTTCATAGTTGTCCTCCCTCTTTTATTTCTACTTTATTCAGTAATAAGGAATAAGAAAGGAGAACAGTATGTTCCAAAAAAGAGTTAAATTACTTTTTATATTATGTACTAGTGCATTCCTTTCTGGCTGTTGGGATCAAGAACCATTAAGAGAAGCGAGATTAGCTTATAGCATTGGATATGATATTACGGAAGAAAATAAACTTCAGCAAACGCTTGAACTCGTAAAAAGTTCAAGCGGAGAGCAATCTTCATTCGAGAATGAAATACATTCAGCAAACGGGCATAACATAAGGGATACAAGCGATGCCCTAAAAAAAAATGTGACTGGGAATATTCGCTATTTTAAATATGGTGTTCAATTACTAGGAACCAAAATTCTAAAAAAAGGTATACTCCCCTATTTAGATGTCAGCTTTCGGGACCCAACAAACCCAACTGCTTTAGTAAAACTTATTGCAGTAGATGGTGAAACATCCGAGATACTAGAAAAAAAGAAGGTAGGAAATTTACTAATTGGAGATTTTCTAAAGAAAAAAGTGAAAAGCTTAGAAGATATGAGTGTATTTCCAAAAGAAACTTTAGAAACAGCTGCTACAAAAATGTTAGATCCCGGTAAAGACTTTACCCTCCCTTCTATAAAAATAAAAGGAAAAGAAGTAATTACAAACGGGTTAGCTTTATTTAACAATGATAAATTAACTGGGCATTTACCTTTGAAACAATCTATTTTATTCGTATTATTAACCGGAAAAATGGGAACAAGTGCCCGTATAACCCAAAAACTTACTAGCGATGAATCAGAGAAGACATCTGATTATTTAACAATGGAAGTTAGTAATCGAAAGTTAAAGCGAGACTTAAAAATAACAACAGATAGAAAAGGAAATGTATATGCTCACATTAAGCTTCAACTAAAAGTTATAGCCCTTGAGGCTCCAAGAGATAATATTTACAAAATGGAAGAAAGAAAAAAATTAAATGAAAAATTATCTAAACAACTTACAAAAGAAGCAAAACAAATAACGAACAGGTTACAAAAAGCAAATTGTGATGCTTTCGGTATCGGAAGACATCTTATCGCATATCATCCTGACTTATGGAAGAAAAAAAATTGGAATAAAGATTATGCAAAAGTAAAATTTAAACCGGAAGTAGAAGTAAAGATTTTATATAGCGGCGTTTTAAAATAAAAAGGTTGGATGCCCGCCGGCATCCAACCTTTTTATTTCATATAACGATATACAATTGACTCATACGGTCTTAAGTTAAGATTGGTAATCTCTTTACTTGAATCTTTGTAATTTGATAATAATATTTCTTGTTTCATTCCATCCAATTGAACATCCACTGGTGCAGAATACGTTATTTCTTCTCCATAGAAGTTGTTGATAACAAGTAATACCTCTTCATTTACAGTACGTGTATATGCCCAAACCTTAAGATGATTTTCATCTAAAATAGCATATTCTCCTTCTGTAATTACATCATACGTTTTTCTAAGTTCTATTAACTTTTTATAATGATAAAATACAGACTCTTTATCTTCTAATGCCTTCTCTACGTTTATTTCTGTAAAGTTTTCAGCCACTGAAATCCAAGGTGTACTTGTTGTAAAACCACTGTTCATCTCTTCATTCCACTGCATCGGAGTACGAGAGTTGTCACGAGATTTTTGTTTTAAAATCCCGATAATCTCTTCTTTTGATAATCCTTCTTCTCGCTTTATATCGTGTATATTTAACGATTCCACATCGCGATATTGCTCGATGGACTCGAATTTAGGATTCGTCATACCGATTTCTTCGCCTTGATAAATGTAAGGTGTTCCTTGCAACATATGCATAGCTGTCGCTAACATTTTCGCCGATTCATTTCGGTACTTTCTATCATCACCGAAGCGTGACACTATGCGAGGTTGGTCATGATTACACCAGAACAACGCATTCCAGCCTCCGCCCTTTTGCATTTCAATTTGCCAATTAGACATAATCTCTTTTAATTTAATGAAATCAAAATCAGCTTGCGTCCACTTATCTCCATTCGGATAATCTACTTTTAAATGATGGAAACTAAACGTCATACTTAATTCATTACGCTCAGGGTTTGAATATTTAATACAATTATCAATTGTCGTAGATGACATTTCTCCAACTGTAATTACATCTTTCCCTTCAAAAACATTTCGGCTCATCTCTTGTAAATATTCATGAACGCGCGGGCCATCTGTATAATATTTACGCCCATCGCTTGTCGCCGTACTTCCATCATCATTTAAGAACTGTTGATCTTTTGAAATTAAATTAATAACATCTAATCGGAATCCAGTTACCCCTTTATCAAGCCAAAAACGCATCATATCATATACTTCTTCACGAAGTTTTTCATTTTCCCAATTTAAATCCGCTTGCGTCTCATCAAATAGATGTAAAAAATATTGCTCTGTCTTCTCATCATATTTCCAAGCAGACCCGCCAAACTTAGATTGCCAATTATTTTTTTCATCACGCCAAATATAGTAATTACGATATGGACTATTTTTATCTTCCTTCGCTTCCTTAAACCACTTATGCTCCGTGGAACTATGATTTACCACGATATCCAGCATAATTTCAATATTACGTGCCCTTGCTTCTTCTAAAAGCTCTTCAAACTCTTCCATCGTTCCGTAAGATGGATCAATACTGTAGTAATCACTTACATCGTATCCATTATCATTTTGTGGTGATTGGTATATCGGTGTTAACCAAATATAATCTACTCCGAGTTCTTTTAAATAATCTAGTTTCTCTGTAACCCCTTTTATATCACCGGTTTCTTTATTGTAATAGCTATTAAAGCTCTTCGGATAAATTTGATAAACTACACTTTTATGCCAATCCTTCATGTTTAACTTCCTCCTACTTCTGTTTTACTCGTTTTGCAAATAACCATGTTAACGTAAATGGGATTACAACAGCGATAATCATTCCTACAATAAATATTGGAATCGATTTCGGAATGATAGAAATAAATGCTGGTAATCCGCCAATTCCGATAGCAGGTGCTAATACACCATTTAACGTAATGAATATCGCTGCCACAGCCGATCCTATAATCGCTGCATAGAACGGGAATTTATTTCGTAAGTTTACACCAAACATAGCTGGCTCTGTAATACCGAAATATGCTGAAATTGCTGATGTAGATGCCATACTTTTATCATTTTGATTTTTAGAAATCCAGAACATCGCAAGTGCCGCACTACCTTGCGCAATGTTAGAAAGAGCAATCATTGGCCAAATGAATGTACCACCGTGCTGTGCAATTAATTGTAAGTCGATAGCAATAAACATATGATGCATACCTGTAATTACAAGCGGTGCATATAATGCTCCAAACAATACTGCTCCAACTACTGGTACTGTTTCATATACACCTACTAATCCAACTGTTAATAAATCTCCAATATGACGTGTAACTGGACCAATAATTCCTAATGCTAACACACCTGTTACGACAATCGTTGTAATTGGTACAACTAATAATTGAATTGCATTTGGTACATGTTTCTTTAAGAAGATTTCCACTTTACTTAGTACGAATGCTGCTACTAAAACGGGTAGAATTTGACCTTGATACCCTACCTTTTCAATTTGAAATAATCCTAAAATATCGAAGTACTCAATCTTTTGTCCATCTAAACCAGTTGCTGCTTTACCATAATCCCACGCGTTTAATAAGGCTGGATGCACAAGCATTAATCCCATAACGATCCCTAATATCGGACTACCACCAAAACGCTTCGTTGCTGACCAACCGACAAGTGCTGGTAAGAATACGAATGCTGTATTCGCCATCATATTAATTAAATCCCAAAGCCCACTTAAGTTTGGATATACATCTAATAAATTTTTACCTTCAAAAAATAAGTCCTTCGCCCCTAATAGATTGTTAATTCCCATTAGTAAACCAGCTGTTACGATCGCTGGTAATATCGGCATAAATACATCTGAAAATACTTTTACAAACTTTTGAACTGGGTTTAACTTTTGGTTTCCAGAGTCTTTCACGTCAGCTACTGTCGCTTCCTTCATACCTGCAAGCGTTATCAATTCAGCATATACTCGATCAACATCTCCTGGACCGATTACAATTTGAAATACCCCAGCGTTATGAAACGCTCCCTTCACTAATGAAACAGACTGCAATTTATCGTTATCTATTTTACTTTCATCTTTTAAAGCGATACGGAGCCTCGTTACACAGTGCGCAGCTTGTTCAATATTGTCTCTCCCACCAATATACTGCAACACTTCCTCTGCTGTTTTACGATAGTCTTTCCCCATATTCCCGTCCCTCTTTTCTATTTTTGATACCGTTTACAATTACATATTAACTCGTATATATAAGTTAGTCAACACTCGTATATACGAGTTTGTAATTTTTTTATAAAGTGAAACTTTAATCAGTGGGGTTTTGTTCATCCCGCACTGATTATCAGCCCTCACCAATCGGGCGTTTACGGACCGTCCGACTTCCACAAATAGCGGGATAAAAAAAAAGAGATGAAACGTTATTTCGTTCCATCTCCTTATTTTCTCCGCGCCACATCCGAAAAATGAAAAATATCTAAACGATGACGTGATTCTGTATATTCGAACTGACTTCCATCATAAAAATGCGTAAAGTTTTTCACAACGACAACATAGTCTGTTCCATTTAAATCTAAATACTTTCTATCGTCCTCTGTACATGGCTGCACTTCAATTACCCTCTGTGAGTAACTAATATGAAGACCTAATTCTTTCTCAATGTATTTATAAATGGACTTTGCTGCAATTTCACTCGTTAGCCCAGGAATATATTCCGATACAAAATGATTAATATCCAAAATCACTTTTTCTCCATCAATATTTCGTACGCGTTTAATATGATCTATTTCTGTTTTCTCTTTCACATTCAATAGCTTTGCAACCTCTTTTGTCGCTTTTACTTTCTCTATTTCCACGACTTCTGTAATACAATGGCGTCCTAAACGTTCATTTTCTTCCTGGAAGCTTACAATACCACCAAAGTTGAATTCAATGTTTTTTCGCTTTAAAACAAAGACACCTTTTCCATGTATTTTTTGAACATATCCACGCTCTTGTAATAAATCTACAGCTTTTCTTACCGTACCTCGGCTCGCTTCATATTGCTTCATTAATTCAGTTTCTGATGGGATTTTGCATCCCTCTTTTAATTGTTTATTATCAATAGACTTGCTGATTGCTGTATAAATTTGTTCATACTTACTCATCATCTACAATAGCCCCTTGTCACCTTCTAATTCTATATGTATTATACCATGCTACACTCTTCTGCCAATCTCTCACTTATTTTCCAGTATAGGAAAAATACAGGTAAATATTTAATCTCTAAAACTTATTTTTATAAAAATTTTTATATTTTTCTTTTCATTCAAAAAAACATGTAGTATACTAACTTCAAAATCAGAGGAGAAAGGGAGCAAAGAACTATGCTTACTTATACAACAATTGTAGTTACATTTGCACAAAAACATCATCATCATACGTAACCCTTGAAACCTAGCGGAAAAATTACGCGTAGGTACAAGGGTTATTCCCGTTGTACCTACGTCAGGCGAAGAGCCATGTAGGTATTTTTTATCTACATGGCTCTTTTTTTATTGCCAAAAAGCTAGTAAAAAATGATGTTTAAGCAAAACTTACTACAAAGGAGTTAACAAAAATGGAAACGAAAAAATGGGGATTATGGATTTTAACAGCTTTTGTGATTGGAAATATGGTTGGCGGTGGCGTATTTATGCTCCCAGCAAATTTAGCACACGTATCAGGTCCAATGGGTTCTACACTTGCATGGAGTATTACAGGACTTGGCGTATTTATGATTGCACTCGTATTTGGAAATTTAGCAGTTCGCAAACCAGAATTAAAGGCAGGACCACAAAGTTACGCTCAAGCAATGTTCCCTTCAAAAAAAGCGGGCAAAGTTGCAGGATATAGTATGGCATGGGGCTATTGGGCTGCGAACTGGGCTGCAACCGCATCTGTTATTATTTCCTTTGCTGGATACCTATCAACATTCTTTCCAGTTTTACAAAGTAAGCAAATTCTCTTTTCTACGAACGGATTTTCACTAGAACTCGGAAAAGGATTAACTTTCATCGTATGTAGCCTTATGTTATGGGGAATTCAATATATTCTTTCTCAAAATATTGACCAGGCTGGAAATATGAATCTTCTTGCTACCATTGCAAAAATTATCGGATTTACAATGTTTATTGTAATCACATTATTCATTTTCAATGCCTCTAATTTTGGAGACGGTCAAACATTTATGAATGAAGCAGGACAATCCATTTCGTTAGGTGGACAAATCAATTCAGCTGCTATCGCAACACTTTGGGCGTTTATCGGTATTGAATCTGCTGTAATGCTTTCTAACCGTGCTAAATCTCAGCGCGATGTAAAAAAAGCTACCATTTTCGGATTAATTATCGCTCTTCTTATTTACATGTCAATTACTTTACTTACAATGGGAGCTCTCTCGCAAGATGCTTTAAAAGAGTCTCAAAAACCATTAGTAGACGCATTAAATTTAGCAATTGGCAATAAAGGAGCCTATATTATGGCTTTACTTGCACTTGTATCTTTATTTGGCTCTACAGTTGGCTGGATCGTTGTTAGTTCAGAAGTACCTTATCAGGCAGCCAAGAATGGACTTTTCCCTAAGTTTTTCGCGAAAACAAATAAAAAAGGTAGTCCTTCAAAATCATTATTTATTACAAATGTGATGACGCAAATTTTCTTGTTCTCAACGATTTCTGGTACCGTATCAGAAGCTTATAATTTCGCTATCGTTGTAGCAACATTAGCTTATTTAATTCCATACCTTGTTTCTACGCTGTACCAATTCAAATTGGTTATTACAGGAGAAACGTATGATATAATGCCTGGTTCTCGAATAAAGGATGGGGTCATTACTACATTAGCATTTGTATACTCTATTTGGGTTATCAAAACGGGAACTGCTGATTTAAAAACGTTCTTCTTAGGAATCGGATTGTTCGTACTAGGTCTTATTCTTTACCCAGTATTAATGAAAGACTCACAAAAAACGAATTAAAAAAAGAGAAGCTACCGGCTTCTCTTTTTTATTCAAAATCTGTAATTAACTTTTCTTTTAACTCTCCTACAGATAAAGGTTTCGCATAATAAAATCCTTGTACATAATCACAACCCATAGATTGTAATAAACTTTCTTGCTCTACTGTTTCTACCCCTTCAGCAACTACTGCTAAATTTAAGCTATGGGCAATTTCAATAACAGATTTTACAATCGTTCGCTCTGGCTGTGCATGATCATAATGAAATTCACGAATAAAATTACGATCAATTTTCACTATATCCAGTGGTAGTTGTTTTAAATAATATAAGGAAGAATAGCCCGTTCCGAAGTCATCTAAAGCAATTAAAATACCCATATTTCTTAATTCTTGTAATGTAGCAATAATATAATCAAAATGGCGAACAGCGATACTTTCCGTTATTTCTAAAATTAAACGATTCGGTGGAAAGCCCGTTCTCCTTAAAATGCTACGTACAGATAAAATAAAACGCTTTTGCATTAATTGTTGTATGGATAAATTCACAGATAACCTTAATCCTTCTTCGTAATCTGGCAATGTTTTAAACAAGCGACATGACTTTTCTAATACCCAGTCTCCTAATTTTATAATAAGTCCAGATTCTTCAGCTACTGGAATAAATTCGCCTGGTGAAATAGGCCCTTCTTCTATCGAACAACGTGCTAAAGCCTCAATACCAGTATATTTCTTCGTTTTTAAATCAATAATAGGCTGCAGTGCCACGTCTAACTCTTCATCACGAATTGCCTTTTGCAAAGCGAATTCAATTTTCATTCTACGATTTATTTTCGCACGTAACTCATCTGTAAAGAAACACGCGGCATTTCTGCCTTGTTCTTTCGCGCTATACATAGCTAAATCCGAATTCTTTAATAGAGTTTCTACATCTTGACCATCTTGCGGATATGCGCACAGTCCTAGACTAGCTGAAATGTATACTTCATGACCTTCAAGCATAAATGGTGCCTGAAAACATGACAACACAGATGTCGCTAGCTGCCTCATCGCATCTTGTGTATGACTTTTTGTTAACAGCACAAATTCGTCGCCACCCAGCCTAGCCAGAACGTCTTTCTCTCCTAGCACATAATGCAACCGTGAAGCAACTTCGCTTAAAAGTAAATCCCCTATCATATGACCTAGCGTATCGTTTACTAATTTAAAACGATCCAAATCAAAGTAAATCATACCAAATTCTTTTTTTCCTGCAATCATCTCGTTTACAGTCGTTATTAGCTGCAATCGGTTCGGTAAACTCGTTAAAGCATCATGATACGCAAGCTCCCTATAACGACTTTCACTTAACCGCAACCTCTGTTCTGCTTCTTTCCTACTACTAATATCATTTCGGATCGCGATAAATTGATATGGCTCTCCTTTTTCATTTAAAAACGGAACAATTGTTGTTTTAACCCAATAATACGTCCCATCTTTTGCTTGATTTCGAATCTCACCTCTCCATACTTTTCCGTTCAAAATACGCTTCCATAGAATTTGAAAAAATGTTTTCGGGTGATATCCTGAATTTAAAATACGATGATCTTTTCCTATTAACTCTTCTCGTGTATATTTGGAGATTTCACAAAACTTATCATTTACATATGTAATAAGACCATTTCGGTCTGTAATTGCAACAATTGAAGACTCATCTAATGCTAACTTTAAATCTCGCAATGAAGAGTCATATAATGCATGACCTCTTTGTTCTAGCATGCGCATCTCTCCTTGCTTCCTATCTGACTAAAACACAACTTGTTTCTCTTCATAGAAATAGAGATATTTCATTTCTTAATAATGGCTATTTGCATTCATCACATTTTGAAATATGCCGATTAAAATAACATAATATTATTTGTAATAAAAAGCAATATAATACCGTTTCAATTATAAATAGTGGTTTCTTATCGCTATAATTAGCTTACTTTATTATACATTATTCATTCTCTTACATTCCTTTATAGCTAGCTCTATACAATGCCTATTCCCTATTAATCCCGCTCATATCTAACCTCTTTACTTTACTAGCGAAATAGAAGTTCGAGCACACTATACAACTATTCACGGATAATAATATAAAAGTTAAAATTAGTATATATGTTTTTGAATTACAATAATAAAATATTAACATATTTTCACCTTTATTTTGGAAATATTTTATAAATAATTACTTTATTAAACTAAAAAAGAGGAAAGCCTCTTTTTTAGTTTAATACGGATATGGTATTTGCTGATACCCCGGATATGGAGTTGGATATGGTGCTGGGTATGGCGCTGGATAAGTTACTGGGTACGGTGCTGGATAGTAGCCTCCACTTGCTGCACCCGTTAATGCGCCAGCTGTAAGTCCACCTAACACGCCTCCAGCAAAACTTCCTGGGAAAAATCCACCGCCCCATGAGCCGCCACCCCAGCCCCATCCACCTCCGTGATGGTGGTGATGATCATGGTGATTGTGCCCTCCATGGTGGTGATGTCCGCCGTTATGGTTGTGCCCTCCATGAGGATGATGATTACGATAATACAATCCGTTATTTTCTATATAATTCATTATTCCCCTCTCCTTTTCCATTTTCTCATCTTAATAGGTATTGTATGAATAGTACGGACCTTGTTAGTAACCTATATAATAAGAAAGAATCCGTATAATACGAATAACCATATCCTCGGCTTCATCATGTACCTGTTACAAATCCATGATATGGTTATCCCCGTTCCTATATAAAGGACAAATGTTTTGTCCCCCCCTACACTGTTTATTAACCAGCAAATAGCAGGATAATAACGTAACAATATACTGTATGTAGGACAAATGCGGAAAGCATGGGGAAAATGTCTATATTTTGTAAAAAAAACAAAACACTTTATAATAAGAATGTCGGATTATACCTTTTTATATAAGAAGTCTATATTTAAGAAAGATTAGAGGAATTTTATAAAAATGAAGAAGCCTATCGTTCAATTATTATTGGTATTTACAATTATATCTATCGTACTCTTACTTTTAGATACGTCTATCCTCTCACTATATACCTTTGTCGGTGCATTATGGTCTCTTACAATCATAGGGATATCTTTCGTTATTTTTATTGAAAATAGATCCCCACAAAGCACTTTAGCATGGTTTTTAGTACTAGCACTTCTCCCTGTTGTTGGTGTGCTTTTATATGCGCTTTTCGGACGTAGCCGTTGGAGAAGAAAAAAACATCTACATCGTTCAGAAGAGCAAAGAAAATTATTCCGTGAAATATTAGAAGGAAGACGAGTAGAATTGTCACTCACAGTCCCCTTACATGAACGTTCTATGCATTTAACAAAAGTCGTACAAAAATTTGGAGGCGGACCTGCCGCAGATAAAACAACTACAAAACTTTTAACAAATGGCGATCAAACCTTTTCAGAAATTTTGCAAGCTATCGAGCAAGCAAAACATCACATACATATTCAATACTATATTTATAAATCTGATGAGATTGGTACGAAAGTTCGAGATGCTTTAATAAAAAAAGCAAAATCTGGTGTTATTGTACGCTTTCTTTATGATGGACTCGGAAGTAACACTTTAAGAAGACGCTTTTTAAAACCTATGAAAGAAGCTGGTATTGAAATTGTAGAATTTGACCCTATTTTTTCAGCTTGGTTACTTGAAACTGTCAATTATCGTAACCATCGAAAAATCGTTATTGTAGATGGAGAAATCGGTTTTACTGGTGGACTCAACGTCGGTGATGAATATCTTGGCCGTTCAAAAAAATTTCCCATTTGGCGTGATAGTCATTTAAAAATAGAAGGAAAAGCGTTATATAAATTACAAGCAATTTTTCTAGAAGATTGGCTCTATGCCTCTAGTGGATTGAATACTTATTCTTGGGATCAATTTATGAATAGACAATACTTCCCAGGTAAAGAAATTTCAAGTGCAGAAGGTGCTGTGCAAATTGTAGCCAGCGGGCCTAGCTCAGATGATAAAAGCATTCGCAATACATTATTAGCTGTTATGGGATCTGCAAAAAAATCGATTTGGATCGCTACACCTTACTTTATTCCAGATCAAGAAACTTTAACATTATTACGTTTAAGTGCAATATCTGGCATAGATGTACGCATTTTATATCCTGGTAAAAGTGATAGTATTATTAGTGATCAAGCATCTCAGTCCTACTTCACTCCGCTTTTAAAAGCTGGTGCTTCCATTTATAGTTATAAAGATGGTTTTATGCATGCAAAAATTGTACTCGTTGATGATAAGATCGCGACAATTGGAACGGCAAATATGGACGTACGCAGCTTTGAATTAAATTATGAACTTATTAGCGTACTATATGAATCAGAAACCGTTCGTGATATTAAACATGATTTTGAAGACGACTTTAAGCATTCCACTGAAATTAAATGGAACGCATTCCAAAAAAGAAGTATCAAAAAACGAATATTAGAGTCTTTCATGCGACTCATTTCTCCTTTACTGTAAGCAATCAATGTAATATTGATTGCTTTTTCTTTTCCATTTCCCCTCTCTCCTTTTCTTTGCATACCATATTAAAACAAGTTATCATAAGATGTATTACTTTATGAAAATAATGTTAGGTGGGAAATACATGTTAGAACAATTTCATATACATGCTGATTTAAAACAACAGCTCTCAACCATTCACGAAAAAAATAAACAAGAAGCTGGTGAAAATGCACATTTAATTGGAAAGAAAATATATAAAGCATCTGATAACAGCATTATTGAAGATGCTATTACAGCGCTTCTTCTTGGCAAAAACATTCTATTAAAAGGGCCGACTGGTAGTGGTAAAACAGTACTAGCTGAAACTCTTTCTTCTTTATTCCAAAAACCAATGCATAGCATTAACTGTTCTGTTGACCTAGATGTAGAAGGTATTTTAGGATACAACACACTACAAACGAAAGATGGTGCATCTGAAGTTACATTCGTTAACGGCCCTCTTATGAAAGCAATGAAGAACGGTCATTTCCTATATATTGATGAAATCAATATGGCAAAACCTGAAACGTTACCACTTCTTCACGGTGCATTAGATTACCGTAAAATGATTACAAATCCGTTTACACAAGAAGTTGTATATGGCGATGAGGAGTATCGTGTAATTGCAGCAATTAATGAAGGTTACGTTGGAACAAGTGAACTAAACGAAGCATTAAAAAACCGTTTCGTTATTATTGAAGTTCCATACATTCAAGGTGACACATTAAAAGAACTATTACTATCTGAATCAAAATTAAATGATGTTGCAACAATTGAAAAGTTCGTTGCATTTGCAAGCGACCTTATGCCTTTAGCTCGTGATGGGCGTGTAAGTGAAGAAGCAGCAAGTATTCGTGGCATTATCGACGCATGTGATTTAGGTGTATATATTCCTGTTATGCGTGCAATTGAACGTAGTATTATCGCAAAATTAAACGATGAAACAGAACAAATGACTGTCCGTGAATTAGCAGAAAGTTATTTCTTTGAGGGATAATTCATGAGACAAATTTTTAGTGACAAAAAAATTGATGCGTCGCTGTTTCTACAAATGGAAAACTTAATGTATGCTCTTCTAAAAGAAGACGATGCCTACCTTGAGTATGGCTATAAAGCATACTACGACGAAATTGAAAAAAAGGTTGTCATTAGTCACTTTTGGGATGATCGAAAAGAAGAGGATACAGTAATCGGATTAAAAAGCGAAGTGTTTTTAAAAGCACTTGGTAATAAACATTACTCGGACATGACTTTAATTCGTTCTTATGCGATTGAATTACAAGAATCACCCTTAAAAAAGTTTTTAACACAATTATTTGTTCTATTAGAAGATTTACGTGTTGAGGAAATCGTAAAAAACTTACGCCCTGGCACAAAGCATGTTTTTAAAAGAAGAAAAGAAATGTATCGCAATTACTTTGGTTCACAAAATGAAATCAATCGTGTTCGTAACTATCACGGTGATCGTCTATTTTGTCTCTGCTATCTTTCATTAACGAGCGATAAATATGAAATGTTTAATAATGAATATTTCGAGCAAATTGAAGCAATTTTGCATGAAACATTCCAAGCTCGTAATACAGAAGACATTATGTATATCGTTGAAAAAATTCGCTATCGTTTAGAAGGACTTCTTGAAAGTGATATGCTTAATAATTATTTCGGACATGCACCGCTTTATTTATCTGTTATTACAGATGAGAAAGACAGTCGCGCTGAAAAATTAGCAAATGATGATACGCAGCTCATAGATGACGATGATAGCAAAAATAAAATGGATGAAAGTTTCTCCACATGGCACCGTGAAAATAAAAACAATGAAAACGAGAACTTTTTACGCTTTGATTTAGAAAGCGGAACGAAAACAAATATGATGGGTGATTCTGCTCGTGAATCAGAAAATGGCGACCAAGCACTTGGTTCTGTACAAGGTACTTCTCAAAAAAGTACACAATCCAACTTTGATGGCGCTGATACAGAAGAAGCAAGAGCTTCACACGCTTCTAGCCAAAACGAGGGTGCATACGGTAAGTATAACGTTGGTGCTTCTCATATATTTAAAGAAGCTCGCAAATCAAATCCTGATGAAAAAAAGGATTACCAAGCTATCAAATCAGTTGTTAATAAAGATGTAAAAGAATTAAAGAAAATTATCGAAAAAACGATTGAAAATAAAACGAATGCAAATAGTGATAAATATTACGGAAGACTTCGTAAGAAATTCCTTCGTATTTATACTGAAAAGCAGCCGCGCATGTTTTATAAAAAAGGCCAGGAATCACAAGAACTTGACGTTGCATTCCAATTACTAGTGGACTGCTCTGGTTCTATGTATAACAAAATGGAAGAAACGAAAAAGAGTGTGGTCCTATTCCATGAAGCGTTGAAATCTTTAAAAATCCCGCACGCTATTAGCGGATTTTGGGAAGATGCTTCTAGTGCTAAGCCTGAAGATAAGCCAAACGTTATCCATGAAGTTGTAACGTATAAAAACTCAACGTTACCAAACGTTGGTCCAGAAATTATGCAGCTTCGCGAAGAAGAAGATAACCGCGACGGATATATTATTCGTATCGTTTCTGAAAAACTTGCAAAAAGACCAGAAAAGCATAAATTCTTACTTGTCTTTACAGACGGTGAGCCTTCTGCGCTAGACTATCAACAAGACGGTATTTTAGATACGCATGAAGCTGTCAAACTTGCTCGTAAAAGTGGTATGGAAGTAATCGGAATCTTCATCGAAGAAGGCGAAGCAAAAGAAGCAACTTATCAATTAATGAAGAATATTTATAACCATCACTTCTTAGTTGCAAATCATGCTGAAGATTTACGTCTGAAGATTAAACCACTATTGAAAAAGTTATTACTGAAGACGATTGAATAGAAAAACAGGAGCGTTGTCGCTCCTGTTTTTTCCTTTCAATCACTTTGTTTCTGGTTGAAACTTGTATGGAATAGCTACTTCTAATAATGCCTCGAATCCGCCATCATAGAATGGGAATCGTTCATTTGCGATCGTTCGATCCACCCACTCTATTGCGGAAATTTCTTCGTCATCTTCCGCAATCAATTCACCCTTTACTACATTTGCTCGGAATGTAAAAAATAGCGCATGATTCCCTAATTCTTCAAAGAATTTTTCATTAATCGCAACAAGTCCACCTGCCACAGCAGTTAAACCTGTCTCTTCTTTTACTTCTCTTATTAGTGCTTCCTCTAATATTTCACCTTTTTCCACAGCCCCGCCTGGCAATGACCAAACATTTTGTTCTACATTATGTACCATTAATATTTTATCTGTTTCTTCATCATGTATTAGTGCATATACGACGTCAACTCTTTGCATGTTGCTTTTCTCCTTCAATTAACTCATCCATTGTAAATAAAGAATGTAGCTGTAAGCCATCTTCTAATAAGTTATCTCTTCCCTCTTTCGTTCGTTCAATGACGCCTAGAACATGATGTACTTTCGCACCTAGTTCTCTTAAATCTTTCGTACTTAATAATATTTGACCACCTGTCGTAATAACATCCTCAACGACACAAACATTTTTCCCAGCAATATTAACGCCTTCTGCTAACTTACATGTACCATACTTCTTCGCTTCTTTTCTTACAAATACAACAGGTATACCTGTTTGTAAAGATAATGCTGTCGCTACTGGAATTCCTCCCATCTCTAAACCCGCGAGTACTTCTGTCTCAGGAGGAATGAGCTCTTTCAATTGTTTAGCAATTTCTAATAACAGTACTGGATTAGATTCAAATAAGTACTTATCAAAGTATTGATTTGATACTTGTCCTGATCGAAGCTTAAATGTTCCCGTTAAACGTGACGTATTATAAATTTCCTTTGCTAACTCCCATTTCTCCATTGTATCTCTCCCCTTTATGCACAAATTAACTCATTCTATCACATTTGCAATTATTTCTATATTCCCAAATTACAAATAAAAGGGTCAATTCCTAAGAATCGACCCTTCCTATTAATTCATCACTAACTCAGCTGTGAGCTTTTTTTTTAACTTAGCCAACATGTCCGTTGTCATTTTGTCTAAATCATATTCTGCTTTAAAGTCCCACTCTTTCATTGCTGCTGTTGCATCAATAGAGTTTGGCCAGCTATCAGCGATTGTTTGACGAGCAGGATCTACAGCGTAATCCATTGTAAACGTCGGGATGTGTTTACGAATTGATGCTGCGATTTGCTCTGGCTCAAAGCTCATCGCTGTAATATTGAACGCGTTTCTATGCACAAGTTTACTTGGATCAGCTTCCATTAATGAAATGATCGCTTGTAAAGCATCCGGCATGTACATCATATCCATGTATGTTCCTTCTGCAATGTATGAGGTGTATGTGCCTTTTTTAATCGCCTCATAATAAATTTCAACCGCATAATCAGTTGTTCCGCCTCCTGGAGGAGCTACGTAAGAAATTAAACCTGGGAAACGTACACCGCGCGTATCAACGCCAAACTTTTGATGATAATAATCACATAGTAATTCTCCTGCTACTTTGTTTACCCCATACATCGTAGTAGGACGCTGAATTGTATCTTGTGGCGTATTATCTTTCGGTGTTGATGGACCGAATGCACCGATAGAACTGGGCGTGAAAAACTTACAGTTTAATTCACGAGCTGCTTCTAATGCATTTACAAGTCCACCCATATTTAAATTCCAAGCAAATAACGGATTTTTTTCTGCTGTTGCTGAAAGTAAAGCTGCTAAATGAATAATTGTATCTACTTCATTACGCTTTGCAATATCATGTAGTTTTTGTCCATCTGTTACATCTAACGTTTCAAATGGACCAGACGTTACTACTTCACTATCTGTTTCACGAATATCTGTTGCAATAACATTTGATGCACCGTATACATCACGAAGTTTCATTACTAGTTCAGAACCAATTTGCCCTAAAGAACCGGTTACTAGAATTTTTTTCATTTTCCCCACTCCTCATTTGCAAGCTATTCAAAAGATGTCGTTACTTAAATGATGCCCATTTCTTTCCCTACTTTTTCATACTTACGAATTGCTTCATCTAACATTTCTTTCGTATGAGCTGCTGTAGGCATATTACGAACGCGTCCTTTTCCTTTAGCTACAGTTGGGAACACGATAGATTTTGCATATACGCCTTCTTCATTTAAACGTTTACTAAATTCTTGTGTTAATACTTCGTCACCAATAATACAAGGTGTAATTGGCGTTTCACTTTCTCCAATGTTAAAGCCAAGTTCTTTTAACCCTTGTTTTAAATAGCGGCCATTTTCCCATAAACGATCATGTAACTCTGTGCTTTCCATTAAAATTTCAATTGATCGCATACATGCAGCTGCATCAGCCGGTGTTAATGCTGTAGAGAATAAGAATGGACGTGAACGAACTTTTAACCAGTCAATTAAGTTTTGTTTCCCTGCTACATATCCACCAATTACCCCAATTGCTTTTGATAATGTTCCAATTTGGAAATCAACTTTATCAGATAGACCGAAATGCTTTACAGTTCCTGCACCTTTTCCAAGTACACCTGAACCGTGTGCATCGTCTACATATGTCATTAAATCTAATTCTTCTGCAATCTCAACAATTTCTGGTAATTTTGCAACATCTCCATCCATTGAGAAGACACCGTCTGTAATTACCATTAATTTATTGTAAAGACCTGATTCTTTCGCCGCGATTGCTTTTTGGCGTAAATCTTCCATATCAGAATGTTTATAAACAATAATTTTTGCTTTTGATAGACGACTACCATCAATAATAGAAGCATGGTTTAATTCGTCTGAAAGAATCGCATCATTTTTATCCATAACGGCTGAAATCGCTGCCATATTACAGTTAAATCCTGATTGGTAAGCAATTGCTGCTTCTGTATGTTTAAACTTTGCAATTGTCTCTTCTAATTTAATATGCAAATCTAAAGTACCGTTAATTGTACGAACAGCTCCTGCTCCAACGCCGTACTTATGAATTGCACCAATTGCTGCTTCTTGCAAACGACTATCTGTTGCTAATCCAAGATAGTTGTTTGAAGATAAGTTAATATATTCTTTTCCGCCAATTGTAATGATCGGTCCATTTGAACTCTCAAGCGGATCAATTACGTTATAAAGCCCCTTTGATTTTAAATCCTCTAAATTTTCTTCTAAAAATTTCGCAAGTGTTTTACTAGACATTGTGAAGCCTCCCATCGTTCATGTAAGCGAATTATTGTCTTAATAGTTCTAATAATCCCTCTACTAGCTTAACACGTTTTCAGGATTTATTATAGAAAAATAGTTTAAAGTAACCGCTTACAATTCTAGATTATATATGATTCATTACAAGAAATCTATCATTTACTTTTCATATTTGGTAGAATAAAAAAATATTTAAGGGGGCTTCAATCATGGCATTTACTGAATCTGATGTATATAATAACGAAGCATTTTTTGAACAATATATGAAACGAAGATACCGAGAAAATAGCCCAAATGAATCACTTGAAAAACCAGCCTTCTTTCAACTCATTGGTGATGTGAAAGGAAAGAAAATCCTCGATTTAGGCTGCGGTGACGCCAAGTTTGGCGAGGAATTATTAGAGAATGGCTGCCACTCTTACACTGGTATTGAGGGCTCCGAACTTATGTATGAAAAAGCTAAAAAACAACTAGAAAATAAAAATGGAACCGTCCATTGTTTAAACCTCAAAGACTACACATACCCTCCTTCTACTTTTGATTTAGTAACGTCTAGACTCGCCTTACATTATATTGAACATCTTCCTATCATTTTTCAAAATGTGTACGAAGCTTTAAAAACAAATGGAACCTTTACTTTTAGTGTTCAACACCCTGTTATTACCTCTTCATTTGAAAGCTTGCAAACGAGCGGGAAAAGAACGAGCTGGCTCGTCGATGATTATTTTAAAATTGGCGAACGGGTTGAGCCATGGATTGACCAAGAAGTTATTAAATACCATCGTACAACAGAAGAGTATTTTACATTGTTACAACAAGCCGGGTTTACGATTACAAACATAAAAGAAGCCACACCAAATCAAACTTATTTTCAGAGTGAAGAAGAATATGAACGACGTTTACGAATTCCCCTCTTCCTTTTATTTTCTTGCCGCAAATAAAAAAGACGATGAATCCTCATCGCCTTTTTTATTTAACTCATTACTTGAGCAACCTCTTTACGTACACGTCTTCCTTTTCCATGCGGGATGCAAAGTGGTGTCCCAAATAACGGATCCGTACTGATTTGACATTCCATTCGGAATACATCACGTACTAGCTTCTCATCTACTACTTCTTCCGGCTTACCTTGTGCATATATTTGTTTATCTTGAATGGCTACAATATTATCTGCATAACGGCATGCTAAATTTAAATCGTGTAATACCATAACAATTGTTCTTTGTTCTGTTTCATTTAATTCGAATAATAAATCTAGCACTTCAATTTGGTGAGTCATATCTAAATATGTAGTAGGCTCATCCAGTAAAATAATATCTGTATCTTGTGCAAGCGTCATTGCAATCCAAGCACGTTGTCGTTGTCCACCTGAAAGAGCATGCACATCACGCTCAGCAAATTCTGTCATACCTGTTGCTGCGAGTGCTTTTTGTACCATTTCCTCATCTTTTTCTGACCATTGCTTCAGCCACGTTTGATATGGATAACGCCCTTGCTTTACAAGTTGCAATACTGTAAGCCCTTCTGGAGCTTGCGGTCCTTGCGGTAAAATTGCCATTTGACGAGCGATTTGCTTCGTTTGCATACTTTGAATGGCTTGATTATCTAGCAAAATGTCACCAGTTGTTGGCTTTAATAATCTAGCTAGTGAACGTAATAAAGTTGATTTTCCACAACCGTTAGAACCGATAAAGATTGTAATTTCGCCTTTTGGAATTTCTAAATTCAACTCATCAATAATAATTGCTTCACCATAAGACAGCGTCAAACGTTTCGTCTCCAATGCTTTTTGCATATTCATCTCCCTTTATGAATTCCGACTTTTATAAAGTAAATAAATAAAATAAGGTGCACCAATTGCTGATGTAAATACCCCTGCTGGAATTTCAAGTGGTGTGAAAACTGTACGCCCGATTAAATCTGCAGCAAGTACTAAAATTGCACCAACAATAGCCGCAACTGGGAGTAATGCACCGTATAAAGAACCAACTAGTCTTCGTGAAATATGAGGTGCCATTAAACCGACAAACCCAATTCCTCCGGCGAAGGCAACTGCGCCACCAATTAAAGCTGTACTCAGTAATAACATGAATACGCGTGACTTCGTTAAAGGAACACCAAGTCCTACCGCAATATCATCCCCTAGCTCTTGCGCATTTAAATGCCTAGCAGCTATAAATGATATTACCGTTAAAATGAGAACCCACGGCGCAAGCACCATAACGTTTTGCCATGAAGAACCGTAAACAGTACCTGTAATCCATACATTCGCTTGACTCGCTTGATAAATTGGCGCTAACAACATAAACAAAGTCGTTGCCGCTTTCGTTAATGCCCAAAAACCAACACCAATTAAAACAAGACTAATCGGTGATAATCCGTCATTTCTCCATGCAAATAAATATACAAAAAGCGCTACAATCGTTGCCCCAGCGAAGGCTGCTAACGGCATATAATGAATGCTTACGGTTAGCGCATTATTTTTATCACTAAATATAGCTAAAAATAATACAACTGCAACACTTGCACCACCTGTAATCCCAATGATATCAGGAGAAGCCAGTGGATTTCGAACGAGACCCTGTAAAATACATCCTGCTACTGCAAGTGCGATTCCTACAAGGATGGCAATTAAAATACGCGGCATACGAAACTTATTTACAACCATATTAGACATCGCATCGCCATTTCCAGTGATTGCTTGCCATACATCATAAGGAGCAATTTTCATGTCTCCCATACCTGCACTCGCAAAAAATAATCCTATTAAAACAACTAGTAAACTGAATAAGACGAGACAAGCTCGTTTATACATTAAAAACGAGAGCCCGCCTTTTCCTATACGAAACGGAATATACTTCTTCATTTGCTAAGCCCTCTCTTACGTGCAATATAAATAAAGAATGGTGCCCCGATAAATGCTGTCATAACCCCTACCGGTACTTCTTGTGGCATAATGACATATCTTGCTGCTATATCAGCTAAGATTAATAGTATTGCACCTAACAACCCGCTATACGGTACTCTCCACCTGTGATCTACTCCAACAAGAAATCTGGCAAAATGCGGAGTAATAATACCAATAAATCCAATCGGACCAGCGACTGCAACTGAACCACCAGACAACAGGACAATAATAAGTAACACGAATGATTTCATTAAAATTGTTCGTTGTCCAAGCCCCTTCGCGACGTCTTCCCCCATCATCAATGTATTTACTTTCCCTGCCATCATAATAGATGCGATCCAGCCTATTAATAAATATGGGAATACAGATTGTAAAATTTCTAACTTTCTTCCTTGCACAGATCCGGCAAGCCAAAATAATACTTCTTCAAGCGCCTTTTCATTTAACACAAGTAATCCTTGTGTTAATGATGAAAATAACGCACTAATTGCGACCCCTGCTAATGTTAACTTAAGAGGCGTTGTCCCTTCTTTTCCTAAAGAACTAGAAGCGAATACAAGGATTGCAGCAACTGCTGCCCCTAAAAAGGCAATCCAAGTAAAAGCTGACAATGATGTAACAGAAAAAACCACAATTGCTACAACTATGAAAAACGCAGCGCCTGAATTTAATCCAATAAAATCTGGAGAAGCAAGTGGATTCTTCGTTAAAGTTTGCATAAGACAACCAGCAATGGCTAAACTAGCACCAACACTAGCTGCAATTAGTGCCCTTGGTAGACGCACATTTTGAATAATAATATGTTCATTGGAACCATTAAAATGGAAAAAAGTATCTAACGCTAATTTCCAACTCGTATTTGTATATCCGAAAATAATACTTCCCCAAATACAAATAATGACTGCAATGATTCCAACAAATAACCCAATCCATTTTGCTTGATATGTTTTTAATAACATGCAGCGTTTCCCCTTCAATGTATAATGATACGTTGTAAGTGTATTTCAACTTAATTCTCATTGTCAACGATAATGAGAACTATTTTCATTGATATGTATTGACAATCAAAAGATAAAAGCTTAATATCATGCTTGCTATTGAAAAAACTTCTCAGTATGTAGGGGGTACATAATGAAATTCGTGCAAAAGAAATCGTTTACAGTATTTGTATTTTTACTAGCCTTTTCACTACTTTTAAGTGCTTGTGGAAAATCAAATACGAAAGAAGAATCAAAAGAAGATACGAAAAAAGAAATGATTACTGTGGAACATGCAATGGGTAAAACAGAAGTTCCCGCTAGTCCAAAACGTGTAGTTATTCTAACAAATGAAGGCACTGAAGCTTTACTCGAGTTAGGTGTAAAACCAGTTGGGGCTGTGAAATCTTGGACTGGTGATCCATGGTATCCACATATTAAAGATAAAATGAAAGATGTAAAGGTTGTTGGTGATGAAGGGCAAGTGAACGTGGAAACAATCGCTTCCTTAAAACCAGACTTAATTATCGGTAACAAAATGCGTCACGAAAAAGTGTACGAGCAACTAAAGGCAATTGCACCTACTGTGTTCTCTGAAACGCTACGTGGTGAATGGAAAGATAACTTCAAATTTTATGCAAAAGCATTAAATAAAGAAAAAGAAGGTCAAAAGGTTTTAGCTGATTACGATAAACGTATGAAAGATTTAAAAACTAAACTAGGCGATAAAGTAAATCAAGAAATCTCTATGGTTCGCTTTATGCCTGGTGATGTTCGTATTTATCACGGTGATACATTCTCTGGTGTTATTTTAAAAGAACTTGGATTTAAACGTCCTGGAGATCAAAATAAAGATGACTTTGCAGAGCGTAACGTATCTAAAGAACGTATTTCAGCAATGGACGGCGATGTATTATTCTACTTCACATTCGATAAAGGAAACGAGAAAAAAGGTTCTGAATTAGAAAAAGAATATATCAATGATCCTCTATTTAAAAATTTAAATGCAGTGAAAAACGGTAAAGCATACAAAGTTGACGACGTTATTTGGAATACAGCCGGTGGTGTAATGGCTGCTAACCTACTATTAGATGATATCGAAAAACGCTTTGTTAAATAATATTTCCTTAACCAGCTCCTCTTCTATGGAGCTGGTTATTTTTCAATTCACTTAAATGTCACATTATTTCATTTTGTATTTTTATTCCCAATATGTTATATTATAAAAGTAAATAGAATATATTTTCTCTATATCAGAATAAATATTTTAATCTAAATTTTCTGATTAATCACTATTTTATTTTCTTTTAGAATTCAATTATTACATTTGAAAACGCTTATCATCTCGTTTTCAGGGCAAAATACAGTAACGGTCGAAGAAAAATAGAACTTTTTCAGAAATTTTCTTTCTATTTCCATATAATTCTATTGACTTCTAAATATTTTGTGAATTAAAATAATTACATAAATATCCGTTATACAGAATTAGGGGGAAACAAACATGGATGCAGCTTTAAAATTAGACAAAGCTGGAGAGCAACAATCACCAAAAAAACATCCACCAGGATTATATTTGTTGTTCTTTACAGAGGCATGGGAAAGATTTAGTTATTACGGAATGCGTGGCTTATTAGTTCTTTATTTAACAACGAGCTTAGTAAGCGGCGGTTTAGGATTTGATAAAGCAGTTGCTGTACAAATATACGGTATTTTCACAATGTTAGTATACTTCACACCAATTATCGGTGGTTGGTTAACTGACCACTTCATTACGAAACGCCATGCCATTACTATTGGTGGTATCATTATGGCAATTGGTAACTTTGTACTATTTTCAATGAACACTAAAACTGGACTATTTTTAGGATTAGGATTATTAGTTATTGGTAACGGATTCTTCAAACCAAATATTTCGACTTTATTAGGTCAATTATATAGCGAAAACGATTCTCGTCGTGATAGTGCCTTCACTATCTTCTACATGGGAATTAACTTAGGGGCTCTTATCGCTCCATTCATTTGCGGTTACTTCGCAGATTATAGATACGGTTTCTTAACAGCTTGTATCGGTATGATCATTGGACAGCTTGCTTTTAATTTCTTAGCACCTCGTTACTTAGGATCTATCGGAACAACTGTTGTCGGTAAACAATCTAAAGAAAAAAATGCAAAAGCAATTGAGAAAAAACCTTTAACAACACAAGAGAAAAAGCGTACAACTGCGATTTTAATTTTAACTTGTTTCGTTGTATTCTTCTGGGCAGGATTTGAACAAGCTGGTAGTTCTTTAACACTTTACACAGATAAGTTCGTGGATCGTACAATTGGTGGATTTACAATTCCAACACCTTGGTTCCAATCTGTAAACCCACTATTCATTATCTTACTAGCATTACCGGTTTCTGCATTATGGATTAAACTTTCAAAAACGAAAAATGGTGACTTAAAAATCCCAACAAAAATGGCATTTGGTATGATCTTACTAGGGATTGGATATTTAGTACTAACTTTAGCTGTATTAAAAACTGGTAGCGATGAAGGTAACATTGCAATGAAAGCAAACTTACTATTCATTGTATTCACTTACATGTTCCATACAATCGGTGAATTATTCTTATCACCAATCGGACTTTCTATGGTAAGTGCAATCGCTCCTGTTAAATTAGCATCATTATTAATGGGTGTATGGTTAGCTGGTACTGGCTTCGCAAACTTATTAGCAGGACAATTAGCTGCTTTCACTCAATCTTTAGGATATTTAGAAGTATTCGCAAGCATCGGTGTTATCGTAATCGTGCTAGGATTAGTACTTCTTATGTTCTCTAAGAAAATTGCACATATGATGGAATAAGAAATAAAAAGACGCTTCTAAACCTTTAGAAGCGTCTTTTCTATTACTTCTCCTCTAAAGCCGTCACGTTCACGTGAACGCTTTCTCCAGGATTAGATACATCATATACTTGAGCAACTCCACTCTGCTCGTCACAGCTCTCAATCCATACTGGTACGCCCTCATATGTAACGTCAATGCTACTTGAAGAAGATAAGATTTGTTTCACACGTTTTACATCCATACTACTATTCCTCCTTTTCCTTACTACACTCCCTTCTATCTTTTCTTTTCCCTTTAGAATATATTCCATATAACAACATGTAAATTGATAGCCTTTTCTTCCTTACATGCTAACATTTACTCTCATATCACCTTTCTGACAAATAAAAAAAGACGTAGATCCCATACGTCTTTTTCCATAATATTCAAATTTTAAGAAAATAATGTTTTTACAACTTCACTTACTTTATCATTATGAATTTGATAATACACTTCTAGTCCTCGTCTTTCAAAGCGCACTACTTTATTTTGTTTTAATTTCGTTAAATGTTGCGAAACCGTTGATTGTGGAATTTCTAACACTTCCTGTAATTGTGTTACGTTACAAGTTCCACGTTGCATTAGTTCCATTACTAGGCGTAAACGTAACGGATGCGCTAACGCTCTTAACATTTGTACATCTTCTTCTGAAATACGACATTCGAATTGATTTTGGCTCATAAAGTTCCCCTCATTTTCGTTTTTATTTTCTTTTTATTTATTTATATATCTGTTCTTATATTTCCTGTTACGACATAACTTTATCAACCTATAAAGCTGAAAATTTTTTCCACCTTTATCAGGAAAGAATTCAGGAAAAATTCCTTGCTGATTTTGAATATTATACTATATGATATAATGAAAAAGCAAAAGTAAGGGCTATGAATACTTTGCTTACAAACGTTGTTTTATCAGGCTTTTTGTTATATTTTCACCTCACTGCAACGTACAGTAATGATATTGTAAAATATCGTCTATAATTGATAACCTTTCGTAACGTATTTGGGTTATATTTAACCTCTTTGTTATGCTAAAAGGAATTTTCAGTAAAAAGAGATACTGTAACATTAAAAATTAACTTATTTCTTTTTAAATTCGTATTCAATAGCTTGAACTGTGATGAAATACTTCCTAATTAAATGCATTTGCTTTCTCTACCTTACTAGATCAACTCGGGCGAGCATGTTACCACCTATCAAAGCTTAAGTATTCCAACACCCTATATACTTGATGTAAAGACGTCATCTAACATATAAAATTAATGATATACGAACAAATAAAACAATATAGAAATAACTTCAAAAAGCAAACTCAAATCTATTGGAGTTTGCTTTTTGTCTACTTTATGAACAAAGCATTTCTTTTAATACTATTATGGAATAATTATACTTTTTTACGTTGACAATAGTGTTGAAGGAGAATATACTAAGCATGTAAGTTGATTGTGAATTGTTTCACAAATAATGTGAATTTCTTCACATAAAATAGATAGGAGTTGTCATTATTATGAGTACTTGGACACAAATTTATGACCCATTAAACAATATTTGGTTATCTGCACTAATCGCAGCACTTCCAATTTTTTGCTTCATCATTTGTTTAATGGGACTGAAAATGAAAAGTTACATGGCTGGTCTTTACAGTGTGATTGTCGCTATTATTCTTGCTATATTCGTTTATAAAATGCCAGCAACTGTAGCTGTAGCATCTGCCGGATTCGGCGTTTTATCTGGATTTTATCCAATTTGTACTATCGTTATCGCAGCAATTTTCCTTTACAAATTAACTGTTAAAACAGAGCAATTCAACATTATTCGTGATAGTATTTCAAGCATTACAAATGATCAACGTTTACAAGTATTATTAATCGCTTATTCTTTCGGTGCTTTCTTAGAAGGCGCAGCTGGTCTAGGGGTTCCAGTTGCTATTACAGCTGCATTACTTGTAGGTATGGGCTTTAATCCATTAAAAGCAGCAGGTATTTGTTTAGTAGCTAACATCGCTGGTGGTGCTATGGGTGCTATGGGTATCCCAGTTACAGTGCCAGCACAATTAACTGAGCTAGACGCATTAACTATCGGTCGTCAAACTGTTCTTATTTTACCATTCATTAGTATTGTTTTACCTTTCTTACTTGTTTCAATGGTTGATGGAATTAAAGGTATTAAAGAAACTTGGCAAGGTATTCTTGTAAGTGGTTTTTCTTTCGCTATTACTCAGTTCCTTGTGACTTACTTCTTAGGTGCAGAACTTACTAATATTTTCGCAGCCGTTGTAAGTATGGTTTCTCTAGCATTATTCTTACGTGTTTGGCAACCAAAATCTTCTTCTACAGAAGAAAAACAAGAAAAACAAGAATCTCATACATTCAATCAAATTTTATATGCTTGGTCTCCATTCGTATTCTTAACTGCATTCGTAACAATCTTTAATTTAAAACCAATTAAAGCTTTATTTGCTCCGGATGGTGCACTAGCAAACTTAGTATTTAACATTCAGTTCCCTGGTCTTCATAATGCTGTTATGAAAACTACACCAATTACAAAAGCTGATACACCTTTCGCAGCTGTTTTCAAGTTTGATGTATTCTCATCTACAACTACTGCAATCGTATTAGCAATTATTGTTTCACTTATCGTTTACCGCGTAAAAGGTAAAATGGTTAAAGAATTAATAGTAGAAACAATGAAAGAACTAAAAGCTCCAGTATATACAATCTGTAGCGTTATCGCTTTAGCTTACGTAGAGAACTACTCTGGTATGTCATCTACACTTGGACTTGCATTCTCTTCTACTGGTAATGCATTCCCAGTTCTTTCTCCAATCTTAGGATGGATTGGCGTATTCATTACAGGATCAGTAGTATCAAGTGGTTCATTATTCGCACCGCTTCAAGCAGTAACTGCAGATCAATTAAACATCGTTCCTTCTACACTTGTTGCATTAAACGTAGTAGGTGGTACAATGGCAAAAATGGTTTCACCACAATCTGTGGCAGTTGCTTGTGCAGCAGTTGGACTAGTTGGTAAAGAATCTGCCCTATTTAAAACAGCGATGAAATACAGTTTAATTTTCTTAGCTATCATTAGCTTACTTCAATTAAACGCTGTATTTAATATCTTTTAAAAATAAAACACCGATCCAAATGGATCGGTGTTTTTTCACATTACATCTTCTTATTCTTTAATAAAGAAGCTCCAGCAATTTCAGGATGCGTCATTTCGAATGGATCTAAAATAATATCCAATTCTTCTTCTGTCAGTACACCATGTTCTAAACATAACTCCCTAACAGATTTTCCTGTTTCAATTGCTTCACGTGCAATACGAGATGCTGCTTCATAACCAATATGAGGATTAACTGCTGTAATAATTCCAACACTTTTCTCAACATATTGCTTCAGCAATTCTTCATTTGCTGTAATTCCTTTAATACAATATTCAAGGAATACACGGAATCCGTTATTCATAATACTAATAGATTGAATTAAATTAAATACGAGTACAGGCTCCATTACGTTTAACTCTAATTGGCCTGCTTCTGATGCTAAGCAAATTGTATGATCATTACCAATTACTTGGAAAGCAACTTGATTAATTACTTCTGCCATAACAGGATTTACTTTACCTGGCATAATAGATGAACCTGGTTGACGAGCTGGTAATTGAATTTCTGCCAATCCAACACGTGGACCAGATGCCATAATACGAAGGTCATTCGCAATTTTAGACATATTCATCATACATACTTTTAATGCCGCAGATACTTCTGTATATGCATCTGTGTTTTGCGTTGCATCAACTAAATGCTCTGCACCAACAAGTGGGAATCCGCTAAATGTTCGTAAATGTTTAACTACTTGTTCAATGTACGTAGGGTTTGCATTTAATCCCGTACCAACAGCTGTCGCCCCCATGTTCACTTCATATAAATGTTGGCGAGACTGTTTAATTCTTTTTATATCACGTTCAAGCACTCGGCTATACGCTTCAAATTCTTGTCCAAGACGAATCGGAACAGCATCTTGTAAATGTGTACGCCCCATTTTAATGACGTGGTCGAACTCTTTTGCTTTTGCACGGAAAGCAGCATGAAGTTCTTCCATTGTAATAAGAAGTTCTTCTAACATCATAAGAGTTGCAATATGAATTCCCGTTGGAAACGCATCATTCGTTGATTGAGCCATGTTTACATGCGTGTTTGGGCTAATTTTCGCATACTCGCCTTTTTCATATCCCATACGTTCTAACGCTCGATTAGCAATTACTTCATTTGTATTCATATTAATAGAAGTTCCAGCACCGCCTTGGATTGGATCCACGATAAATTGATCATGGAATTTTCCATCAACAATTTCTTGCGCTGCTTCTGCAATTTCATGTCCAATGTCTTTAGCTAAGTAACCAGTATCCATATTTGCAAGTGCCGCCGCTTTTTTCACAATTGCCATTGCCGTAATGAGTGACGGATGAATACGATATCCTGTAATCGGGAAGTTTTCTACAGCACGTAATGTTTGTACCCCATAATAAGCTATACTCGGTACTTCCTTTTCGCCTAAAAAATCTTTTTCTATACGTATATCCTTCGTTGCTATCATTTTCATCACCTATACTTTTCATTCTAAATCCTTATCTAAAAAATCCGCCCTCTAAAAATACGAGTATCATTTAGAAGAATTTTTCAGTATCCACCTTCACTATATAGCACCTTTTTTGAAAGCGCAAACATTTATTTTTATATATATATCTTTTATAAAAATTTATAGAAAATCATTCTTCTACCTTCTTTATTTCCACTCGTTTAATTTGATGCATATCCTTTTCAAGAACTTTAAAAGAAAAGCCGTGTTTTTCAATATTATCTCCTTCAGCAACGATTTGCTTTTGTACCATAATCCAGCCACCGATTGTATCTACATCATCAGCGATTAAGTGTATGCCAAATAAATCATTCACTTCACTAATAAGCACTTTTCCCTCTACGATTTTACACCCTTCACTTATATGCTCTATAGGCGGGTGTTCATCTTCATCGTATTCATCTCGGATTTCTCCAACAATTTCTTCTAAAATATCTTCTAGTGTAACGATTCCCGCTGTACCACCATATTCATCATATAATACAGCTAATGGAATTCGTTTTCTTTGCATTTGTAATAGCAAATCATGAATAGGGATATTTTCTAACACTTCAATAACTGGCCTTGTATATGGCGTAATCGAGCACCCCTCGGCTCGATTACCATCCATATAACGAATAAATAAATCCTTTACATTCACCATCCCGATAATTTCATCTTTATCTTCACCAAATACGGGATATCTCGTGTACTTTTCTTGTGCGATTATTTTAATATGTGTTTCAAATGGTTCGTCCTCATATAAACCTACAACTTCCGTACGAGGTACCATAATTTCCTTTGCTACTCTATTATCAAATTCAAAAATATTATTTACATATTTAAATTCCCTTTGATTAATCTCTCCGCTCTCATAACTCTCGGATAAGATTAATCGTAATTCTTCCTCCGAATGAGCAACTTCATGTTCAGAAGCCGGATGTAATCCGAATAACCCTGTCACAAGCCTTGCAGAACCATTTAAAGCCCAAATAAACGGATACATTACTCGGTAAAAGTAAATAATTGGCTTCGATAATAATAAGCTAACTTGCTCTGCCCTTTGTATAGCGAGCGTCTTCGGAGCAAGTTCACCAATGACAACATGTAAAAACGTAATAACTGCAAAGGCAATAATAAATGAAACTGTACTTGCAATTGCAGGAGATAGGTGTAGTTTTAAAAACAACGGCTCGAGTAAATGTTTTATAGTCGGCTCGCCTAACCACCCAAGCCCTAAAGCAGTAATTGTAATACCTAACTGACATGCTGATAAATACTCATCTAAATTCGAAGTTACTTTTTTTGCTGCTAATGCTCCTCGTCGTTTCTCACTAACGAGTTGATCAATACGACTGCTACGCACCTTAATAATTGCAAACTCAACAGCCACAAAAAATGCTGTTAACGCAATAAGGATGGCTACCATCAATAATTTTAAAATATCCACATATGTCCTTTAGCTTTCTTAGCTAAAGTTACACCTCCTTTAAAAAAGAAGTTTCACTTTAGTTTCTTCATTTATTTGAAAGCAACCCTATATAAAATTCACCAATTTCAAGCCTCATACAATTCTAAAGGCAAGCCATCAGGATCTTGGAAAAAGACAAATTTTTTATCCGTAATTTCATCCATACGTATCGCTTCAGTCTCCACACCGCATTGTTTTAAATGGTTTACAGCTTCTTCTATATTTGTAACAGCAAATGCTAAATGTCTAAGTCCAGCTGCTTCTGGAAAACTTGGGCGCTCAGGTGGACTAGGAAATGAAAATAATTCAATTTGATACTCTTCCCCTACACATAAATCTAACTTATAAGAATCTCGTTCTTTTCTATATACTTCATTTATCGCTTTAAAACCTAATATCCGAGTATAAAAATCCTTTGACAGTTCATAATTCGAACAAATAATTGCAACGTGGTGCACTCTACATATTTTCATGCTCTCTCTATTCCTTTCTTTACCAAAGATGCATATTCTCCCTTGAAATGAAAAACATATATAGCAGAATATCTCTTTTAGGGGGCTTACTATGAAATTTATTACTTTTTTCGTGGGACTTATCGTTGTTTTCTTCCTTGCTTATATTGCTAGCAACAATAAGAAACATATTAAATTTAAACCAATTTTCATCATGCTTATTATACAGTTGATTTTAACCTATTTATTATTAAATACAGAAATCGGCCTCATACTTATTCGGGTCATTTCCAGTCTGTTTACAAAGCTACTCGAGTATGCTGCTAATGGTATAAACTTTGTATTTGGCGGTCTTGCAAATAAAGGTGAAATGTCATTTTTCCTTACTGTATTATTACCAATTGTCTTCATTTCCGTCTTAATTGGTATACTACAACATTTCAAAATACTACCATTTTTTATTCATTGGATCGGTTACTTCCTTAGCAAAATAAATGGTCTTGGGAAATTAGAATCTTACAACGCTATCGCCTCTGCCATTGTCGGCCAATCAGAAGTTTTTATTACAGTTAAAAAGCAATTAGCTCAAATTCCAAAACACCGTCTTTATACACTTTGTGCTTCTGCCATGTCAACCGTATCTATGTCTATCGTAGGTGCCTATATGACAATGATCGAGCCTAAATATGTAGTAACCGCACTCGTTCTCAATTTATTTAGTGGTTTTATTATCGTACTCATCATCAATCCTTACGACGTTAAAGATGACGAAGATATTTTAGAAATTAAAGGCGAAAAGCAAAGCTTTTTTGAAATGCTTGGAGAATACATTCTAGATGGCTTTCGCGTAGCCATCGTTGTCGGCGCTATGCTCATCGGATTCGTCGCATTAATTAGCTGCATTAATGACCTATTCCTCATTATATTCGGTATTACTTTCCAGCAATTAATCGGCTACGTATTTGCACCTGTTGCATTCCTTATCGGTGTACCAAGTTCTGAAATTGTCACAGCTGGTAGCATTATGGCAACGAAGCTTGTAACGAATGAATTTGTAGCAATGATGGACCTTAGTAAAATTTCTAATAGCCTTTCTCCCCGTACAGTGGGAATCATTTCTGTTTTTCTCGTTTCTTTTGCCAACTTTTCTTCTATCGGCATTATTTCAGGTGCAGTAAAAGGATTAAACGAAGAACAAGGAAACGTCGTTGCCAGATTTGGCCTTAAATTACTATATGGAGCTACCCTCGTTAGCATTTTATCTGCAATTATCGTAAGCATTATGTTGTAATTAGGTAAAATTTTATCATTTTCTTATCCCTATCTTTTGTATACAATAACGAATAGATGTCTTATAAATAATCAAGACATCTATTTTTTATACATGTACAATCGCTTTTTTTTAGCGTACAATATTTTTTATGTGTTTGAATGTGCTTCTAGATGTATACACTTTGATAGCTTTAAAGGAGAAAAATGATGAAATCCGATATGAACAAAGACACCCGAGCCAAAAAAGGACACTCAAAGAAAAAACGCCTACTCTGGTTCCTTCTTATTCCATTACTGATTATAGCACTTGGAACAGGAGGTTACTCCTTCCATATATACAGTAAAGCAAAGTCTGTATTAAGTAATGCCTATTCCGAACTGGGCCGCGGGGATAAATCCAGCAAACGTGAAAAAGCCGTGAAACCTATGACTGACAACATTTCCGTACTTATTATGGGTGTTGATGAAAGTGATATTAGGGACAAGAATTACGGAAAAGCAACTCGTACGGATGCGCTATTACTTGCAACAATTAATAAAAACGATAAATCTGTTAAACTTGTCAGCATTCCACGTGACTCACGTGTCTACATTAAATCACGTGATAAATACGATAAAATTACACATGCGCACGTATTCGGTGGTGTGGATAGCACAATTGATACCGTGGAGAAATTTTTAGATGTTCCAGTTGATTACTATGTAAAATTCAACTTTAAATCATTTATCAAAATTGTCGATTCTCTTGGTGGTATTACTGTCGATGTTCCGGTTGAGTTTACAGAACAAAATAGTAAAGACGAAGCAGATGCTATTCATCTGAAAAAAGGACGTCAACATTTAAATGGAGAAGAGGCATTAGCATTAGCTAGAACTCGTCATATCGACAGTGATTATATGCGCGGTCAACGACAACAGCTTGTTTTAGAAGCTATTGCTGCAAAAGCACTTTCTCTTAATTCTATTAATAAAATCGGTGGCCTATTAGACGCTGTCGATAAAGACCTAAAAACAAATTTAACTTTTGATGACATGATGACAATTGCCAAAAATTCAATGGATTCCAATTTAAAAATGGACAAACTGCAAGTAGAAGGTACTGATAAATATATAGGTGGTATTTATTATTACGTTCCAAATGAAACAAGCGTCAATAATATTTCGACAACACTACAAGAACACCTCGGTGTTACGAATAAAAATGAACATAAAAAATTATAATAAAAAGGCTGCTAGATCTTTCTAGTCAGCCTTTTTATTATAATTTTCAACATATTTCTCGTGCATATTGTGACAAAAAGAGACAATTATTACAACAGTGTAACGTTTTTTATAAAAACATTACACACATAGTGGAAATAATAGTATACTAGTACGTACATAATGTTATTTTCATCATTTTTATACAAAAAATGTAATACATATATTTATACAAAAATTTCTGGGGGGAAATACATGAAGCTAAGTAAAATACTGATCGGTTCTGCAATTACTGGAGGCATATTACTTTGTGTAGGCGGTGTTGGTGGATATCAATATGTATCCAAACTAAATAATCAATTAGATACTACTGCATTACCAAATACTACATTTGAAGGTATTTCTCTCGATGGAAAAAATAAAAAAGATATTCAAGCAATTATTAATCAAAAGGTAACTGAATTAGACCAAAAATCTCTTACCTACATATTCCAAAATGATAAACAAACGTACACATGGAAAGATTTAGGGATAAATTATAAGGAAAAAGATATTATTGACAAAATCTTTAAAGAACAAGAAGGAAACGCAATGAATCGTTACCAAATGCGGAAGCAGGCCGAAAACGGTGAATTAAAACGTGACTATAAATTAACAGCTCAATTAAATACAACTGCTTATGAAAGCTTTATGAAGGATAAATATAATGACACATTAAAAAATCCTGTTAATGCAGAATTAAGTGTTGAAGGCTCTACAGTACATATTAGCCAAAGTCAAAATGGAGAAAAAATTGATAAAGGAAAATTAACTGATTTAACGCAGCAGGCCATTACTTCTGGCTCATCGGACGTTACATTACCAGTTACACTCTTAAAACCTGAGCGTTCTACAGAAGATATACAAAAAATGGGGATTAAAGAAGTAATTGCTGAATATTCAACTCCAATGGCTGGTCGGAATGGAAACCAGTCCTATAACGTAAATAAGTCAGCTAATACTTTAAGTGGAGTTATTGTCGCACCTGATGAAACGTTTAGTTTTAATGGCCGCGTTGGCGTAACGGATGCTGCCCATGGTTATAAATCCGCAGCAGTATTTTCACAAGGTAAAGTTATACAAAGTGCAGGCGGAGGCGTTTGCCAAGTTAGTAGCACTTTATATAGCGCTGCTTTAAGAGCAGATTTAGGAATTGTTTCTCGAAGCAATCATTCTATGCCCGTAAATTATTTACCACTTGGGCAAGATGCAGCAGTGGCAGATTATGGTCCGGATTTAAAATTTAAAAACAATACAGGCAATCATATTTATATTCAAGCATTTTCAAATGGCGGTAGTATTACTACTCGCATTTTTGGTACAAATACTGGTAAAAATGTTGAAGTTTCTTCTCAAGTAGTTAGTAGAACTGGTGATAAAATAACAGCGGTTACGTATAAAAAGGTAACACAAAACGGTGAAGTAGTATCAAATGGACAAATTTCAAAAAGCGTATATAAAAGTGCCCCAACACAATGAGACACCATCAAATTGGCAAACAAAAAAGGCGTGATCTATTCACGCCTTTTTCTTTTGCAATAATAGTAAAAAAGCTTCAAGATGGTCTTTCGTTTCTTCTAAAGACCACATGCGATTTCCTTGCTTCGCAGCTAATACGCACGCCTCTTCCCAAGCGTTCTTTTTCTTCATATATAATAATTCATCGCGTAATTTCAAAACAATTTCTTCATCTTCTTGCTCTATAAACTCTTCCATCACGCCTACTATTTCATCCTCATGGATACTTAACGTACAATACGATTTGAGAAAATATTGTAATGTCGTATACATATTTACTCCCCCTTCTTATTTATCAGATGGATAAGAAGTAATGATCTTATATCCTAAATCTCCTGACTTATCTCTCGCCAAAACAGTAACAGTTTTTACTAACTTGTCTTTTACATTCATATTTTTCTTTATTACCGTTTTTCCAACTGGGAATGAATGAGTTGTATTTAATACGAGACGAGCCTCTTTAGAATTTTTTAACCAATCTTGAATTTCCTTATCATGCTGCTTCAAACTATCTTTTACAGCTTTCGTCGCTGTTTCCTTATCATAGTATGTACTTGCCGCTGATACTTTATCTGTCTTCAAGCGATTCTTCAAATCCTCTTCTGATTTTCCTACATGTCTTTCAATCGTATGACCATTTTTAGGTGGCCCTTCCATTTCATCTAAAATATTATCACTAATTTTTTCTACTGATGTCGATTGATTCCCTGTTTGTTTCTCTGTTTTTTGTTCTTTTCCTGCACATCCACTTAAGATCAGCATTAATGCCAATAAACTACTCAAGAGAAGACTACTTATTCGTTTCATCATATCACCTCTTCCATGATTATTATCGCAACTTCACTAAAAGTCAATTTCACAACGAAAAAACATATACATTTTTAAAATTCCTCATCAATTTTGCCATATTACCACCCTAATTTCATCAAACCACTATTTTGGAACTTCTCCGAAATATACCCCTATATTTTACCGATTATTTCCCGACTTAAAACACCACTTAAAAAACCGAGAAAACCCTGTAAATACAGGGTTTGTTTAGTGTTTTCCAAACCAGAAAAATATACCCCTCATTTTATATACCCAATACCTATATAAGGTATATAAACAGTGTTTTATCAACAGTTTCCTACATTATGTAAATTTGCACTTGCCTACACAATAGAAATATGGTGTAATGCAAAAAAAGATAAAGGATTTTAAACAATGGCTGAAACAATTCAAAACTTCTTAACAGACTATTATTCAATCGCAATTCCACTTAGTATCTTAATTAACATCATCATCAGTCTTTTAGGTTTTATCCCTAGTATTTTTTTGACCGCTATTAACATACAGCTCTTTGGTGTAACAAACGGAACTATTATTTCGATCGCAGGTGAGGCATTAGGGGCTATTATCTCGTTTTATATTTATCGTATAGGCCTTCAGAAATTCACTCACAACAAAGTAAATAAGTATCCAAAGGTAGAACGCCTACTTTATGTAGAAGGTAGAGAGGCCTTTCTACTCGTTCTATCGTTTCGATTCATACCTTTCATCCCATCAAGTATCGTTACCTTATTTGCCGCTCTAGGCAAAATGTCACTACTCTCTTTCAGTATTGCCAGCACAATAGGGAAAATACCGGCCTTATTGATTGAAGTATATTCTGCCTACCACGTCATAAATGGAACGAATGAAGCAAAGTGGATTGTAACAATCGCAGGGTGTGTTGGATTGTTTTATTTGTGGAAAAAATGGAGAAAAAAATAAAGAAGGAGCATAGGCTCCTTCTTTATTTTTGAAGTATTTTATTAATAATACTCTCTTAAACCCTTAGTTTACACCAACAGCACTAAATGATTGCTTCACTGCTGCTACTTCCGCAGAAGTCGCACCATATAAATCAGCTGCAGCTTGTACTGCACCAGCACGAGCTTGGCTAAATGTAGTAGATTGCGTGAAATATTGTGTGTTTGCACGGTAATAAATTGCACCTAACTTATCTTTACCAATACCAGTTACAGTTACACCAGAATGCGTACCGCCATTTGCTAATAAATAAGCTTGTTTGTTAATGATACCACTGTTCGTATGAACTCCACCGTTATCACTTGAACCAGTGTAACGCTTAGAATAATGGTCTGGGTCACCATATTTCGCCGGATCACTCATAGAACGAAGCGAATCTCCTGCTTTACCAGGCGTATAAATATCTTCACCAATCTCCCAATCTGGGTTTCGGTTATCATAGAATTCTACTAAAGTACCAAAAATATCAGAAATTGCTTCATTTAGCGCTCCTGATTCATTTTGATAAATTAAATCTGAGCTGTTTTCCGTAACAGCATGCGTTAATTCGTGACCAATTACATCAATTCCACCAGATAATGAAGTAAACGTTACACCATCTCCATCTCCGTATACCATTTGTGAGCCATTCCAGAACGCATTATTATACTTACTTCCGTAATGAACTGTCGATTTTAACGGAGCTCCTGCATCATTAATAGAGTTTCTATTAAATGTAGCTTTATAATAATCATATGTTCTACCTGCATAGTAATGAGCATCTACTGCCGCTGCATCATACGCTGCATTGAAAACATTATCTGCATCTGCCCATAATGTTCCTGGTAATGTTGAACGATTTTTCGCATCATATGTAAAAATCGTTGCTCCGCGCGTATTATCTTGCAAGTAGTAAGATGATCCAGATAACGTTGTATTAAGCGACTTTGTATCTCCTAATACCCCTTTACCAGTTCCCACTTTATTTGTCCCTGTTACAGGCTTTACAACCGCCTTCGCTTCTTGTTTAGGAGCTTCTTGCTTAACTGGTGACTTATCTTCATTTGCTACATGATCAAGTTTATTATATTTATTTAACACTTTACCGCTGTCTGCTTCAATGAAATAATAGTAGTTTCCTGGATTTGGATCTAAGAAGTTTAGATTTACAACGTATGCATATGTTGTTTCTTCACCATTTTGATATACATATAAGTCCGCTTTTGGTTCTACCTCATATTTCGGTGTTACACCTAAATCTTGCTGCGCGATTTCAATTGCTTTTGCGCCTTCAATCTTATTTTTATTTTTCAGCTTTTCCTTTTTGTCTAAATCAGGCGCAACTGTTCCAGACAATACTTTTAAAGAACCATCTTTACTTACGTGAGCTACTTGCGTAGATCCCCATACAGGTACTCCTTCGTATACTTGTTGCATACGTACTACTGTTGAATCAGTTACAGCATCTTTCTTCACTTGTTTCACTTTGAAAGAATCTTGCGCACTCTTTTCCCCTAACTTGTAATCACCTTTTGCCGCGTTTAAGTAATCAAACACAACAGATTCTGCTTTCTTACCAGTTGCTCCAGTTAAATCACCAGAAATAAACTCCGGTGACTGTACTGTCTCATTGTACTTCTTCGTAGAGAGCACATTTTTAGAATCTGCAAACGCAGAGCCTGTCCCTCCAAACGTTGTAACTGCCATTCCTGCCGCTAACACTAACGCTAAACTTTTCTTTTTCATGAACCTTCCCCCTAATAAAAATTTTTTTTGAAAAAGAGTAGTTTTATCGTAGCACTATGTTTCCACTATTAATATACTAAAAATTCAAATAATTTTTTTCTCAAGTTTTGTAGGATTTTGGAGAACAAATATTGAAAAACCCCTTTCCGATTGGAAAGGGGTTTTTCAATATTTTCTTAACCATAAATATCTGGATTAGAATAATTTATGAAACTTTTTTCTGAAAAATTAAAGCCATAAATATCCGGATTAGAATATTGTATATTCTCCTCTTTTACAGACTTCAATCCATAAATATCTGGATTAGAGTAATTTACTGATCCTTCTTTTAAGGATTTTACTCCATATATGTCTGGATTAGAATAATTAACTCCTAAAGAAAGAATCGCTACTATTCCCAATCCTACTACACCATATATACGTTTTTTCAATTCAATTCCTCCCTTTCTTCCAAAACTTTAATAACTTCTTTATAATATTTATTGCTTTCCTCGTACTTAAATTCATTCTCTAAGTACATTGCTAATTCTAAATAGGCATTTTTTAATTCTTTCATACTACCCACACTCTTAAAGAATGGAATAGCCTCATTCTCTAAAAATCTCTTAAACTCTTGGGATTCCCCAAAATATTTATACTTAAATATACAGAATGAATAAATCATTTTATTATATTTTTCATCACTACGTGAACACTCAATCCCTTTTTCTATCCATTTCTGTGCTTCTTCATAACATTTAAGATGAATAGATTGTTTAGCCAAACCATAAATTGTTTCAATATAATTCATATTGACAGTCTGCTGTAATTGGAAACTTTGAAGAAAATAGTTTTTTGATTTATCATGCTCATTCTTATAATGGTATAATTCTCCCATATTATTTAAAGTCATAGCTTTAATCATGTCTTTTTCCGCAAAAGAATCCACTTCTCTTAATATACTTTCATAAATCTTTAGAGCTTCTTCATACTGTGCTTTTTCCACATAACTTAAAGCAATAATCGTTTGACAATTTATTACATAACGGAATTTGTATTCGTTACGGAACCCTTCCATGGCAATGTTAGCAAAGTGCATGGCTAAATGTGGTATATTTAGGTGACTATACGCAAGGCTCAAGTTATAATATATACCAGTTTCATAATACCCTTGCTCTTTAGCCATTTCTTCCGTTTCAATTAAATACTTCAAACTTTCCTTATGCTTATATTGCAGACTAAGTAACAATGCCTTACTGTACGTATACAACATCTTCTGAAAAGGTGAATATTTCTTGTAAACTTTTTTCAATCTTTCCAACTCTTCTTCAACAGCAAGAAAATCTCGTTTCATAATTAAATAACGCGTATAAAGCAGTTTATAATAATTTATAATTTCAAAATCCAAAACATGCTTCATTTCACCTTGCAACTCTTCATATATGCGCTCTACTTGTGGCTTGTCCAAATGAACTAGTGCATTCAACCATTCATCTAGCTTCCCCTTCACATCTTCTTCTACATCTCTCAAATCCGTCACGGCAATTTCTAACCTTGTGCAGAGCAATTGTAGAATTTCTTCTGATGCCTCGATCTTTCCATTTTCGATTTTACTTAAGTATGAGACAGAACAAATGCCCTGACATAATTCTTCTTGTGTCATTTTTTGCTGTAGCCGTTTATAAAAGACTTGTTTGCCTATTTTTTCTAATGTTTGTTGCATTGTCCTCCTCCATTCTCATTACCCCATTACTCTAATAATACATAAAATCTTGAGAAATATAAATTGATAAATGTTAATTTTCTAAAAAATATGCATTATTTCATTTTTTTCCCTCTTGACTATACTTTCATATCCATTCTTTGCTACGAGCGGTGAAAAATTGATATACTATAACCAAATTATGGAGGTGTTTTCGCGATGACTTATTATAAAGACGATAGCTATGCCTTACATACAGATTTATATCAAATTAATATGGCTTATACATATTGGAAAGATGGTATTCATAATCGCCGCTCGGTGTTTGATTTATATTTTCGAAAACTTCCATTCGAGAACGGTTATGCTGTTTTTGCTGGCCTTGAAAAGATTGTAGAGTACATAGAAAACTTCAGCTTTACCGAAAGCGATATCGCTTATTTAGCAGAATTACAATTTGAAGAAGAATTCCTTCATTATTTACAAAATATGAAATTCACTGGGACGGTTCGAAGTATGCAAGAAGGTGAAGTTGTATTTAATAACGAGCCTTTATTACGTGTTGATGCACCGCTCGGTGAAGCACAAATTATTGAAACTGCCCTGTTAAACATTGTGAATTACCAAACATTAATTGCAACAAAAGCTGCTCGTATGAAGCATGCTGCAAATAATGATGAACTTTTAGAATTTGGTACAAGACGAGCCCACGAGTTTGATGCAGCTCTTTGGGGCACACGTGCTGCCTTTATTGGTGGATTTTCGTCTACGAGTAACGTTCGTGCTGGAAAACGCTTCGGGATACCTGTAGCCGGCACACACGCTCACTCTTTCGTTCAAGCGTATCGCGATGAATATGTCGCGTTTAAGAAATACGCTGAAACCCATAAAAAATGTGTCTTTCTCGTTGATACATACGATACTTTAAAATCAGGTGTTCCAAATGCAATTCGCGTCGCGAAAGAGTTTGGAGATCGTATCGATTTTTACGGCATTCGCCTTGATAGTGGTGATATGGCCTATTTATCTAAAAAGGCCAGAAAACTACTAGACGAAGCTGGGTTTACACATACAAAAATTATTGCTTCTAGCGATTTAGATGAATACACAATTATGCATTTGAAATCTCAAGGAGCAAAAATTGATGTATGGGGTGTTGGAACAAAATTAATTACATCCTTTGAGCAACCGGCATTAGGGGCTGTTTATAAACTAGTGGCGATTGAAGATACGGATGGAAAGTTAAATGATACAATTAAAATTTCATCTAACCCTGAAAAAATTACGACTCCAGGACTGAAACGAATTTATCGCATTATCAATCGAGTTAATGATCATGCAGAAGGCGATTATATTGCATTAGATTCTGAAGAACCTGGAAAAGAAGAACGTTTAAAAATGTTTCATCCTGTTCACACGTATATAAGTAAATTTGTAACAAACTTTGAAGCTCGCGAACTGCATAAAGACATTTTCGTTAACGGCGAAAGAACATATGAACTACCAGGTATATTAGATATTCAAAAATATAATGAACAGAGTCTCGCACTATTTTGGGAAGAGTATATGCGAACTTTAAATCCCGAAGAGTACCCTGTCGATTTAAGTCAAGAATGTTGGGATCATAAAATGAATTACATTCAAACTGTTCGAGAACAAGTTGAAAAAAATATACAAAAATAAAACAGAGAAGCTTCTCCTTCTCTGTTTTTTCAATACGATATGTATCTTTGTGAAAAATATATTAAAATAGTACGATAAATATTTTTTATTTTTAAATTTTAATATTACGTTATTTATTTATAAAATAATATTTGTTATTATTTTATTGAGTCAATTTCAACAAAATAACCTAAAAAAGAGGACGCAAGTTGCGTCCTCTTTTTTATAAATCTTTCACTCGTAGTACACGCATTGCATTTAACACTGCAAGTAGTGTCACACCGACATCTGAGAAGACAGCTTCCCACATTGTTGCAATACCAAAAGCACCCAGTAATAAAACTAATCCTTTTACCCCTAATGCAAAGATGATATTTTGCCATACAATGCGTCGTGTACGTTTTGCGATGTTTAAGGCTGTTGCAATTTTTGAAGGCTCATCAGTCATAATAACGATGTCTGCTGCCTCAATCGCTGCATCTGATCCTAAACCACCCATCGCAATACCAACATCTGCTCTTGCTAATACCGGTGTATCATTAATACCATCACCAACGAAAGCAACTTTTTCTTTTCCGCTCTTCGCCGCATCAATTTTTTCAATCTCTTCTACTTTTTGTTGCGGTAATAGTTCTGCGTGGACTTCATCTAAACCTAATTCCCTACCGACAGCTTCACCAACTGCTTTTGCATCACCAGTTAACATCACTGTCTTCTTAATACCTAGTTCTTTTAATTTTTGAATTGCTTGTTTTGAATCTTCTTTTACCTCATCAGAGATAACGATATAACCTGCATATTCCCCATCTACGGCAACGTGAACTAATGTACCTACCGTTTCTGGTTGCTTAAATGTAATGTTTTCTTTTCTCATTAATTTAGCATTACCTGCAAAAATTTCTTTTCCTTGTACTTTTACGACTGTACCATGACCAGAAATTTCGTTATACTCATCGATTATTTTTTCATCAATTGATTTTCCATATGCTTTTCGAATCGATTGTGCAATTGGATGATTAGAATACACTTCAGCAAATGCTGCATACTCTAATAATTCTTCATTTTTAATGCCTTCGCTTGGTTCCATTTTTGTAACTTTGAAGACACCTTTTGTTAATGTTCCCGTTTTATCAAAAACAATATATTTCACATCATTTAAAGCTTCTAAATAGTTACTTCCTTTTATTAACACACCACTTTTAGATGCACCACCAATTCCTCCAAAGAATCCAAGAGGAATTGATACAACTAACGCACATGGACAAGAGATTACTAAGAACACTAAAGCTCTATAAATCCATTCTGAGAATGTAGCTCCTTCTAAAATAAGTGGTGGAATAAACGCCATAATCGCTGCTGTAATAACTACAACTGGAGTATAGTAACGCGCGAACTTCGTAATAAAGTTTTCTGTTGGCGCTTTTTTACTGCTTGCATTTTGAACTAAATCTAAAATTTTTGATACAGTTGATTCACCAAATTCTTTTGTAACTTCAATTGTTAATACACCATTTTGGTTCACAAAACCACTTAATACATCATTTCCAACTTCGACTTCACGTGGTACAGATTCACCAGTCAATGCTGAAGTATCTACCATTGATGTTCCTTCAACTACTTTTCCGTCTAATGGTACTTTCTCACCAGGCTTCACGATAATATAATCGCCGATTTGTACATCTTCTGGTGATACTTGTTTCGTTTCATTTCCAACCTTCACATTCGCATAATCAGGACGGATATCCATTAATGAAGTAATTGACTTTCGGGAGCGATTGACCGCAATACTTTGGAATAGTTCCCCTACTTGATAGAATAACATTACCGCAACAGCTTCTGAATATTGTTGAATCGCAAAAGCTCCTAGTGTTGCAATTGCCATTAAGAAGTTCTCATCGAACACTTGGCCGCGAGTTATGTTTCTTACCGCTCTCCAAACGATATCTCCGCCTATTAATAAATACGCAAGGACGAATAACGGAATTGTTATCATTTGTGGTAAGCCAGCTAATGCAGCAATTGCTGTCAAAATTCCGCCGACCACTAATCGTCCTACCATCTTTTTCACATTTGCTTCACCATGGTCGTGACTATGTCCGTGGTCATGACCACCTTTTTCTTCACGAACAACTTTCACATCTGGTTCTAACTTTTGCACGACATTCGTTATATTCGCTACAGTCGCTTCTAATTCTCTTTTATTCGCTACTTCAACTCTTAATTTCTTCGATACGAAATCAACAGTTGCTGCTGAAACAGCCGGCATTTCCTTCACTTTATTTTCAATCTTCATCGCACAATTCGCGCAATCTAAACCTTCTAATATAAATACTTCTTTTGCAACTTTATTTTTTTGTTCTTCTTGTACTTTAATATGCGGTTCTAATTTTGTAACGAGTTGTTTTGCTTCTGTAACAACTTCACTTTCTTTATTTTGTGCTGTTTCTAAAACCATTGTTTTTGTGGCGAAATTTACAGAGCAAAAATTTACTCCTTCTATATTCCCAACGCCTTTTTCAATTTTCATTGCACAGTTCGCACAATCTAAACCTTCTAACACCAGTTTCTTTTTCACTAATGCTTCAGCCATCGTTCTCCCTCCTCGCGTTCTTTTTATTCTTCCTCGTTTACGTGTTCAAACGCTTGCTCGAAGATATGAATTACGTGCTGGTCAGCTAATGAATAATAAACGACCTTTCCTTCTTTACGATTCTTTACAAGTTTCGCTTGCTTTAACACACGAAGCTGATGCGAAATAGATGATTGTGTCATTCCTAATAAATAAGCTAAATCACAAACACACATTTCAGCTTCAAATAATGCATGTAATATTCTCGTCCGTGTACGATCGCCTAATACTTTAAATAATTCTGCTACTTTACTTAAACTTTCATCAGTTGGAATTGTTTGTTTTACTTGATCAACAACTTCTTCATGAATTATCGTTTGAGAACATGTCTCTTGTGGTGTTTCTACTTTATTTCCAGCCATTATAGCTCACCTCTTTATTTGAACATATGAACAATCATTCATATATCTTATACTCTTATTATATGAGCGTCTGTTCATATGTGTCAATGAAATCCCATACATTTTTCCGAACATTTTGTTCACATTTTAATAAGGCGTACACATATTTTCTGCATCCATTACATTCTCATACGAAAAATGGATGTACATTTTGCACAAAAGAAAAAAGCCTTGCGCGCTCCCTAGACGCACAAGGCTTACTATCTTATATCCCTTTAATTAGCTTTTTCTAAATTATCTTGCGAACTTCCATCTTCTTTTAGATGACTGTGCTTTTTCGAATATACAAAGTATACAACTACTCCAATTGCTAACCAAACACCGAAGTATATCCATGTTTTTAACGGTAAATTTACCATTAAGAATAGACAACATGCAACTGAAATAATCGGTAAGATTGGTACAAGTGGTACCATAAATCCGCGTTGTAATTTCGGATGTGTTTTACGAAGAATGATGACAGTTACACCCACCATCGCAAATGTTAATAACGCTCCAATATTCGCTAAATTTGACAATTCTTTTAAATCGATAAATCCAGCAATTAATGCACTACCAATTCCTGTTAACCAAACTGAAAATGTTGGTGCTTCTGTCTTTTTATTAATTTTTGCAAATGATTTTGGCAATAAACCGTCACGGCTCATCGCGAAGAATACACGTGTTGTTGCATAAATGTAAGCAAAAATTACAGCCATAATACCAATTACAGCTCCAATTGCGATTATACCTGCTACTTTGTCTTGTCCTACAACTTCTAACACATATGCCATAGCTTCTGGTACATCTAATTCTTTATAAGAAACCATACCTGTCATAACGAGACAAACTACAACATAAATGATTGTACAAATGACTAATGAAGCAATAATACCAATCGGCAGATCACGTTGCGGATTTTTTACTTCTTCAGCAGAAGTTGCTAATGCATCAAATCCTAAGAAAGCGAAGAATACTGCTGCTCCTCCGGCGAAAACTCCACTTATGCCGTACGGTGCAAATGGTATCCAGTTTTCTGGTTTCACGTAGAATACACCAACTGCAATGAATAAAACAACAATACCAATTTTAATTAATACCATTATGTTATTCACACGCTTACTTTCTTTTGTACCTCGTGATAATAACCAAGTTATCACCAACGTAACGATAATTGCGGGTAAGTTCACCATACCACCTTGCGATGGAATCGTTAACAAGGCTTTAGGAATTTCAAGTCCTAATCCACTAACTAAGTTATTGAAATAACCCGTCCATCCGCCAGCTACTGCGGCAGTTGTTACGACATATACGGATAACAATGTCCATCCCATTAAATGGGCAACAAACTCACCAATTGTTGCATATGAATATGTGTACACACTACCTGAAACAGGAAGTGTAGATGCAACCTCTGCATAACATAAAGCTGCAAATCCACAAACAATTGCTGCAATCATGAATGAAAAAATAACTGCTGGACCAGCATCTCTTGCTGCTACTAATCCTGTTAATACTAGAACTCCTGTACCGATTATCGCACCAATCCCTAGCATTGTTAGGTCGAATGCCCCTAGCGTTTTCGTTAAAGTTTTACTTTTACTTTCCCCTAACAATTGCGTAACGGATTTCTTTTTAAATAGGTTGGCCACGATGTATGCCCCCTTTTGCCAAGAAGAGCTAAGAGATCTTCACTCTTAGCTCTTATCATGTTGGTTTATATATTGTTCGATTTTTTTTTGTATAATGCTTCTATTAGCAAGATACTGTTTCTGCTTCTAATAATTCTTTAGCACCTTTGTACTCTACACCGTGAGCTTCTGCAACTGCTTCGAATGTTACATAGCCGTCTAATGTGTTAATACCTTTTAGTAATGCAGAGTTGCCTAGGCAAGCTTCTTTGTAGCCTTTGTTAGCAATTTGCACTGCATATGGTACTGTTACGTTTGTTAATGCAAGAGTTGATGTACGTGGAACCGCACCTGGCATGTTTGCAACTGCATAATGAACAACGCCGTGTTTTTCGTAAGTTGGGTTATCATGAGTTGTAATACGGTCAGTTGTTTCGAAAATACCACCTTGGTCAATCGCGATATCTACAACAACAGAACCTGGTTCCATTGATTGAATCATTTCTTCTGTTACAAGTTTTGGCGCTTTTGCACCTGGAATTAATACTGCACCGATTACAAGATCAGACTCTTTTACAGCTTCTGCAATATTGTAAGGATTAGACATTAAAGTTTTTACTTGGTTTCCGAAAATGTCATCTAATTGACGAAGACGTTCTGCACTTAAATCGATGATTGTTACATCCGCACCTAGTCCAACTGCAATTTTAGCAGCATTTGTACCAGCTTGTCCACCACCGATGATTGTTACTTTACCACGTTTAACCCCTGGAACACCTGCAAGTAAGATACCTTTACCGCCTTTGTTTTTCTCAAGGAATTGTGCACCAATTTGTGCAGCCATACGACCAGCTACTTCACTCATAGGTGCAAGTAATGGTAGAGAACGGTTTTCTAATTGTACTGTTTCGTATGCAATCGCAACAACTTTCTTCTCAATTAACGCTTTTGTTAATTCTGGTTCTGGAGCTAAGTGTAAGTATGTGAATAAGATTAAACCTTCGCTGAAGTGTTTGTATTCGCTTTCAACTGGTTCCTTAACTTTCATAACCATTTCCATGTTCCAAGCTTCTTCAGCCGTATCAACAATTTTCGCTCCTGCTTCAACATACTGAGCATCTGTGAAACCAGATCCTAGACCTGCACCCTTTTGAATGAATACTTCGTGATTGTTACGAATTAAATGTACAACACCTGCTGGTGTCATTGCCACACGGTTTTCGTTGTTTTTAATTTCTGCTGGTACCCCAATACGCATAATGAAATGCCCCCTTATAATTAACAGAAAAAAGAAAGTCTTTTTTCTTTTTGTAATAATTAATAACTTATGTCCTTATTCTAGCATAACTTAAAAATTATGAAAACGCTAACATATCATTTTTTTAAAGTTTATATATTTAGAATAGTGTAAATATATGGAACATTGATTCTATTAGCATCTTCGTTACATTGCATTATCTATCACTCTATTTTTATTATACACATTAAAAATAAGCAATAATCATTTATTATTCGACAATAATGTAACAATGTAAGAAACCCGAGTGATTCCGTATACATATACAGTTCTTAATTTGTACAATACTTTAGAGATATATTCTTTTCCTAAAAAAACAGCTGCGGGCATCTAGCCAACAGCTGGGTAACTTATAAATAACTTGGAAAATAAATCATCTGTTGTTTCACTAATTTTATCAAACAGATCACTTTCTTCCGCTTCTTGTTCTTTTAACATCTTAATTGTTTCACGTGCATCTTCAGGATAATCGGTAATGATACCATCTACGTTTAATTTATAATATCCCTTTAAACTTTCCATATCATTTACCGTCCATACGTAAATCGGCTTGTTTAACTTTCTTGCCTCTTTTACTAATTTCTTATTTAACATGTATTCTTCTGCTACATAAAAATCAGCCTTCACATTCTTTAAGTTGGCTCTACTTGCATACAGTATATATCCTACTTTTATATTTGGATTTGCACGTTTAAACTCTTTAATAAGCGGATAGTGTAACGTTTGAATGACACATTGTTTCTCAAATTCATTATCTTTAATCACTTTTAATACTTTGTTTACGAAATCTTTTTCGCCACCATGAAGCTTCACTTCAATATTAAGTTTGATTTTGTTCTTTGATAGCTTAATGATCTCATCAAGTGTACTGATTTGTCCTGAAAACCCATCTTGACTAAGGGTAAGCTGTCTTAACTCGTCCATCGTTAATTCTGACACATGAACATTAGCATTTGCAAGACGTTTTAGCTTCAAATCATGTATAACTGCTAGTTCACCGTCTTTCGTTTGCAGTACATCAATTTCAGCATAGTCTGCTTTCGCATCAATAGCCCCCTGCACAGCTTCTTTCGTATTCTCTACACCTTTTGAAATATAACCACGATGAGCCATAATAATTGGTTCTTTATATGTGTTTGTAATAAAGGTAACAATGAAGGCAACAACCATTCCAGCAGTAATAATTCCTACAATATATACGCCAATAAATTTCCAACGATGTTTTTGGAAGAAACATTTATCTGCTTTTGTTTTCGAATAATCTAATCCTTCTTCTAATAAAACATCTTCAACCGGAACCTTTTGTAAATATAATCGTGTTATTGCCATAATATAAAATGGCGTCACGATAAAACTAAATAAATACAATGTACTCGTTAAAAATACAGACATTGTTGATTCCGCTAATAATGCAAATGTTCCCTGTGGATTTGTAAATTCGTACATGCCCCATAGACACAATAAATACATTCCAAAAAATACGCCGTACACAATCCCTATTGAAATAAAAAATCCTACTAAAAAGAATAGTACTTTAAAAAAACTTTCTTTTACTAACGTTGCACTTTTACGTGCTGCTGCGCGAAACGGCTTTTGCTCTAAAACAACAATAGGTAGAACAAAAATCCAGCGAAGGTTCAAATATGTAACTACAGCAAAAAATGTGTAATAACCAACTTGTCCCATCGTTGTCTTAAACAGTTCTCCTGTAATAAAGTTAGGAATTTGAATTTGCGGAATTAACGCCGTTTCATATCCGATATTTAAAAGAGGTAACAATACGACAGCATATAAAATAAATCCTGGTAAGCAATATGTGAACAGAGTAGGTAAATACGTTACAGTTTTATATAAAATCGGACGTAATTTCACCTTTTGTCTTTTATGAGCGAAGTACGAAATAATAATAAGTACCGCAAATTCCGTAAAGATAAGAAACAGGGCTAACAATGATAAAATTACGATTGCCAAAATGCCGTATGGTGTCTTTAAAAACGCTAATAATTCATCATTCGTCGCATTTGCATAACCACCAAAATACAATAACTTATTAAAAATAATCCCAAATAGCGGAACAAATACAATCGCTGCTAATAATTTATAAGCAAGTTGAAAGGTTAATACATTCCAAAAAGCAAACCTAACTGTTTGAAAGGAATGTCCCATTACCCCTGGTATAGATAGTCTTTTACGGTGTTGCATATATTCCTCCACATTCTAAAACGATATTTGAGATGGATTCCATATTTCCATTTCCAATCCATCTTTTTAATAATAATATATTCCGCTTAACATGAACACTCTTATACATGCAATGAAAAAAGTGATGGCTACTTCCCATCACTTTTTCATTTACTCTATTTTTTCTCTAATCCTTGCCCAAATGCTTTCAAGAAGCTAAAACCGAATGTAATGGCTCTATTGATATCTGGATCTTTTAACACTTTAAAGAAATCCATCACTTTTGTTTTTTTACCACTATTTAATTCATCTGTAGCAAATTGCAATCCAGTGACTAAACTCGATGTGATTTGCTTCGTTACTTCTGGGTCAACTGCGGATAGCGCTTCCCCCGCCCCCATCATATTGTTGAGTGCATTTTTAACGGGTTCACGATTTAATTGCTCCACAGCGATTTTTGAAACATCTTCCTTCGCAGCAAGTAAACTAATCGCCGCATCTAATATACCAGCCTTCTGCAACTGTGCTAAAAGCTGCATCGTTTCTTCTACTGCTTCACGATTATTAGATAACTCATTTAGAAGTTCATCTGCTACTTGCTGTTTCTGCTCTTCCTCTGTTACAACTTTCTTTTTTATTAACGTAATTTCTTTCGCCACTATCTCCGCCCCCTAGTCCACAAGTGATACGTATTGTTTTCTTTGCCATTTTTGCTCGATTTCAACACCATTTTGCGGATTACGCTTTTTATCTCGCGGGTTTGAAGATGGTAACGGACGATTTCCTTTTTCACGTAACACACGCATTTTCACCATCGTTTGTTTATATGCTGGTGTACACGTATAAAGGTCTGTTGCCGTCCCCGTTAAAATATTAATCGCTTCTTCATTTATCGTTGCATGCATCGGTAAATATAGCTCTTTCCCCGTTACACGGTCAGTAATAAGCGCTTGTACTTTAATTTTTCCAAATGGTGATGCTAATTCTACAAGACCACCATCTTTCACATTGCGCTCTATAGCGAGTTCAGGTGAAATTTCAACGAATACTTCAGATACTTTAGATAAAATACCAGCTGATTTATTCGTCATATTCCCTTCATGGAAATGTTCTAGCATGCGTCCATTATTTAACAGTAAATCATACTCATCTGGCGCTACAACCGGTGGTACCCATTCATCTAATGATAAACGAGCAAGTTTATCTGGGAAGTTAAATCCGTCTACATATAATAGCGGTGTATCGCTACCATCATGACTACCCCAACATAAACTATTCCACCCTTCTAGACGGTCATACGTCGCTTGAGAGTATAACGGTGCAAGTGATGCGATTTCGTCCATAATTTCACTTGGACTTTCGTAATTCCAATCCCCGCCCAGTGCACGAGCAACTTTTTGCAAAATCCACCAGTCTGGTTTGGAATCACCTAGTGGTTTCAATACTTCATATAATCTTTGAATACGGCGCTCTGTATTCGTAAACGTTCCTTCTTTTTCTAAACTTGGTGCTGCCGGTAAAATAACATCAGCAAAACGAGCTGTTTTTGATAAGAACATATCTTGAACAACGAGGAAATCTAAATTCGATAAAATATGTTGCACATGGTTCGCATTTGAATCGACTAAAGCCATTTCTTCACCCATGACATACATACCGCGTAGTTTTCCTTCTTCCGCTGCAAGTAACATTGCAATATTATTTAATCCTGGTGCTTTCGGAATAGTTGTACCGTATGCTTTTTCAAATTTCGCACGCAGCGTATCATCTGATACTGCTTGATAACCAGGAAGCCAGTTTGGTAATGTTGCCATATCACAAGCACCTTGTACGTTATTATGTCCTCGTAATGGGTATGCACCTGCACCAGGACGACGATAGTTACCCGTAACAAGTAGTAAATTTGAAATTGCTGCTGATGTCGTACTTCCTCCTGTATTTTGCGTTACACCCATTCCCCAAAGTATACAAGTACCATCTGCTTCATATACCATACGGGCCATTTCTTTTAACTGAGTTTTAGAAATCCCCGTAATTTCTTCTGTATAATCGAGCGTATACTTTTCTAACATTTTGCTATATTCATCAAAGTTCTTCACATTTTCAGCTAAAAACTTTTTATCGTGCCAATCTTGATCAATAATATATTTCGTAATACCAGCAAGCCATACGTAATCCGTACCTTGGCGCGGATGAATAAATAAATCCGCACGCTCTGCCATTTCATGTTTACGAAGGTCTGCTACAATCAGTTTTTGCTCGTGTAATTTATGAGCACGTTTTACTCTCGTCGCAAGTACAGGGTGTCCTTCTGTTGGATTCGCACCAACGATAATAACAAGGCCTGCTTCAGCTATATCTTTCACTGTTCCAGCATCCCCGCCCATACCGACAGTTTTAAATAAACCGTCTGTCGCTGGAGATTGACAATAACGAGAACAGTTGTCCACATTATTCGTTCCATATATTTGTCGGGCTAGTTTTTGCATAAGGTAATTTTCTTCATTCGTTACTTTCGATGAAGAAATGAACCCAAATGCATCGCTGCCATATTCAGATTTAATATGCTGCATGTTAGAAGCAACAACTTCTAATGCTTCTTCCCATGAAGCTTCAACAAACATATCCCCTTGGCGAATTAATGGCTTCGTAATTCGATCTTCACTATTTACAAAGTCCCATCCAAATTTACCTTTTACACATGTGGAAATACCATTAACAGGTGCATCTGAAACAGGTTGCACTTTTAATATATGGCGATCTTTTGTCCATACTTCAAAGGAACAACCGACACCACAAAATGTACAAACTGTTTTTGTTTTATTAACTTTCGTCTTACGCATCGCAGCCTCTACTTCTGAAACCGCTAAAATACTACTATATCCAGGCTCTACATCCTTTACAAAATCAATCATTGGATCTAACACATCTGATTTTAATCCAGTCATAAACCCAGCTTCACCTAGCATTGTTTTTTCCATTAACGCATTACATGGACATACTGTTACACACTGCCCACAACTTACACAAGATGAGTCATTTATGCTTACACCATGATCCCATATAACACGTGGACGATCTAAGTTCCAGTCTATCGATATAGTTTCATTAACCTGTAAGTTTTGACATACTTCTACACACTGTCCACAAGCAATACATTGATTTGGATCATACCGATAAAACGGATGTGACATATCCACTTCACAAGCACTTACTTTGGGCTCATACGGATATTTCTGTTCTTCAATTTCCATCATATGTACCGTGTTATGGACTTTACAGTTACCATTATTGTTATCACAAACGGTACAATACAATAAATGATTCTCTAATATTCGATCCATTGCCTCAGTCTGTGCCTCTTTCGCACGCTGGGACTGTCTTTCGATATGCATACCGCTCTCTAATTTCGTTGAACAAGCACGTAATAACTTCCCATTTACTTCTACAATACACGTATCACAAGTTTGAATTGGATCTACTTCTGGTACATGACAAATTTGAGGATGTTCCAAATTACTCTCGTTAAATAATTGTAGTATCGTCTTTTCACCCGATGTGGAAAATTCTTTACCATCCACGGTTACACGGACTGTCTGTTCTGCCATAGTTTCCCCTCTCCTTACAACCAACTGTACAACACAATTATGAATCCGTTTTCAAAATCGCATTACTGTACATATTTTTGAAACGCTCTGCCCGAATACTTTTCTTATGAAGCCGATTCTAGATGTTATAAGGTATAACTACGAAAGCTTGAAAATATCACTATTCTACGGTTCTATTATATCGTACATATACAATAATAACCAAAATAATCTGTGATTTCCTTGCTAATAGGTGTTTTTATTTCCCCATTGTTTTATGATAAATATGGGAGAGAAATACATATAAAAGGGGAATTAAATATGGGGCCTACGCAAGAGACTTTTACAATTGTACGCTATCAATCTGGTACATTTTCAAAACAACTGGATGAGATTGTTACAGAATCTCCTATTACCATTAAATTAAATGGTGAAGAATATGTAACAGTTGTATGCACACCAAATTATATTGAAGATATGGTAATTGGTTTTTTAATTTCTGAAGGAATTATTGCTTACTATAAAGATGTTGAAGAACTATGGGTGCAAAAAGATAACGGAATTGTCCATGTAACATCATCAAAAATAAATCCACTCTATCAAACTTTATATAATAAACGATACATCACTTCTTGCTGCGGAAAAGGTAGACAAGGATTTATTTTCGTTAACGATGCAGCAAAAGCAAAAGATTTACATGATATACATGTAAAAATTACTCCTGAAGAATGCTTTTACTTAATGAATACTTTACAACAATCTTCCACTACCTTTCGCCAAACCGGCGGGGTTCACAATACCGCGCTATGTGATCGAAACAATATCCTCCTATCAAGAATGGATATTGGAAGACATAATGCATTAGATAAAATATATGGTCATTGTTTACGCAACGATATATCCGTTAAAGGAAAAATCATCGCATTTAGCGGGCGTATTTCATCCGAAATTTTACTAAAAGTTTCAAAAATCGGATGTGAAATGGTTCTATCTAAATCCGCTCCAACAAAATTAGCATTACAACTCGCTCATGATTTAGGCATTACAGTCGTAGGATTTATTAGAAATGAATCTTGCAATATTTACACACATCCACATCGAATTGATGGTTATCAATCGAATAACTAAAATAACTCCTCGGTTGAGGAGTTATTTTAGTTATAAAAATGTAATATATTAAAGACTTGAATAGTTAATGAAGTTAATATATAATTTCATTACATATTAAAAATAAAACATTGTAGCATATATCTTTTCATTCTTTTACAAATTAAAAGAGACTGCTAACAAAACGCATACACAATCTTATAGAAGTAATGGATTTATTTTATTTGAAATCGACCAAGGAGGTTATAACTATGGAAATTCGCTTATTAACGACAGAGGACGCAGAAATATATTTAAAAGTTTGTATGGAAGGTTTAACGAAGAACCCAGAAGCTTTTAGCTCTTCTTATGAAGATGTTCTTAAACACGAGGATCCTGTAGCTGCTATGGCAAAACGATTAAGCAATCCGGATAAGTATACTCTAGGGGTCTTCAAAGATAACGATTTAATCGGCATTTCTACTTTAGAAACAAAGCCTTTCATTAAACAAGAACATAAAGCAAAAATCGGTTCCGTTTTTGTTTCCCCAAAAGCGCGTGGCCTTGGCGCAGGACGAGCTCTAATTAAAGCAATTATTGAAAATGCCGATAAACTACATGTAGAACAACTTATGCTCGATGTTGTAGTTGGTAACGATGCGGCAAAAAAATTATATGAGTCATTAGGTTTCCAAACTTACGGCGTACAAGAACGTTCATTAAAACATAACGGTCAATATTGGGACGAGGAACATATGGTTCTATTCTTAAATGATTAATACTCCAATATAGTTAAAAGCACCTTTTGATTAAGAAAGGTGCTTTTTTCATTACAACAATGTAATCTTCATGTCACCTTTATCGATCGTACCAAACCTTTCCATTCATTATACTAAAAGTATAAAGTGAAACTTTAATTAGTAAGGCATCAATTATGAAATGAACGTATAGCATTCAATTGATAGGTAGAGGAGAATGTGACATGAAACAAAACAAACGAGCTATGCTTTTAATATTTACTACAGCAATTGTAACTTCTGGGTTAGCAATTTTACCTTGGTTTATTATATAGAACTATTTCCCTAATAATGAAAAAAGCTTATTGCTTCTTAAGAAGCAATAAGCTTTTTTATATTATAAAATCCCCAAAATTTTATTTACACAACTTATAATAATAACCATAGATACGGCAATGCACATGACAACCGTATTACGATCTTGCTTTTCTTTTTTTGAAATTTCTTCTTTTGGATTCATGTGTATGATCTCCTTTTAAAAAAAGTGTGAGATAGGAAATTTTTCTTATCCGATGCGAGGTGAATACGAAAACCCTCTCTATCTCACATACACAATAGAATGGAATTGTCATTTTATAAATAAAATGACATGACGTTATGTCGCAACATAGGGTATTTTGTGTCGCTACGTTTTCTATTATAAAAAATAGTTGTGCAAAACTAGTGCATTTTTTATGTCAATTACTCTGAGCGAAAAATAACTCTTCCACTCAATCACATAAAAAGAGTTTTTTATTATTTTCATGTAAACTATACAAGTAGAATGAACAGTTTGGGGTGCACAAGATTATGGTAAAAATTTTATTAGTAGACGATGAAGAACGCATGTTACGATTATTAGATCTGTTCTTAAGTCCTCGTGGCTATTTCTGTATGAAAGCTACCTCTGGCCTTGAAGCACTAAAGTTAATAGAACAAAAAGACTTCGATATTATTTTGTTAGATGTTATGATGCCGAATATGGATGGATGGGATACTTGCTATCAAATCCGTCAAATTTCCAACGTTCCAATTATTATGCTAACAGCTCGTAATCAAAATTACGATATGGTGAAAGGCCTCACTATGGGCGCGGACGACTATATTACAAAACCATTTGATGAGCATGTATTAGTCGCAAGAATCGAGGCTATATTACGTCGTACAAAGAAAGACGGCTTCGTTAGCTTCAATGGTATCGAGTGGGATAAAACGAAACATACTGTCACAGTTTATGACGAAAAAATCTCACTAACTCCTATTGAATTTTCGTTACTTGGACTATTTTTACAAAATACAAACCGTGCTTATAGCCGAGATGATTTAATCGAGAAAATTTGGGGCTATGAAACAGACATCGAATATAGAACAATCGATTCACATATTCGCAATATCCGTGATAAATTACGTAAAAAAGGATTTCCAATTGAAAATTACTTAGAAACCGTCTATAAAGTCGGATATAAATGGAAATGTGAATAATTACTTCGGTCAGTGGAAATACCATACCACTGACCGTTTATTATGAATAAGGTATGGTGAGAAAATGAGTAAACTTTCCCTTAAAATTGGGACATACTTTTTAATATTAGCTTTATGTATTGAAACAATTGCTTTCGTATCTTTTTACAAAAGCATTTCAACAATGCGGATTGAGGAAGAAACACTTGCTCTTTTAGAAAAAGGTAATCGCTATAGTAAAAAAATTACAAGCCGCACAAAGTGGAATGCAATTGCTAAAGAAAAGCAACACCCCGAACGCGCTGAATACAATAAAAACCCTAACCGTCCTATGTATCCAGATTTCGATATCGCGGATGCAGCTGCACACTTAGTAGAATCAGAATTAATTGCTAACTCTGATATAGCTATCATACTAACAGACAATAATGGCAAAATTATTTCCACTTCAGAACCCGTAACAAAGGCAATGCAGAAACAACTTACTTGTAAAACAGAACCTATTCCAAAAGGCGGATTAATCGTCGAAAAGAACTGGAAAAAATCAAAATTCATCACAACGGTAAGCCCACTTAACACAGAAGAGTTTCAAGGAAAGTTATATATGTTATTAAAAACATCTTTCTTAGAAAATATGTTACTTAAACTCATGAATCAATTTCTTATCATTAGTGTTGTGACAATTATTTTAACGACTATTTCTGTCTTTGTTTTTTCTCGTGTTATTACAGAACCACTTATAAAAATGAAGAGGGCAACAGAAAAAATGTCAAAATTAAATACACCAATTCAATTAGGTATTAAACGGAATGATGAGCTTGGCAGCTTAGCAAAAACGATCGAAGATTTATCCAGTGAACTGACTTATATGAAAAAAGAAAGAAATGAATTTCTCGCTAGTGTTGCCCATGAACTATTAACTCCATTGACCTATATGAAAGGTTATGCGAAGGTAGCAAAGAGGGATTCTTTAACGAAAGAAGAGCGTGAAGAATACTTACAGATCATTGAGGATGAAACAGATAGTGTAACCGATCTCGTCCAAGATTTATTTATGCTAGTGCAATTAGAACAACATCAGTTTGTTATAAAAAAACAAAAAGTGATCCTTAAACCATTTTTAGAACGAATGGTTGAAAAAACAAAAACAACATTAACTAACAAACAAATGCAACTCCATGTATATTGCAAAGATGATTTAGAAGTTTGCATAGACGAAAGACGTATGGAACAAGTTATGTTAAATTTATTACACAATGCTTATCAACATTCACCAGAAAACACATCTATTACGATACGTGTACTCACGGAAACAGATTCTTTTACAATAAATGTAGACGATGAAGGAGAAGGTATTCCTGAAGAAGATATCTCACATATTTTTGATCGTTTTTATCGTGTTGATAAATCCAGAACGAGAGCTACTGGAGGAAAAGGTATCGGGCTAGCTGTTGCAAAAGAAATTGTAGAATTGCATAACGGTTCCATTCTAGTAACAAGCCAATTAGGAGTAGGGACAAACTTTAGAATCAAGCTACCATTTGAATAAGATGCGTGTGAAAACACCAGTAGTAGTAAACACTACTGGTGTTATTTTGTTCATAAAATCAGCTCATATAAGCTAACCTTTTGAAATTATTCTTATTTCAATATAAAATAAAGTTACATTTGCAAAGATTTGGAGGGTGATATAATTGGATATCCATGTATTAACAAAAGACGAAGCAGAAATTTACTTAGAACTTCGTGTAGAAGGATTAAAGCAAAACCCTGAAGCTTTCAGCTCTTCTTATGAAGATATTATTAATAAAGAGTGTGCGATTGAATATAAAGCACAAAAATTAGCACAAGATGAAAACTATACGCTAGGTGCATTTAAAGATGGACAATTAATCGGAGTTGCAACGCTGGAAACGAAACCATATGTAAAACAAGAACATAAAGCTAAAATTGGTTCTGTATATGTGTCTCCAAAAGCACGCGGACTTGGAGCAGGAAAAGCACTTATTAAAGAATGTCTTGAACTTGCTAAATCTTTAGAAGTAGAACAAGTTATGCTTGATGTTGTTGTTGGCAACGATGGTGCGAAGAAACTTTATGAATCATTAGGATTTAAAACATTCGGTGTGCAAGAACGTTCATTAAAATATAACGGACAATATTGGGACGAAGAGCATATGGTCTTATTCTTAGATGAAAATAAATAATAAAAAACATCCTCATGCTTGGAGGATGTTTTTTTACTTTCTTGTATACCATGCCTTATGTAATAATTGAATCGCTTTCGCAATTTCTTCTTCTGATAAAATCGCAAACCCAAGTAAAACTACATTTTCAGGCGCAGTACCGTCTTTATAGTACGTAGAAACAGGATATATTTTAATACTATATTTCGCAGCTTCTTGAATTAGTTCTTCTTCTCGCATTCCATTATGCACTTGTAATAAAATGTGTAATCCAGAATCTTCTCCTATCACTTCAACACGATTAGAGAAATACTTCTCTATTTCAAAAACAAGTCGATCCCTCTTTTTTCGGTAAACGACACGCATTTTATGAATATGTTTTTCCCAATAGCCTTCATTGAAAAACCTTCTTATCACTTCTTGGTCCATTCTTGAAACACTTTGCGTATAAAATAAATATTCCTTTTGATACTTTTCAATTACATTCTTCGGTAATACGATATAACTCATCCGTAATGAGGGTAACAACGCTTTTGATAGCGTCCCCATATAAATAACTTTCCCATCTGTATCTAATCCTTGCAGTGCCGGAATTGGCTTTCCTGAATAACGAAATTCACTATCGTAATCATCTTCAATAATATACCTGCCTTCTTCTTTCTTCGCCCATTGTAAAAGCTGCGTCCTTCTCGTAATAGGCATAATCATTCCATATGGGAATTGATGAGAAGGTGTAACAAATACAACATTTGCATCGCTATTTTCTAAATCTGCCATACAAATTCCGTCCCTATCTAAAGACAACATTTGAACCTTCTTTTCTCCCTGTTCAAAAACGACCATTTTCCTATGATAACCTGGGTTTTCAACCGCATAGTTACTTCCCTTCAACAACTGAAAAAGTAACTTCACTAATATTTGTGTTCCCGCCCCTAATACAATTTGACTAGCTGAACAACGCACACCTCTAGATTCATACAAATAGCTCGCAATTTCCTCCCTTAAGCTCAATTCCCCTTGAGGGTGTCCAAGAAAAAGCAACTCATTATTATGCGGCTGCCATACATCATTTATAAGCTTACGGTACATAGTGAACGGAAAAGTATTCGTATCAACTCCTGTTTGGGTGAAATCAAATTTATAGTTCTCCTCCCGAAACGGTACTTCTTCTACTTTCGCTTCGCTTCCTTCTACATAAATCATTTGTTCAATTTTACATACAAAATAACCTTTTCTCGATGCCGATTCAATATAACCTTCTGCAAGTAATTGCTCGTAAGCTGCTTCTACTGTATTCTTACTCACTTGTAAATAGCTCGCCAGCTTTCTTTTAGCAGGTAATTTTGTAAAAGCCGGAATCGTTCCATCTTTAATCTCTTTTTTTATATACTCATACAATTGCACATACAATGCTATTTTACTTTTCGTATTTAAATTAGGCGTTAATTCTAACATAATATCTGACCCCTTAATAAAACTAAAATCTGATACTTTTTACAGTACCAGAAGTTATATATAATTCCTTGTATCATGTCACACATAAAAAATCAAATACTCGAGAGGGGATGCATGATCATGAACAACAATAGACGGATTGGACTCATTATGATTATTACAGGAGCTACCTTATGGGGATTATCTGGCCCGATGATTCAGTGGCTATTTCAACATACTAACGTATCATCAATTGATTTTTTAACAATTCGCTTGTTGCTTGCGGGAATATTTATTTTATCTTTCTTACTTATAAAGAAACAAAACATATTTCAAATTTGGAAACATCCGAGATATGCTATACAACTTATTATTTTCTCTATTCTCGGTATGCTCGGTGCACAATATGCCTTTATCGAAACAGTTCATATTAGTAATGCGGTCACAGCGACATTATTTCAATTTCTAGGTCCTGTTCTTATTACCATTTATGTCGCATTTGGACAAAGAAAATTCCCTGCTTCTATGCCACTACTCGCAATTATAACTGCCCTAACAGGAACGTACTTTATTATTACAAACGGTTCAATTGAAAATATTGTTTTATCGAAAGAAGCCATTATTTTCGGCCTATTAACAGCAATTGGCTTTGCATTTTATACCCTTCATCCAGCTTCTCTTATTAAAGAATGCGGAACAACTGTAGTAATTGGCTGGGGGATGTTAATCGGTGGCATTGCCCTACTTATTTGTAATCGCTCGTTTGAATGGAATCAGCTTTCACAAACTTTTACACCAAAAACTTTTTCTATGCTTATTCTTATCATCATAAGTGGCACTCTTTCTTTCCTCCTTTATATCGGTAGTCTGAAATATTTAGCAGCAACAGAAACGAGCATTTTATCTAGCATTGAACCACTTGTAGCTGCCATCGTGTCAATCGCTTGGCTAAATGAATCCTTTGGAGCATATCAATTATTAGGCGGCGTATGTATCGTTCTTTCTGTTATTTTCTTAACGATGCCGCAAAAAGAGAATGAACCGACTTTTACAACTGAACAAATATAGAAAATGTCAAAAGAGGTCGTACAAAACTTACGACCTCTTTTTATACTTTAAAGGAATTGTCCCGCTTTCTAGCAAATACAATTACACTAACAATAAAAATTAGGAGTGTGACACCATGAAAAAAATCGGAACTATGCTACTTTTCTCTTTTCTCATCGCTGGATGCACACAAGCGCAACCTGATTCAGAAGCACCTAAAAAAGAAGCCATCGCAACGTCATCCACTCAAGTTAATGCACCTTCCTTCTTTCATCTTAGCGTTTTAAAAGATGTAAATTGGGAAGAAACACCCTCCTTCATACAAGAAAAAATACCTTTAAAAGGCATCGAAGAAAAAATCGCAATGGCTGATAGTCCTATTATCGCAAATGAAAAAAATGAAATGATGTGGTACTTTTTAGATACTGAAATGCCAACTGGAAAACTATCTATTATTGCACTAAAACAAGGATCAATAACTCCAACACCCGTACTCTTTCAACAAGAAACTTCCAAACCAACTTGGACCACTTCAAATACAATTGATTCTACTACAAACGAACTCCCTCTCACTATGTCACTACCTTCATCTGGATTATGGGTATTAAATATATATGTGAATGAAGAATATTATGATCAGTTTGTAATTACTGCTGAGTAAAGTTACAAAACTAAAACACTTTCTTACAACAATGTAATTTCTACGTCATATACTTCGATAGTGTAAGTATCTCTCTTCTCTTATACTTAAAGTAAGAAATGGCACAAGGAGAGATGAAAAAAATGATAGAAGTGATCGTAGCAGTAACTGAGGTTTTAGTAAATGGTAAACAAGTTGCAATGGAATTAAATAAATAGTGAAGACACACAAATAAATAATTTTACACTTCTTCATTATTTTGATTTCTTATCTCAAAAAAGCAGTGCCTTTTTAGGCACTGCTTTTAGCTATTAATAGCTTGGTATTTTCATAATTTGCGCCACACCTGAATCAATAGCTGCTTTCGCTACAGCTTCCGCAACACTTGGAACAATTCTTTTATCTAACGGATTCGGGATTACATAATTCGCATTACGTTCTTCGTCCGTAATGATGTTAGCGATCCCATATGCTGCCGCTAATTTCATCTCTTCTGTAATATCAGTCGCGCGCACATCTAACGCACCACGGAATATCCCTGGGAACGCCAATACATTATTTACTTGATTCGCATAATCCGAGCGCCCGGTTCCTACTACAGCTGCCCCAGCCTCTAATGCATCCTCTGGGAAGATTTCTGGAATTGGATTCGCCATAGCAAACACAATTGCTTTCTCATTCATCGTTTGTACAAGTTCTTTCGTTAATACGTTAGGAGCAGATACGCCAATAAAAATATCAGCTTGATGAATCGCTTCTTTTAACGTTCCACGCACATATTCTCGATTTGTCTTTTTTGAAACTTCAATTTGCGCTTCGTTCATCCATGATTCACCTTCACAAACAATACCTTCTAAGCTAACTAACGTAATGTGCTTTGCACCAGCCTTTAATAATAATTTTCCAATTGCAATCCCTGCCGAACCCGCACCGTTAATAACAATTTTCACATTATCCATTTGTTTACTAACAACTTTTAATGCATTAATAACAGCTGCTAAGACGACAATAGCGGTTCCATGTTGATCATCATGGAATACAGGAATATTCGTTTCTGCTTTTAATCGCTTTTCAATTTCAAAACAACGTGGTGCCGCAATATCTTCTAAGTTAATTCCTGCAAACGTAGGCTCTAAATTTTTCACAAGGGTAACGATTTCATCCACATCAGTCGTACCTAAACATAACGGGAAAGCATCTACATTCGCAAAGTTCTTAAATAAAATACTCTTCCCTTCCATAACAGGCATAGCTGCTTTCGGTCCAATATTCCCTAAACCAAGTACCGCTGTTCCATCCGAGACAACTGCCACCATATTACCACGTGCCGTATAGTCATACACTGCTTCTTCATCCGCCGCAATTGCTTTGCAAGACTCCGCTACACCTGGTGTATATGTCAGGCTTAAATCATCCGCTGAATTTACTTCTACTTTACTTGTAATTTCAATTTTCCCTACTAATTCTTTATGCAGTAACAATGATCTTTCATTAATTTGATTTTCTAACATACTTATAATCTCCCCTTAATTTGACAAGCTAGCTATATGAATATAGCTAGCTTGTTTGATCATGAAAACATTTTTAATAAAATTGTCGCTGTTACAACCATTGCTGCCCCGCCTAAACGTGTTGAAATTTGCGCAAACGGCATTAATTCCATACGATTTGAAGCTGATAAAATAGCAACATCTCCAGTTCCACCTAAACCACTATGACATCCAGTTACAATTGCTGATTCAACTGGATACATTTTCATCACTTTCCCTACAAGAAAACCTGATGCTACCATTGTAAGAACAACTGATGCGCACACAACAACATATCCTACTGAAAGAACTGCTGCTACGTCTTTTAACGGAATATATAGCAATCCTAGTCCAACCATTAACGGCCAAGTTAAATTCTTCGAAATGAATTTATATAAATGGAATGCTCCTTGCTCCATTTTTGCTGGCATTAATTTAAAGTATTTCACAAGTGCTGCTGAGAAAATCATAATGATTGCCCCAGGAATACCGATGAACTTAGAAGCAAATCCTCCGAAGATAAAGAACGTACACGCAATTAATAAACCTGCTCCCATTAATGAGAAGTCAATTGGCTTCTCTGTATTTTGTTCTTTTAATAACTCTGCCTGATTGTCTGTTTTCACTAATACACCGTTACCACTAAGCTCCGGTTTCTTCTCACCTAAACGCTTCATATACCCTGCACTCACGATTGCGAACATATTTCCAATAATAGCCGCTGGAATAAGCTGTGATACAAACGTTGCTGATGATTCATTTAAAATATCACTATAAGCTAGCGACAATGGTAAAATCCCTTCCCCTATACCACCACTCACAATTGGTACGATGATAAAGAAGAATGTTTGCTTCATTTCAAATCCAAATAGTGAACCGACCAATAATCCTACCGCTACCGAAGCTAACGTCCCTACTACTAAAGGTATAAACATACGAACGAAACCTTGTACTAACACTTTACGATTCATTCCTAAAATACTTCCGACTACTAAACAAGAAATATATAAATATAAAAAGTTCGATTTTTTCATTAACATAGTCGCAGCTTCCATTGAAGCTGGATTCATCCAGTTAAAAAATACAAGTAATGATGGAATAAATAACGAAAGTATTGCCGGACCGCCGATATTTTTTAAAATTGGAATTCTCATTCCAATGTCGCCTAAGAAAATACCCATGATCATAATAACTGCAAATCCACCAATCATATCTGCTGGCAATTTATTATATACAGATGCCCCATAAATAATAGCAGCCAATACTACATATAACGGTAAAGGTATAACACCGATTTTTACATTCATAATTTTAGAAGCGAAAGATTCTCTTTGTACTTCATTTCCTTCAGAAAATGATACCGCTTCCACATTCTTTTGAATTCCCATATGGCACCCCCTTGTTTTCTTAATAACAATATTAAAACGCTTTCAATAGTAAAAATAGTTTTTGTAAGTTTTGTAATTGATTTTGTAATTAAAAAAAGTATAAGCGACTTATAATAAGTCGCTTATACGTAAAACTCTATTTTATTTTTGTCAATACATCTTAATTTACTCACTGGTCTTCCTACGTGTTGATACACCATTTCGTTTTCTAATACTCCAATTTCAGTCAAAAACATTACATACTTTCGAATAGAAACTCTTGAAACTCCAACTAATTGCGCCATTTCATCTGTTGTAAACGCTCGTCCATTCAGCGACTCGATCTTCTGCCAAATTAATTGCATCGTTTGCTTCGTTAATCCTTTCGGAAGCTCTTTAGTGACCGTAGGCTCTCTTTTTTCTTTTTGCAAAATTAACGAATCTAATTCCGATTGACTAATTTTTTGTTGTTCTTTCATGAAAGTAAGTTTTTCTCGATATATAGTTAATGCCTTTTTAAATCGTTCAAATGTAAATGGTTTAATTAAATAATCTACTACACCATATTGTAATGCTTTTTTAATACTCCCCATATCATGTACAGCTGAAATCATCATAATATCGATTTCTTTTTCTTGGTTCCGAATATACATTAAAAGCTCAAATCCAGTTTCTTCAGGCATAAAAATATCAAGTAATACTAAATCTACTCGTGATTCCTCTAATACTTCTATCGCTTCTTTAACGGAGTTAACTGCTTGAACAAGTTCAAACCCTCCTACTTGCTCTAAATAATGCGTATTTAACATTGCTACCATCGGGTCATCTTCTACAATTAAAACTTTAATCATATTTACCTCTCATCCCTACCTTTAGGTATTTCAATTGTTATCGTTGTTCCCTTTCCTACTAATGAATGCATATGAATTTCCCCATTTATTCGCTGTATACTTTCTTTTACAAGATACAAACCATAACCACGGTTATCTCCCTTTGTGGAATAACCTTTCGTAAATAATGCCCCTATTTCTTCTTCTGGTATACCTTTCCCCGTATCTTGTACTGTAATGATTAATGCATCCCCATATTGTATCTCAAGTTCAACTTGCTTCTTCTCACAATTCGTCACTGCCTCTAATGCATTATCAATTAAATTTCCGACAATCGTAATCAGTTCATGAGTAATACTTTCATCATCCATTTCTGGCATGTAAGAATCTTCACTTATGATTAATTTTATGTTTTTCTCTCTAGCATAGCTAAATTTTCCAAGTAAAAAGCCAGCAAATACTGGACTTTTTATTCTTTTCATAACCCCACCAATTTCATATTGATGCTCTGATACCATACCGCTTATATACTTTTGTAATTCTTCATACTGCTTCATATGTGTAAGCCCTAATACGACATGCATTTTATTCATAAATTCATGCGATTGTGCCCGTAATGCTTCCGCATATAGCCTAATACCAGTTAATTCTTCTGCTAATTTTCTAATCTCTGTTTTATCACGAAATGTTGCAATTGCACCAACTATTTCTCCTTTTACATATAAAGGAACACGATTCGTCACAATCGTAATTCCATAAATATTTTGTTCTTCGTTTAATTGTACCTCTCCCGTTTGTAATATTTCTTTTATACGTGAATTAGGCATATACAACTCAACATCTTTACCGATAAAATCTTCTTCAAGTCCACTTTTCTTAAACAATCGTTTTGCCTCATTATTTATTAAAGTTACATTGGCTTCCTTATCTACAGCAATAATACCTTCCTTTACAGATTGTAGCATCGTATTTCTTTCTTCAAGAATCTTCGCTATCCTGTGAGGTTCAAGACCGAATAAACTTTTCTTTATATGTCTAGCTAGCAATATTGCTCCTATAATTCCGACTAGTACTCCAACTCCGACACCAATGTAAATGATATGTCTACTTTCCTTAACTCTCTCTTTTACATTATCTGCTGAAATACCAACGGCCACCGCTCCAAGTTGTTCACCTGTTTCAGAAAATACAGGTACAAACACTCGCATTGAAATACCTAAAGTTCCTTCTGCCAGCGATACATGTTCCTTTCCTTTCAATGCAGGCCCTTCATCTCCCCCAATAAAATGATGGCCTATTTTTTGAGGATTTGGATGTGATTTTCTTATTCCATTCATGTCCATAACTACAATAAATTGAACACCTGTGTTTTTTAATATTCTATTTGTATACGTTTGGATTGCAGAAGTATCTGCCTTCCCAATCAAACCATCGATTACAATTGAATCATTCGCCACAATGTGTGCAATTGTTTTTGCTTTCTCTGCTTGGCTATCCTCCGTCGTCCGTTCTACATTATGACTAATTAATATATCTGTCACAAGTAAAGAAAAAATTACAACTGTACAAACTAACAATGTAATCGTTTTCCATAAATTCCATAGTCTTTTTCTTTTTTTCATCCCGTTAATGACTCCCCTAATTGCTGAATAGAAAAATAAGTAAGGTGAAAATAATATCACCTTACTTATCTGCTGTTATTATACTTTAAATTTACTAGTCATCGCTTGTAGTTCTTCGGCCATCCCAGCTAAGTTTTGCGAAGCTGAACTAATTTCTTCCATTGAATTCACTTGTTCTTCTGTTGAAGCAGCAACACTTTGCATACTAGCTGTATTTTCTTCTGCAGCCGCTGCAATTTCATCAATAGCATTTGTCACTTCATTTGCATCTCCAGCAATTCTCTTCGTTGTTTCTACCATTTGATTAACTTGAGAAACAATATGTGTAGTAGAACTTAAAATTTCCGTAAAACTTGCTTTCGTTTTCGTTACAACATCAAGGCCTTGTTGAACTTCTCCATTCACATTATCCATTGCCTTAACAGTATGTTCAATATCCGCCTTAATTTCTGCAATTAAATTTGCAATCTCTCCAGATGATGCTCCTGATTGCTCCGCTAATTTTCTAACCTCATCAGCTACAATAGCAAACCCTCGGCCCTGTTCACCTGCTCTTGCTGCTTCAATAGCTGCATTTAAAGCTAATAAGTTCGTTTGAGTAGCGATGTTTTGAATCGCTTCAGAAATAGCTCCTACCTGCTTTGATTTCTCATCAAGAAGTTTAATAATAGCATCTGAATCGGATACCGATCTAGAAATAGACTGCATTTGTTTTGCTGTTTGTTCAACCAATTCTTCCCCTTCTTCAGCTCTTTCTCTCGCATGTAATGAGGAGATAGAAATTGATTCCGCGCTTCCAGTTACATCTTGAATTGCTGTATTTACTTGTTGTAATGTAGCCGCACCTTCTTCAACACCTTGACTTTGTGATTCAGCCCCACCTGATACTTGTTCCATTGCAATTGTAATTTGATCTGTCGCATCATTTGCTTGCTGTACGCTCGCTGTTAACTCTTCAGCCGATGCAGCGACATGTTCTGCTGAAAAACTAATTTGAGTAATCACATCTTGTAAAGAGGCAGACATTTCATTAAATGAATTCCCTAATTTCCCTATATCATCCTTGGAATGGATTGTAATTTTCTCTGTCAAATCTCCCTTACTAATTTTATGGGCTGAGTCAGCTATTTTTCTTAATGGTCTTGTAATAGACTTTGTAATAAAATAAATTAATACACTACCAAATACAATAGCGATAGCAATGACAATCAAAGTCTTATAAAATACTGGATTCGCAGCTTGGGTAATTTCTTCGTCGAACATAACCCCAACTACTTTCCATCCTGTTTTCTCATTTGTTGCAAAGATTAAATTCTTTTTATCACCTTGTTCTGTATAAGACACATTTCCTTGTTTTTCTTCATAAATTGGTTTAATCCACGGATCAGTAACTTTTGCACCTGGTTTTCTAGATGGATGACTAACAATTTGCTTATTTTGATCTAGAATAACTGCATAACCTTTTTCACCAATGTTAATCATTTTGGAAATTTTTAAGATGTTATCTAAATTTAAGTTAATTCCTATAACACCTTTACCATCTTTTACTTCTTTAGCAATTGTCACTACCATATTTTTAGTAGATGCTGATTGATATGGTGCAGTAACAATTACTTTTCCTTTATTTTCATGTGCTTCTTTATACCAAGATCTATCTGTTGGATTATACCCATCAGCCATTTTGATAAATGGTTCTCTTATAAACTTTCCCGTCTGTGTTCCAATATAAATACCTTCTACTTCTGGATGAAGTTTTATATATTGCGCTAACTTCGTTCTTACTATTTCTTCTTGTCCGTTTGGATATGTATCCTCTGTTAAGACGTCTGCAAAATACGCCGCATCAACAAATTTCTCTTCTATATTTTGAGAAATAACAGTATTTAAAACAGAAATATTTTCCTTTGCTTTACCTGTAATTTGTTGTTCAAAATTTGTTTTGGCAGTTTGATATGAAACACCACCGATAATAAGTCCTGGTATAGTTAAAATAAGAAAAAATGAAATGATTAATTTTTTCTTGATACTCATACATTTAACCCAGTTAAATATTTTTTGCATAATAAGCCTCCTTTATGTAATGTGAATACTTGTGTAATTTTATACAATTAACATATATAAAACAATATATAATGATAACATGTAATTTTTTTGTCAATTATGCATTTTTTCATATTCACTACTTCTAAAGATTTAATCATAAAAAATAAGAGAACTTCAGCTTACATATTTCCTTACTAATTCATTTAGAGCTTTTCACATAACTAATCGCCTGACTCCCCATTTGCATCCATGCCTTTTCAAATTTTCCTCTCGGCACTTTTACATCTAGGCTATCCTCGAGAGGATCCCGAATATATACAAATTCTTCATCGTATCCAATCAGTACTACACAATGTTCATTATACGTAATAGAAACATCTCCGCTATTTGTTTCCCATGTAGTAAATTCATCTTCATCTAATGGCGCAAATTTTGCATTCGTAATCATAACTACCGGTTGTCCTGATTTTACACTCTTATAAAGTTCTTCTATACTCTTCCCTGTTAAGTCCACAGCTTTATTAGGTAAATACTTTTTCGCTAATTGAAAAAGTGGTCCGTGATATACACCATATCCAGATTCAGAAAAGGTATAAATATTTCCTACAAATCCTTCATTCGGATTCCCACGTACACCATCGTTCATAAAATCAACTTTCTTTATTTCATTTGCTAATTTCATCTTATCCACTGTAATGCCTGCATATTGTAACATCATCGCTAAGCTAGTCACTTCACAGCCTCTATCTAGCTCTGGTAATTGCTGAATTAAAGGTACATTTGATAAGATGACCTTTTCATCATTATTACTAAAATCTGCTTCTTTTCCGCTTTGTATATTGAAGAATGTTAACTTCTCCACATACTTTGTAATGCCATTTGTATATACATTCCATACTGCTATAGCTAGTAAAGCCATACATATATACCACTTCCATCTCCGTATCACTCTCACGCCCTTTTTAGTTCGTTAAATAAGAATAAAACGCGTCAGCATCCGTGCGAATCACCGGTACAAAATTTAGTTCTTTTCCTTTTTCAGGCTGATTTTTTTTAATTTTTTCTGCTAGTTCTTGAACGTTCATATTCATTTTATCCATATTAAGCTCATCTGCCATTTGTAACACTTTTTGTTCATTAATTTCGCTTAATACTTGATATATATCTTTACCATACAAATCAATATGATATTTTTTTGCTTCTTCCTGCACTTTTTGTTCGTACACTTCTTGCGCTAACGTTTCTATCTCTTTTCCTTTTTGTGAAATACCTAACTTCCCTGCTTCCTCTCTTACTTTCGTTCCATAGATTTCTTCCGCAATGTCTTCTATTTCTTTTCCATTTGTCGAAATGCCTAATTTATCCGCTTCATCATTAATTTTAATCGTATTAATTTGATTAATTAAATTTACAATCGTTGTATTCTCTATAGATATGCCTAGCTTTAACGCTTCTTGCTTCACTTTTGTTTCATAGATTTCTTCTGAAAGAGTTCCAACGTCTTTTCCTTCAATCGAAATTCCTAACTGTTCAGCTTCTCTTCCTACTTCCGTCTCATGAATTTCTTTTTCTAGCGTAATTTGTTCTTTCCCTTCCGTTTCAATACCTAGATTCTCCGCCTTTTCTTCTGTATGCACCGCATGTATCTTCCCATTATTTAATTGTTCTTTACTGCGCTGCGTGTAATTTGTCTTTCCTTGTGATGTTTCAGAAGGAGAGGCACCCCCTAATATGCTTAAGCTCATTACTCCAATAGTGAATACCGTCATCATTTTCTTTTTCAAAATTAATTCCTCCCTCTTACACTTTCTTTTCCATCATTCCCTATACATAATCGAAATAACATTATGATCGATATAATCTGCTCAAATACCTTTTTATAATCGCTTCTTCATAGGGCTAACTTTCTGTATATCATACATGTTATAAATAGTTTCTTAACTTTCCCTTAAAAAAAGACGACCTTGTAAAAACAAGATCGTCTTCTCACTTATATTCTTTGGTTTTTAGGGAAATTCACTTCAAAACAAGTACCCTCTCCCCATTTGCTCTCTACTAATATTTTCCCATAATGCTTTTCTACAATCCAATTTGCGATTGAAAGGCCTAATCCCGCTCCTTCTGACGCACTTCTCGCTTTATCACCTTGATAAAAACGATCAAATAATTTTGGGATGTCCTCATCTTTAACCCCTATCCCGTCATCTTTCACCCGTATACGAATTGAGCTGCTCGTTTGCGTACAATCGATTTGAATATGCCCGCCCCCATTTGTATACTTCATCGCATTATCTAACAATATGACCATCATTTGATGAATTCTCTCTCTATCACCCATAAATGATATGTCATGTTCTACTTTTAATATCATCTCTTTTTCTTGATATGAAGCAATTTCCTTATATGGATCTACTATTTCTTCTAACAATTTATCCATTTCAAATGTTTTCTTATCCATCTCAATTTGATTAGAATCCGAACGTGCTAACAATAATAAATTAGTTACAAGCTTAGATAACCGTCTACACTCCTTTGAAATCGTAGAAATATCCATCGCTTTTTCTTCTATTGTCGCAGATGGTGACTGAAATAACACATCCGTTTTTGATTGAATAACTGCAAGTGGTGTCCTTAATTCATGTGATGCATCCGAAACGAATTGCTGCTGTTTTTCCCATGAATTTTGAATGGGTATGAGTGCCCTGCCAGCTAAGAAAAAGCCAATTCCTATTGCACATAAACTTCCTACGCTACAACCTATAACAAGAATTAAAAATAAAGTATTTAGCATCTCTTCTTCAGCTGTTGTATCGCGTACAATTTGAACTATTTTCCCATCTTCTTTAAACGCAAAGGTTCTAAAATATCGTCCTTGCACTTCAATATCTTGCAAATCCCCTAACTTCTTTGGGAAAAACTGATCCAAATTCCCTTCAAAGCTAGAACGAAATTTATGGTTATCTCCCTCTATCTCTACTACTTTCCCATTCCAAGTTATTTTAGTTATCCGGGGATCTCCAATTTTAATGTTCTCCATACGTTTTCTTGGTAATATTTTAGCATCAAATTTTTTTCCAAACTGAGCCTTCATTTTTATAGATTGATCCACTTCATTATAAATACGATTATATGTGTATGAATAAATGATACTGCCTAATACACCTATCAAGATAATAAATACTAATGAATTCAATATAGTCAATCGAATGCGTGTTTTCTGAAACATGCTTCCCTTTTTCATTGTTCTTTTAATATATATCCAATACCTCGAACAGTTTGAATATCTTTCTGATAACCGAATGGCTCTAATTTTTTACGTAAATGATGTACATACACTTCTACAATTGCTACTGTCGTATCTGAATCAAATCCCCAAACACGATCAAAAATTTGTTCACGCATTAAAATCTTTCCGCTATTTTGAACAAGGTACTCTAGAAGCTCATATTGTTTTAATGTTAACTTCATGCTTTGTCCATCTACTTGAACGTCTTTATCTTTTCCGAACAGTTCAATCCCTTTATAACGAATAGTCTGCTTTGTTGTTAAACTACCGCTTCGTCGTAATAAAGCACGAATTCTCGCTTTTAACTCTGGAGCCTGAAATGGCTTAACGATATAGTCATCCCCACCAAAGTCCAAGCCTTTCACGCGATCTTCTAAAGAATCTCTCGCTGTCAAAAATAGGACTGGTGTTTCAATCTTTTCATCACGTATTTTTTGAATTACTTCAAAACCGTCCATTTCTGGCATCATCACATCAAGCAAAATGGCGTCATATATATTTTGTAATGCTAGAAATAATCCATCTTCTCCATTCAATGCTGTATCTACTTCAAATTCATCGCGTAATATTTGGACAATAGACTCTAATAAAGAAGCATTATCTTCTACTACGAGTAAGCGCATATTCTCACCTTCCACCATATCGTTCAATCCTATTTATAATTATATTTTAACGTTTTTCTCAATATAAAATTTGAAAGATTTATTATAAAAATTCTTCCTTAAATTTTTCTTAATAAAAAATTGAAAGAAATAAGATTCCCCTTATCTCTTTCAACTTTTTACTACGTACACCTTTTTACTCGGCAATTCTAAACAATTTAACTGGCCACCATATACAGCACCGCCATCAATCCCTATAATACGATTACTCCCAAAATACACGCCACAATTCTCACTACCATGAAACGTTTTTGTTTCCGTATGACCAAATACAACAACCTTTTCACCACTATACCCACTATGAAACTCATTACGTATCCACATTAACGTATATGGTTCACATTCCGAAACTCGCTTCAATGGCTCAACACCGGCATGTACAAATATATACTCTTCTGTTTCAATGTAATGATCTAATTCTTGAATAAATTTTACATGTTCCTCTAAAACATGCGATTGTAAAATTGGTTTTTGGAAGGCTTCTTCATTAACTACAATATCTTCATCTACAAAGCCATAGCTGTATAAAGTCTTATCTCCACCATTCCTTTTTACCCAATGGTTCCATGAACGTTCTTCATCAGTCGTTAACGCTTTAATCATCATATCTTCATGATTACCCTTTAGAACGAGGGCTCCCTCTTCTTTTAACGCTTTTACCTTTTCAATTACAGCACGCGCATTGGGACCACGATCTACATAATCCCCTAATAAAATCAATTGATCCTGTCTTGCATCATATTGAGCTTCTTCTAATAACTGTTCGAACTTTTCTATTTCTCCATGAATATCACTAATAACAAGAATTCTTTTCATATTATCCCCCTTCTTTCTAAACCACTCTCTTTCTAATTATAGTTCAAAACAACAGAAATTTCTGAATCCATATTCAAAATCACATTTATTACAAATAAAACGATTGTCCTTACAACAATGTAAGTCTCTTGTCATCCAATTCGATAGTTGCAAGTGCTATATTTCCTTATACTAAAAGTAAGAAATGAAACAAAAAACAAGGAGAGATGAGACATGAAAAAAGTGATGGAAGTTGTAGTAGCGGTGGCAGAGGTTTTCGTAAATGGCAAACAAGTTGCAATGGAGTTAAACAAATAATGAAAAGGACAAGATTCATTCTAGACCCTTTACTCATATAAAAGAGATAAGACTTCTTCATTTTTTTGATCCCTTATCTCCTTGAAAAAGCCGTATCCTTTTTCGGATACGGCTTTTTCTTATTTTTGACTCGTACGAGCTGAAATACTAATTGCTCTATCAGTTGCTTTGGCAGCTTCATCTAACGCTTCTTTACTATTCTTCCCGTCATACATTGCTTCTAATGCTTTTACAACTGCATCTCGTGATTCTGGGAATACACTAATTAAAGCCCCTTGAGTTGCTGGAGATTGCTTCGTCGCTTGTAATTGTTCCACTGTTACTTTTAGCTGTGGATATTTTTCATATTGCTCTTTTACTAATGGTTCATTGTATGCATCTGGATTAATAGAGAAATAGCCTGTTGCAGTATGCCATTTTGCTTGTACGTCTGGCTTCGTTAAATATTTCATAAAGTCCCAAGCACCTTGTTGTGTTTCTTCTGAAACCATATTCGTCATCCATAATGATGCTCCGCCAATAACAACACCATTTTGTTTCGAATCCTCTGGATATGGAATATATGACACGCCTACATTAAACTTAGATGCATCAATTAAGTCGCGAACACCAGCTGAAGAATCTAAATACATAGCAACTTGTCCAGACTGGAACGCGGCACGAATATCATCCCAACTTGCTCCATATTTTCCAAGTGCGCCAGCTTTATTTAAATCATCTAACATTCCAAATACTTTCTGTCCTTCTTTATCGTTAAATACCGCCTTCTTTGCAGCATCTTTGCGACCGTTTTCGTTATCTACATATAAAGCACCTTGTGTCGCTAACAATTCTTCAAAGAACCAACCATAATTCAGCATGGAGAATCCATATTGTTTTACATTTCCGCCTTCTTTAATCGTTAACTTTTTCGCTGCTTCTTGTAATTCCGCATACGTTTTCGGAGCTTTTTCTGGATCTAAGCCCGCCTTTGCGAAAGCATCTTTATTATAAATTAGTACTGGTGTAGATGAATTAAATGGCATAGAATACATTTTTCCATCAACTGAATAATAATTTGTAATTGCTTTTTCCAACTTTGAGGTGTCGTACTTATCTTTTTTTATCCAACTATCAATTGGCGTAATCTTTTTGCTATCAATCATATATTTTGTTGTAATTTCACTCGACTGAACAAGAGCTGGCGCTTCTTTCGTAGCAGACATCGTTCTAAATTTCGTTAAAGACTCTTCATATGTCCCTTGGAACTCTGCCTTTATCTCGTATTTATTCTGTGACTTATTATAGTCTGCAACAAGCCCATCTAGTACGCCTTGTGTTTTTCCACCCATCGCATGCCAAAAACGAATTACAGTCTTATCACCATTTTTTTCAACTGGTGCTACTTTTGCCTGCGCTTCAGATTTCCCCTCCGTTTTACTACTTGAACAAGCGGCACTAGATAATGCCATTGTTGCTGCCATTAATAGAGCAGCACCTTTTTTAACTAAACTCATTTTAATCTCACCTTCTCTTGGTTATTTAATTGCACCTTTTGTTAATCCTTGTTGTAATTGCTTTTGCCCTACAAATAGTAAAATCAGTGTTGGAATGACAATAACCGTAACACCGGCCATTACGCTTCCCCAATCAGTTGCAACTTCTTGAGACTGAAGCTGCTTTACACCAATTTGAACTGTTCTTACTTTTTCATCAGTGGTCACTAAGAGTGGCCATAAGTACATATTCCATGTTGTTAAAAAACTATATACTCCAAGCGTAATAAAACTCGTTTTACAATACGGAATTACGACGCTAAATAAAAACCTTACATTTCCAATCCCTTCAATAAAGGCTGCTTCTTTCAGTTCATTCGGAAGCGTCATAAAATGTTGACGTAACAAGAAAATACCGAAAGCTGTTGCAAAAAACGGCACTGTCATCCCAGCAAAGCTATTGATCCAACCGAAGTTTTGAATCGTTAAAAAGTTCGGTACCATCGTTGCTTCCCACGGAATAAGCATCGTTGAAATAAACAGGAAGAAAATAAGGTTTCTTCCTTTAAACTGTAGAAAGACAAAAGCATAAGCCGCTAAGCTTGATACGATAAGTTGTCCAATCATAACGACTGTCGATACAACTAAACTGTTATACAAGTATGTCAAAAGCGGTACTTTTTGAAAAATATTAATAAAATTATCAAAAGTAAATTGGGTCGGAAATAGCCTTCTCATTTGAATATCATCTGGTGTCATAAAGCTTATTAAAAACGCATACAGTACAGGAAAAAACACCATTACTGCACTAATAATGAGCAGCATATATAATAGGAAATTTTGTTTCCACTGTTTAACGATCATTTATAATGCACCTTTCTCTCAGCAAACTTAAATTGAAGTAATGTAGTAATGAAAATGAAAACAAATAATATCATCGCTTGTGCACTTGCTGTTCCAAATTGATGATTCACAAACGCCTCTTTATAAATCGAGTACACAATTAAATTTGTTGCATCATTTGGTCCACCGTGCGTTAAAATATCAATTTGTCCAAAGCTTTGGAACGCACTAATTAACGTTACTGTCACGATAAAGAATAAAGTTGGTGATAGCATCGGTAATGTAACACGGCGAAGCTTATATAAATAGCTAGCGCCATCTATAGATGCACTCTCATATAAAGACGTATCAATATTTTGTAAACCACCTAATATAACTAAAAATGCAAATCCTGTATTCACCCAAACCGTTGTAACCGATACAGAGAACAATGCCCAATCTGGACTCGTTAACCATGCGATTGCAGGTAGATTCATAGAGGCTAATATATTATTAAATAACCCGACACTTGGATGAAATAAAAATAGCCAAATCACCGCACTAGCAGCTACTGATATTCCCATAGTGGAAGAAAATAACACACGGAATAACCCAATACCTCTTACTTTTCCATTTGCAATCAATGCAAGAAATAAAGCGAATATAATACTCGTAGGCACTGTATATACAACAAATAATAAAGTTGACTTTATGCTTTTGTAGAAAGCAGGATCAGAAAATAAGTATTGATAATTTTCTAAGCCAACGAAAAGATTAGCTTCTCCGTGTATATCTGTTAAATAAAAGCTATAGTAAATCGTCCTAAATAATGGATAAAAAAGAAAAATCGAAAATAGTAAAATAGATGGCGCCAAAAATAATAATCCTATTCTTAAATCTTTCGTTTTACTCCATAAACTCTTCTTTTTTGACACTTTTGCTTGTGCTGGTAACTTGCCTACCTCAATCATTATTTCGCCACCACTTTCAACTCTTCTTCAGCTACCACTTTTAATCGTTCATTCGTATTTTGGTGAAAGAAGCATAACTTATCTTGCGAGAATAATAATTTTACTTTGTCACCTTTGTTCAGGAGTAGCTGTCCAATGACTTTTGCACTCCAAGTTATTCCATTTACCGCGAAATTTAATATAGATTCGTTCCCTAATACTTCTACAGATTGTAACGTGAATTCTTGCCCTTCCTCAGACAGTTCAATATGTTCAGGACGCATGCCTATTCGAATTGTTCCTTCTGGTAATTGCTTTAACAGTCCATTAGATAATGGAATTTGCAATTCCCCTATATGTAATACACCTTTTTCTTTGTCCATTTCTCCATCATTTATATTCATCGAAGGAGACCCTATAAAGCTTGCAACAAATTCATTCGCTGGTTCGTTATATATATCAAGCGGTGTTCCAACTTGCTGTATGCTCCCTTTATTTAAGACCATGATACGATCTCCCATAGTCATCGCTTCTATTTGATCGTGAGTAACGTAAATCATTGTAATTCCTAACCGTTGCTGAATTTCTCTAATTTCAATCCTCATTTGCGCACGTAATTTCGCATCTAAATTCGAAAGTGGTTCATCCATTAAACAAATTGGTGCTTGACTCACGATCGCCCTAGCAAGCGCAACACGCTGTCTTTGTCCCCCTGATAATTGTCCTGGCTTCATTTTTACATACTCTTTCAGTCCTACCATTTCAATTGCTTCCATTAATCGCTTTTGTCGCTCTTCTTTTTGTACTTTTCTTACCTTAAGTCCGAATAAAATGTTTTCTTCTACAGATAAGTGTGGATATAGCGCATAATTTTGAAATACCATTGATAGATTACGGTCTTTCGGCTCTAAATCATTTGCAACATGTTCATTAATAATTAAATCCCCCGAAGAAATCTCTTCTAAGCCAGCAATCATTCGTAATAGTGTACTTTTCCCGCATCCTGAAGGTCCAACTAAAACAAAAAACTCGCCCTTTTTAATGTGAACCGATACACCTTTAACCGCTGTCTCTTCCGCATTTTTATACACCTTTGAAACATTTTTCAATTCAATCACAAGATTGCACTCCTTTTTTCTTCTTGTATCCATACTTCATAATGACTCGTTGAAATTGCACTTGCTCCTGCACGAATAGCAATTTCCGCATCTTCTCGTGTTTGAATCAGTCCGCCTGCAATAATAGGAAATTCTATTTCCTCTGCTAACCGCTTAATAATGGAAGGCATAATCCCAGGCATAATCTCTACCGCATTCGGTTTAGTCGTTTTACAATTCTCAATTGATTTTGTAAGAGATAAAGTATCAACAATAAAAATGCGTTGAATCGTTTTTAATCCAATTTTATTAGCATTTCGAATTGTCGAACCTTTTGTTGAAATAATACCCTGCGCCCCGATAACATCTTGAATATACAAAAGAGCTTCCTCTGTATTTGTATTTAAACCTTGTATAAAATCACAATGAAGAAATACATCATGTCCATGCTTCTGTAATTCATATACACGCTCTGGTAACTCCAGCATTGAACCAGTCATAAGAAAAACTGTTTTCGGTAATTTTTTGTATGTTTTGTACCCTTTCCGATATTTTATCATCGCAATATAAGGTTCTTTGAACATTTATTCCACCTAGCTTTTCTATTTTTATCCAAACTAAAAACACCTACTTACATAGAACACCTTTCTCCTTATTTGAACTCTAGGAAATAGAGCACACCTAAGAAAGTGGCACGTTATATGTAAGCGGGTGTTCTCAAATGTTCTCTACCCTAGTTATTCTGTTACCTTTACTATATTACTCATTTATTAAGTCAGTTTTGATAGATTGTTAATTAGGTGTTAATCGAATGTTAATATTCACCATATTTTTTTAACAATAATCTAAATATACGAATGAACCCCAACAGCAAACAACTACTTTTAAAATTTAAGTGATATGCAAATTCATTCCATAGTTAATCAATTTTAGTTTTCTCGCAACTGCTTGTGAAGCATAATTATCCCAAGAAGTACTATAAAGTGGAATGCGTTTTTCTTCTTGTATTGATATCGCCCAGGCTGTAACAACATCAGTACCATATCCATTCCCTTGAAACTCCGCTAAAGTTTCCACACTCGCCTCAGCAGCTACAGGCGTACTCCTAGCACTGCAACATATAGAAACTACCTTTTCATTTTTTACAATTGCAAAGTAAGGTTGCCTCCATTCCATCTGTTCTATTAGATTAGGAAAATTTTCTCGCAAAAGCTCTTTATTCTTCCCTGTTATCTGTATTGTTCTAGTTGGCTTATGTAAATTATTAGAGAACATGAAAGCAGGGCCCATCCAAATATTTTTCACTGTTCTTTCTTCATTTAATACATCAATGATCTTTGCTATCTCTATATGATTTGAAGGTTCTCGAATTAATTTCTCAATCTTACCTACCGTTCCATCATCCAGATCACAATGATATCTCGTTATACTCCCTTCACGAGTTCTGCCAAGAAAAAAGCGTGGTGCTTTCGGATTCCCTTGTTCATTTACATATTTCATTTTTCCTACTTGATTATGAACAAATAAAACCTCTACCTGAATTGCTATTAAATCAAGTTCTGAAAGCCTCATTTATATCCTCCTTAGTTACTCCATATACCATTCATAATCTATTTTTCATGCCCAAAACAAAAATCCCATTCAAATACACATTACTGAATCCATCATACTAAATGACTTCTTCATTCTGTCTATCTAAATGAGATTATTTCGTACTTTTTATTTCTTTATCTTGTTATTCCACTGGTTGTGGTTGTGGCTGTACGACTTCATTCGCTCCAGCTAACCTCAACATATTTGCAATATCTTTAAAACCTCTTTTTTCAGCATATTGCAGTGGCGTAATATTTTCCTTATTGGCCATATTTACATCTGCCCCGTGGTCAATAAGCATTTGAATTACTTTCTTATGATTTTCACTACCGTTTCCTAATACGATTGCTTCTACTAAAGCCGTTCCACCACGAGCATTTCTATAATTCACATCAATATCTGTATGCTCTAACAATTCTTTTACAACCTCTATATGGCCACGTTCAGATGCAGAAATGAGTGCTGTTCCACCTGATTTAGTAATTTCTTTCGTATTAACCCCTGCATTAATTAGTAGCTTTACAATGTCTGTATATCCTTCTCTACTTGCATAAAGAAATGGATTACTTTGTTTCTCATCTTTACTTTCAATATTAGCACCTGCACCAATTAATGCTTTAACTGTCTCTACATGATTTTGATACGTTGCTGCAAGGATAGGAGTTTCTCCGTTGTCACCTTCTACGTTTATATTAGCTCCATCTTGAATCAACTTCATAGCTGTTTCCGTGTCACCAAGAGTCGCAGAAAGTAGCAACTGTTTGTCCATTAAATTTATACTTTTTTCTTCTTTAGGTTCTTCCTGTTCTTTATGCTTTTCTTTTTTCTTTTCGTTTTTCACATGAACCGGTTTCGATTCTGGCTCCTCTTGCTTATCGCAAGCCACTACCGTCATTAAAAGTCCTAATAACATACATAATAAAATTTTTTGTTTTCTCACAACTACAGCTCCTATGAAAGATAATGTTTTCTTAACCATTCCTCCATCACATACAATAACTCTTCTTGAGTACATTTATCCATAAGCCCTTTATATTCCTTCTTTAATCGGATTATCTTAAAACCTATACTATGTTTCTCAACCTATTGGAATGATGTGCCTGATGGCCTCATCATTAACATTATGAAGCAATTAGTTTAGCACGATTTTACCGCATTTGTATACATTTCTAAAAAGTACATAAATAATTGCTTTAGGTTACTATATTCCATTGTAACCGTTCTTCTAAAAATTTTACACCTTTTCTATATTTGCACCTGAGTAATACTAAAAAAAGACAACTTATGTAGTTGTCTTTTTTTAGTATTAATGATGACCACCGTGATTTCCCTTTTTCGGGTTCCCCATCATCTCTTTATTCATTTCCCATTTATGCTCTGCTAGCTCTTTATATGAAAGAACTTTCCCTTTATAGTTAGACACAAAACTCTCTGCATCCTTTTTATTTTCAAATGAAATGACATTATAAGCCATCGGTGTCGTTATTGTTTTATCATATACGTAAGTCGCATCTTCTAATGAAATCCACTCTTTCGAATCATAATCTCGAACAAATTTTTCTTTCGTCTTTTCTCCTGGATTAATCTCCATCCATTTATACATACAACCGATATCATCAAACTTTAACGCTTTTCCATTTTCTAAAATGACTTCTGTTGCAAATTGATTATCCATTACCCCAATTTGGCAAATATCACACTTATCATGTTTCTCATCAATTGCTACAGCCTCTACTTGTTTCTTACCACATCCTACTATTGTAAAGACAAAGAATAAGCATATAGCAAGTGTCACATACTTTGTTCTCATTTTACTTCCTCCCTAACCGTATCTTCCACAAGGAGCATATCAAAAAGTTGTGTGAGATTTGTGAAAAAATAATGTACTTTTTGTAATATAAAGACCAAAAAAGATGTGTAGCCATTTCTACACATCTCTCATCATTCACAACCTGTAATTAATAAATCATCTTCTAACTTAACTAATAATGTATCTGTATTAATTTGCTGCCCAGCAACTACATTTACTAATCTTATATTTCCACTAATACCGACCGCAACTTTTTCAAGCTCACCGTTATTTTTTCGAATCATCATTAAATTTTCCCACTCATATACGTAAGAAGATTCATTAACAAAAATCTCTTCTACTTTTCCTTCATAAGAACTATAAATCTTTTCAATTCTCGTTTTCATATAAAATCTACTCCCTATTTCACACTTCAATATTTTCATCTTATTCTACCATTCTTACGGAGAGCAGCTTACTTTTTAAAAATTCAAATTAACTACCGTGAACAAAATGACCAAAATAAAAATTATGCTTCTAATGATGTTATTTTTCAAATTATTTACCATTTGAATGAATACTTTTATGATAAATAAAAAACACTTTTTCTGAATTTTCATTACATTTTGAAAGCGCAATCATTTTTGAGGGGGAGATTACATGTTAGCACTACTTGGATTTGCGATGGTATGTGTCTTTATGTTTTTAATTATGACGAAACGTATGTCAGCACTAGTAGCATTAATATTAATTCCAATTACTTTCGCATTAATCGGCGGTTTTTATGCAGATATGGGACCTATGATGTTAGAAGGAATTCAAAAACTAGCACCTACTGGTATTATGCTTATGTTTGCTATTTTGTATTTTGGAATTATGATTGATAGCGGTTTATTCGATCCCGTCATTAGTAGGATTTTGAAATTTGTAAAAGGAGATCCTTTAAAAATAGTTGTTGGTACAGCGATTCTTACGATTATCGTTTCATTAGATGGGGATGGAACAACAACGTATATGATTACTGTTTCCGCAATGTACCCACTATATAAACGCCTTGGAATGAATCCACTTATATTAGCTGGGGTTGTTATGTTAGGAGCAGGAGTGACAAATCTTACACCTTGGGGCGGACCGACAGCTCGGGTTATGAGTGCTCTTGGACTAGACGCATCAGAGCTCTTTACACCACTTATACCAGGGATGATCGCTGGTGCAATTTGGGTCGTTTTCGTTGCTTACTATCTTGGCAAAAAAGAAAGAAAACGATTAGGAATTATGGATGTACAATATTTAAAACAAATGCAAACGATGGATGAGCAAGCTGCCACAGTAGAAGCTGCCGTTCATAAACGCCCTAAACTTCTATGGATTAACTTTTTATTAACTGTTACCTTACTTGTCTGTCTCATACTAGAAGTTATGCCGTTACCTGTTTTATTTACAATCGCTTTCGCCATTGCTGTTATGCTTAACTATCCGAACTTAGAACAACAGAAAGAACGTATTGCTTCTCACGCTGGAAACGTATTAGCGGTTGTTTCTCTCGTATTCGCCGCTGGAATTTTCACTGGTATTTTATCAGGAACAAAAATGGTAGATGCAATGGCTCAAAGTGTAGTTACTCTTATACCTGACGCTCTTGGACCACAACTACCGATTATTACAGCTCTTCTTAGTATGCCGTTCACATTTTTCATGTCCAATGATGCATTTTACTTCGGGGTACTACCTATTTTAACGAAAGCTGCCGCTGCTTACGGAATTAGTGCAGCTGAAATGGGACGCGCTTCATTACTCGGGCAACCTGTTCACTTATTAAGTCCTCTTGTCGCTTCCACTTATTTATTAGTCGGAATGGCCAAAGTTGATTTTGGTGAACATCAACGCTTTACGTTACTTTGGGCTGTTGGAACGACAATGGTGATGTTAATTACGGGAATTGTAATCGGAATTATTCCAATATAAGACGTGAAAAAACAGTAGAAGAAATGTAATTCTCTACTGTTTTTTTGTTATGAAGAAACAAGAAAATACCTTCTTTCTGGTCTCCCTACACTCCCATATATAAGCTCCGCATGAACTTTCTTTCCAGATATTAAATACTCTAAATAGCGCCTCGCTGTTGATCGGCTTACCCCAACCATTGAGCTTAACACTTCTGCCGTAATACCTTCTTCATCAACTGTTAACATATGCTTTTTTATTTTTGCTAAAGTTAAAGGATCTATCCCTTTCGGGGCATATTCTATTTCATTTCCCTTTACGCCTCTTTGAGACCATAAATGTTCAATTTGCTCTATAGATAATTGATTAGTTTTCTTTAACTGCAAAATCTTTTTTTGGTAACTTTCCAAACTCGCCCTAAATCGATCAAACATAAGTGGCTTTACGATATAATCTGTTACTCCGCCTCGTAGAGCGTGCCTCACTACATCTGTTTCCGATGCAGCTGTAATCATAATAATATCTGTATCATGCAAATTATGCCTAATATATGTGACAAGTTCCGTTCCTTGCATATCAGGTAAGTACACGTCTAATAAAACGAGCTGTGGCTTCACAAGCTCTAGCCATTCTTTCGCTTGTTCTCCAGTCGTTGCTGTTCCAATTACTTTAAATCCCTCAATCTTTTCAGTAAAACGACGATGAATGTCCGCAATTCGAATATCATCTTCTACAATCAATACTTCAATCTCCTCACCCATTACAATTCGCCTCTCTCTTTTGGTAATGCAATAATAAATAATGCACCACCTAAATCCCCTTTTTCGATTGCAATACTTCCATTTAACTCTTCTACTAACTCTTTCACTTTTGCTAATCCATATCCTCGTTTCCCGCCTTCTTTCGTCGAGAAGCCTTTATAAAATATGCTAGTAATGACTTCATCATGAATCCCTTGTCCTGAATCTTCCACTTCAATTACTATCTCTTCTCCAATATCAGTTACAAACATCCTTACCTTCTTATCATTCTCTTCATTTCTTTCAATTGCTTCAAATGCATTTGTAATTAAATTTCCTAAAATAGAAACGACGTAATTACTCTCAATGTGCAGGCTTAATTTATCTAAGCTACTTTCTCGATCTAGCATAAAATCAATCTTTAACTCTCGTGCTCTATTATAGAATCCAATTAAAATTCCACCTAACCATGGATTTTGAATTCGCTTCATAATAAATTGAACAAAATCTTGATATACCGCTGTTTCCTTATGAATAAGCTCTAAAGCATCTTCATATGATTCTAACTGGATAAGACCTGAAAGCGTATACAACAAATTATTATATTCATGCGTTTGCGCTCGTAATGCCTCTGTATATTGCTTCGTCTGAGATAACTCTGCCGTTAACTGATCCATTTCAGATTTCAAACGTAAACTCGATACAACGCCAGTTACTTTATTCTTTACTTTAATAGGTAGACGGTTCGCAATAACAGCCTGCCCTTTTATATTTAATTGACGATCAAACTGTTCTTCACCAGTTTGAAGTACATCTAGTATCGTTGAATTAGGAATTACATTTAAAATAAATTCTCCAATAATATTACGCTGTTCATCTAACGAAAGAATATCATAAGCCGCTTGATTGACTAAACTAATCATGCCATTGTGATCAATGACAATAATCCCTTCACGTACAGATTGAATCACTGTACTATGCTCTTCATATAAAGATGAAATTTCTTCTGGCTCCATCCCAAACATCATTCTTTTTATACTTCCGGCTAAATATATAGAACCAATTATCCCGATTAAAAGACCTATTACTGTAATCCAAAATACACGCTTTCCATATACTTCTACCGCTCCATGAATATCATTCATTGAAAATCCAACAGACACCACGCCAATAATTTCATTTTCCTGATTACGGATTGGAACTTTGCCACGTAATGAAGGGCCTAATGATCCAGTTGCTTTCGAAACATAAGACTTCCCTTCTAATAGAACGCCTTTATTATCTCCACCAACCATTGCTTCTCCTATTTTATCTCGCTCAGGATGCGCATACCGAATCCCCTCTTTATTTCCAACTACAATAAAGTCAGCATCTGTATCAATTCGAATTTTTTCTGCAATTGGCTGAATAATAGAAGCTGGGTTTTCTTTTTGAAAAGCTTCCTGGATTTCAGGTATAGCGGCAACTGTTTTCGCAACATGCAAAGCCCGTTTCCCAATTTGCTCTTCTACCGTTTCAGACAATATGTAATAAAATAAATAACTTGTTAATAGAAGTACGACTAGAATAAGTGTACTAATTGTTATTGTAATTCTCGGTTGCAGTTTTAACTTTTTAAATTTCAAAACCATTCCCCTAACATAATTAAAGATAGAATTTAACGAATTTACAGTCTTTTATAATTACACCTAATCATAACACGGTTACTCTATATTTCTTTATTTTTATCTTCACAAAAAAAAGAAACGAGATACAATTACTACCTCGTTTCTTAACATTTTTTATTACACTTTAAATTTCCCAATCATCTCTTGTAATTCTTCTGCCATTTGCGATAAATGAACTGCTGCTGCATTGATTTCATCTACTGAAGCTAATTGTTCCTCTGAAGAACCAGCAATATTTTGAACGCTTGCTGCATTTTCTTCAATCGTAGCTGCAATTTCATTAATAGATGCACTAACTTGTTTTGCATCTACTGTCATTTGTTTCGCTACTTCTACCATACTATCAATTTGTACAACTGTATCATCTGTAGACTTCAATATTTCAGTAAAGCTTTGCTTCGTTTCATTTGCAACTACAAGTCCTGATTGTACTTCTGTTCCAACTTGCTTCATAGAGCTTACTGTTTCTTTTATGTCAAATTGTATCTCTTTTACTAATTTTCCAATTTCCGTAGAAGACTGTCCTGATTGTTCTGCTAACTTTCGCACTTCATCTGCTACAATTGCAAATCCTCTTCCTTGTTCTCCAGCTCTCGCAGCCTCAATTGCAGCATTTAATGCTAATAAATTTGTCTGCTCTGCAATATGTTGAATTACCTCAAGGATTGCTCCAATTTGCTTCGATTTATCATCTAACAACACAATCACTTTATCTGATTGTGAAACAGACTCATGGATTAATTGCATTTGATTCACCGTTTGTTCAACTAACTTCCCACCATCTTCAGCCTTTTTCTTCGTATACATAGATGCTGTGGATACTAATGAAGAACTGTCTGCCACACGTTGAATTCCTTCTGTAACTTCTTCTAATAATGTCGCGCCTTCTTCGACTTCTTTCGTTTGTATTTCCGCTCCACTCGACACTTGCTCTATCGCTTGTGTAATTTGTTCCGTCGCTTCACTCGTCTGCTTCATACTAGCTGTTAATTCTTCTGAAGATGCCGCTACATGACCTGCTGAAGTATTTATATTGGAAATGACATTCTGTAATGATGCTGCCATCTCGTTAAAGCTTTCTCCTAGCTGTCCAATTTCATCTTTAGAATGAACTGCAATAGATTCTGTTAAATCGCCTTCACTAATCTTTTTCGATGATATAACAAGTTGTTTTAACGGATTAATAATAGAAGCAATTATGAAGTAAATTAAAATCCCGCCAATTATTAATGAAATACCAATAACAGTTATCGTTTTATAGAAAATAGGTTCAGCTGCTTCAATAATTTCTTTTGAAGGCATAATTCCTGCTATTTTCCATCCAGTTTTCTTATTCGTTTTAAAAGTAATATTACGGTCTTCACCCTCTAATGAATAATGAAAATCACCAGATTCCTGTTTATAAAATTCCTTACTAAGTTTCTCTTCTAATTTCTCTCCCGGCTTCATTTTCGGGTGTGCTACTACATTTTTATCTTGATCAAATATTGCTACATACCCTTCCTTACCGATATTAACCATCTTGGAAGTAGTAACAATATCATTAATTATTAAGTCAATCCCAAGAACGCCACTTTTATCCTCATTTTGTTTCGCTAGTGTAATAACAATATTCCCTGTCGTTTGTGACTTATATGGAGCAGTTACAATTACCTCTCCGCTTTTCTTCACTGCCTCTTTATACCAATCTCTTTCTGTAGGATTATATCCGTCTGGCATCTGAATAGCTGGTGATTGAATAAACTGTCCATTACTAGATCCTGTATAGATTGCTTCCATTTCTGGATGTAATTTGTTGTATTCTTCTAGTTTATTTTGGATGTTTTGAATTTGGTCTGCTTGGTAACTTGAGTGTGTGAATAATTTCGTAAAATAAGTTGCATCTACTTTTTTACTATCTAATTCCTTGTTAATTACATTATCCAAAATTTTTATATTATCTTTCGCCGAGTTTACAATCGTTTCATTAAAATTCGTCTTGGCCTGCTGATAAGACGTCCAACCAATTACAATACTTGGAAGAATTAAAATCATAACAAATGATACAAGTAACTTTGCTTTTAAACTACTACTCCTTAATTTCCCTTGAAACATATTTCTACCCCTCCATACCGTTTTAAATGTAATTGTTTTACATTTAATTTCTTTATATAAATCATACGATTCAAATGTATCAATGCGACTCTCTATCTCTTTCTCTATTGAAGAGTTGATACATACCTTTTTCATTCTATATAAATTAAATAATTAAAACAATATATAAAAATGTATATTATTCGAAATATTATAATTCACTGAAGAACCTCTAGTATCTCACTTACTAGAGGTTCCTCCCGCTTTACTATTCTTTATCTTTTTCTACTTCTTTTTTCGCATCTTCTACTACAGATACAACAGGTTTATCGTTTGATAATTGTTGTACTGCTCCTTTTCCAGCAAATCCTTCTAATAACTCTTTTAAATCAATGCCAGAAGAAGCTTTTAATGTTTCTTGCATCGTTGCCATTAAATCAGTCGCATAACCTGCAACTTTTCCGGCGCCGCTATTTTTACCACCACCGCCTGTATCGACAACTGTAATTTTATCAATGTTGCTAAGCGGGCTTGCAATTTCCTTCGCATAACTTGGAAGCATGTTAAGAACCATATCCATAATTGCCGCTTGACCATATAACTCAAATGCCTCTGCAATTTTTTGTTTCGCTTCCGCTTCTGCTAAACCTTTTAATCTGATAACATCTGCTTCCGCTGTACCTTGTGCTTTTTGTACTTCTGCTTTTGCTTGACCTTGCGCTTTTTCGATTTCCGCCTTCGCTAAACCTTCTACACGAACTTCTTCTGCACGTGCTCTTGCTTCCGCTTCAATTTTATATTGATCTGCATCTGCTTTTTTCATTTGTTTTACTTTTTCCGCTTCTGCTGATTGTTCAACAGCATAGCGATCTGCATCTGCCTTTTTCTTTACTTCTGCATCATATTGCTTTTCACGACGCGCAATCTCTTTTTCTTCTAATTCAATTTGCTTTTCACGCTCAATGATTTTAACGCGCATTTGCTCTTCTGTAACACCTTGTTGCGCTTTTGCTTGTTGTAATTCATAGGAAAGATCTGCATCTGCGCGAGCTTGTTCTTGGTCTCTCTTATAAGATTGTACTTTTAACTCTTTATGTTTTTCAGCTTCAGCGATTTGTGCATCACGTTGATACTCAGCTTCTTTCGCTTCTTTCTCAGCACGAGCTTTTTCAATTCGTGCCTCTTTTTCACGCTCTGCATTTGCAACTGTTGCATCACGCTTAACCATCGCAATTTGTGGCTGACCAAGTGCATCTAAGTAACCGTTCTTATCCATGATTTCTTTAATTGTAAAGGAAACGATGCGAAGTCCCATCTTCTTTAAATCTGTAGAAGCTACTTCATGTACCTTTTGAGCGAATTGCTCTCTATTACTATAGGCATCTTCTACTGTCATAGAAGATAAAATAGCACGTAGATGACCTTCTAAAACTTCTTTTGCTTCTATTTTCAACTCTTCTGTTTCTTTTCCTAAATATTGTTCAGCTGCTGTAGAAACTTCTTCAATAGTAGATCCTACTTTAATAATAGAAACACCATTTACTGTAATCGGTACACCTTGTTTCGTATACGTATCACGTGTTCCCACTTCTAATTTGTAGTTTAATAGACTTAAAGGCTCTGCTCTTTGCATAATCGGAACTACGAAAGTACCGCCACCACGAATAATCTTAATCTTCTTTCCATCATCAGTGGTAACTACATTTTTCCCGCCACCAAGCCAGTTTCCAGTAACAATTAATGCTTCATCTGGTCCAACTGTTCGATACTTTGTAATGAATACTAAAATGAGTAGAATTAAAATTGCGAGTAATACTCCACCGATAATTAATGGAATCGTCATGTAAATTCCCCCTTATAATTTTGGTTTCTTTAAAGAATAAGCGATGTTCTGTACAAGTAAAACACCATCTTGGACTCCCTCGATAATAACTTCCGTTCCTTGTGAAATATCTTTCTTTCCAACTGTTTTAGCTAGGATTGCATTGTTTCCAAATTGGGAGGAAATTAATACTTCACCAAACCCTTCTGTAGGAATAGTCGTAATGACCTCTCCCTTACAACCAATGAATTCATCCATACGCTGCACAGTGTTTTGTTCTGCTTCTGCAATCGGCTTTAAAATTAATATTTTCATTATGAAGACACCAATAAAGGATATAGCAAATGCAGCCCCAAAAATAAGAATGCTATTAAAGGAAAATAAATATTCTCCTATATAACTAAGTCCACATAACATGGCGAAAAAACTAAGTAATAAAGTAACAACGGATACCGATCCGCCTCCAAAACTAAATATGGATTCAAATATATCTCCAAAAAAGATATAAATAACAGTAAGTATAGTAGCAATAATAAATCCGTATAAATAAATTGTTTCAAGTGGATAACCAAACAAAGCCATTTCTTATCCCCCTTTCTTAAACAATCCCTTTTTTGTTATGTGTATGCCCCACCTCTTTCAAAGATTATAGTTCTTAATTTTCAGTTATTTACCCTTTAAAGAAAAGCCTGTAAGACAGGCCCCTAAAAAAGAACAGGAGAAACCTATTGTGACAGGCTCCTCCTAGTAAATAACCGATATATTATATATCTATATAATATACTATTTTCCACAAAAAGTAAAGTTAAACATACATTGGAAAAGCGTTTATTTTAGTGATAATGAGTACGTTCCATCGCCATTATCATATTTATATACATACAAATAATACTTACCTGGTTTTGCATTAAATTTTGCCTCTATATGATTTCCATTAGCTTGACCGTAAGCGGCATAATTTTGCATATCTGATTCATGGTGAAGCACCCATGTCATCCCAATTCCATACTCATTTAAAACGGAAATATCGATATTTTTCGTTGATGCTACATTAAATGTATAAACATCGGTGTGATCTCCGCCGATAAGGCTACCTTTTATAGTAGTGTTTAGCCCAATACGATTCGCTTCCTCTGGACGATTATTTGGTTCTAATTCTGTTAAACTTCCATCTTTAATCGTAACAGTGGTTTCGTTTCTGCTCTCTTTACCTTTATCATCTTTTACTCTTAACGCTACTTTATAAATTCCTTCTCTTTCATATGCATGTATTGGATTAACTTCTGCACTTGTGCTGCCATCTCCAAATTCCCATAAATAAGAAACAATTTTTCCATCTTCATCATTTGAGCCATCACTTTTAAATTGAATTCCTTCTTTTACAAGCCCATTATAAGGTCCATTTATATTAACCGTTGGAGCTTTATTTTCTCCATCATCTTTTGCGATACCGTGGAAGACTACATCATATTCAAATTCATTTGAACTATTCACACGATAATTGACGAAGTATGCTGTAACAGTTTTGTAGCCACTCCATTCTTTTTGCGCCAGTTGTTCTAGTGCTTCATTTACTCGTTTACTCATTTCGTTCCAGTCTTCTGATTCACCTTTTGTTACACTACCTGTAAATGTGCCTTCTAATGTAAATGTATTAAAGAATTGGGAGCTATGTTTTGTCATTTTTGCCTCTTTCATCGGCAACGTATCACTAATTTCTTTCTCTACTGCTGTTAACGATTTTGGTGCATGTTCAGCTAAATAATCATCTGCTACTTCCGGTACATTATATTTATCTTGATTATCAATTAGCTGTTGCATATACTCTTGATACTCTTTATTTAGTTTAGAATCTTTACTTAAATTCTCACGATAGGCATCATAATTTTTCACGTCATTTGCACGAATTAAATCTTGAATTTTATCAAATGTTTCAAATTGATGTGTATATAAATAAGATTGCAATGCGAACGAGTAATTATAGAAATCCCAAGAACCATATTTAGCAAATAATGTGCGCTCTGCTGTATAACGGCTTGCAGGATCAGATGATAATCCACTAATGATGCTCTTTCTCGGTACTACATTATTTGTACGAGTAGATCCTGCGAAAAATTCTGCATTTCCTTCTTGGAACCAAGTTAATCTCTCATTTTGATACATATCTCCTCTTCCAAATAAACCTGGCACTTCAAATCTACCTTGAAGATAATGAGTAAACTCATGACGGAATAACTCTTCTAAACTATAAATACTTTGTTCTGGCGTACGCTCATATGTAAAGAATGTACCTGTTTCTTCTATATAAATGCCACCGTTGTTTGTTTCATATCCATACAGTTGTCTGTTTAACTGATATTCGTCTGGAGTATTATAGATTACTATCGTTAATACGTCGTCTGCATTACCTGGCTCTAATGCTTTGTCATTCCCAATTACACGATGATACTGTGCTTTTACTTCCTTTGCAGCCCAGTATAGTCTCTTAATTTTTTCTTCTGATACTTTATCTCCTGTTTTAAATACGATAGATCCATCGTCGAATGTATACGTTTTTGGTAAGTACTGTTCTTTTCCTTCTTTACGTATCGTCTCTAAATCTACCGTATTACCGCTATAATCTTTTCCGTTATAATTTGTTGTAATTTGTTCTACTGCAACAAAATACGGCTCACTTAAACGCGGATACATATGCATTGCTTGTGTAACAACCTCTAAACCTTTATTTGGATTACTATGAAACTTCCCTAAACGACTAGCAAAATAAATTCCATTATTAACGAGCCACTTATTTTCTGGTGTTACTTCATTTAAAAGAGCAATACGATTTATTTCACTAATAAATCCATCTATTTTCCCGTACCACATTGTATCTTTTGCCTCTTTACGAGTTTCAAATAAATAAGATTGCATATCATAATCAATACCTTGCATCATATCGTATACAGCTTGTCCTTTCATACGATCGTCTGCATAAGTATGAAGATTATCATTGTATTGTTTTAAAATATTCGATGCGTATTGAACCGTTTCCACATCACTTGAAGCATTACTAATTAATTTACCGTATGCAGATACGACTGCATCTTGCTCATATGTACCAAGCTTAAAGTTTGGATTGGTTGCAATTGCTTTTAAAGCAGGTAAACATTTATCCTGGAAGCTTCTCTCATTTAAATCGCTTAATTCATTATTGTAAAATGCGAGGTAAAAAGCTGAACGTAACACTTCCGTAAACGTTTGAATTCCTTTTGAATCATCTTTCGTAAATGTACTACCTCTATGAGCTAATTCATCTATAACTGCTTGCATTTTCCCTTTGTCTTTATAAAAGGCCTTTGCATCTTCATTGAACTGGAATAAGTCTGTAATTTGATTCCATTTAATACTTCCTATCGTTTCAACTAATTCTTGATTATTCATTTTGTTTAAATCAGCCATTGAATAGCTTTCTTTCATTTGCTTTACTTCTGAGCTCTTCATACTAGACGCTGGTCGCTGTGAAAAGTCTCCTACTTTTAAACGTTCTTGAAACGATAATGTTTCCTCTGCTTTAGAAACATGTCCAATCTCATCTACTGGTTTTTCTATTCCAACTGGTTTCGAATGCAATACATTATATGGTACCTTTTCTTCTGCTGATACATTCGTTTGAATTGCTCCTAATGATAGCGCCATTGTACTAATACTAAGCATCACTTTATTAATCTTTGATTTCTTGTTCATATCATTGCCCCCTATTTATATATTCCCTTGAAGAATTTAACATAAAATCTAGATACAACAATATAAAATGCAATATTTCATATTATTTCTTCCTACAATTTGTATATATCGTGAACAAATCAACCTTTATCTCCCGCCAATAATCTGCTTTCTTCCATTTCTAATACACTTAGAAATGCCCAGCAATATCCTTCTCTCATAAAAAAAGACATCATCATATGCATGTTTCTAATGAAACTGCCATGATAATGTCCTCTCGAAAAAGCAAAAATTAGTTATATCTAATAATAAGATTAAACGTTATTTATTTCTTAAATAATCTCTTTCTAAATACGAACATACTTAGGGTGGAAAGAACAAGTGTTATTCCAGAAAGTAAAGTCGATGTGCTAGCTTCACCGCCTGTTGATGGTAAAGATTTCTTGCCTTCCTCTGACTTATTAGTATGTTGTTTATTTAATGTGTCTGCTTTTCTTCCCTCTTTTTCAACAACTTGATTATTCTCTTTTGGCTCTTGATCCAATCCTGTTGCTGATTCTTTTACTTCTTCAACTTCTTTCGTTGGCTCTTTTACTTCTTCTTTTGTTTCTTCAACTTCTTTTACCGGCTCTTTCACTTCTTCTTTTGTTTCTTCAACTTCTTCTTTTGTTTCTTCAACTTCTTTTACCGGTTCTTTCACTTCTTCTTTTGTTTCTTCAACTTCTTTTGTTGGTTCTTTTACTTCTTCTTTCGCTTCTTCAACTTCTTTCGTTGGTTCTTTTACTTCTTCTTTCGCTTCTTCAACTTCTTTCGTTGGTTCTTTTACTTCTTCTTTCGGTATTAATTTTTCTACTATATTCTGCATGACAATGCCACTATATAATATGCCAGTCTCATAATGATCTGCATCTAAATCAAATTCATATATTTTTTCTCCTAAAGTATTCCAAATGATTCCCTCATCAGTAAGCGTTCCACCTTCACTCTTTAGTGTAATCTTTTCAATTGGCTCTCCTTCTAAATTATATACAGGAATTGTCACTTCTTTATTTATTTCTGCAGCATCCAAAATGACCTTTTGCCTTCTAACATCAATTGTTCCCCACTGACCTAATTGTATTAACGGCCTTACATCACGAATCTCATTTTCAGCTAATTTTAAACTAAGTAAGTCTAACATTGAGCCAAGAACCGTTACATCTTTAATACGATTATCTGTAAGATTTAACCATTGTAAATTTTTCAATGAAGATAACGGTGTTACATCTTCAATTTGATTATGAGATACATTTACATCGTTCAATTGTTTCAAGTTTGAGATGAACTCAATATTTTTCAGGCCTACTCCTTCTAAAGTGAGGTTTTCTAAGTTCGTCATGTACTCTAAACCGGTTATATCTTTTATCTCTTTTCCTTTTTCTTTTTCTTTAAGTATCTCTAATTTTTTAATCTGTAATAAATCTTCTTTTGTGATAGGAGTGTTTAAATTCTCTCTACCTAAATTCTCTTTATTAATATGTTGTTGTAAAGTTTTATCAAGAATCAAACTTTCACTTTCTTTTTGTTTTTCAACTATATTCTGTACGACCATCCCATTAAACCTTATTTTACTTTCAGCAGGATTCGTATCTAGTTTAAATTCATATATTTTTTCTCCAGGACTATTCCATTTTATAAATCCGTTACTCAGCGTAGCCCCTTCATTTTTCAATTTAATATTTTGAAGTGGCTCTCCTTTAAAATTGTATACTGGAATTTTTATTTCTTCATCTACGCTTGCTTCATCTAAAAAGATTTTTTGTCTTTGAATATCTATTGAAGTTCGCTTACCCAATTCCTCAACAGACTTTATGTCAGAAATTTCATTCGCTCCAAGATTTACCTCATGTAAATTTGTTAAATTACTCAGTGGCGATATATCAGAGATATAATTCTCTTCTAAATTCAATACTTGTATTTTTACTAATTTAGATAATGATGATATATCTTTTATTTCACTATCAGCAATTTCTAGTTCAATAAGATTACTCATTTTACTAATAGGCTCAACATCACTAATTTTATTATTTCCTATCCATAGTAGTTTCACATTCTTTAACTTCTCAATACCCGAAAGATTACTAATTTGATTATTTGCTAAGTATACTTCTTCTAACGATAACACTGTAAATAATGGTGTAAGATCCTTTATATTATTACCAATTAAATCTAATATTTTAATCTTTTTCATTTGACTTAACGGTGTAAGATCTGCAATTTTGTTATCTCTTAAAAAGAGCATGTCAAGATTCTCTAGCTTAGAAACGGGTTGAATACTTTCAATTGGATTAGAGGATAAATCTAAATATTTCAAATGTCTCAATCCCGAGATAACAGATATGTCTGTTACATTTGACTCTCTTAATGTCAACTTCTCTAAGTTTGTCATATATTCTAAACCAGCTATTTCATTTATCCCCTCACCTGAGTATATGGATAATATTTTAATTTGTAATAAATCTTCCTTCGTTATAGGTTCATTTATATTTTTTCTCTCTAAATTATATTTATTAATATGCTGTTGTAATTTCTTATCAACTATTACATTTGCATTTTCATCTTGTTGATCCACTTTATCCTCTTTATTTTCTTTTTGCTTTTCTGGAACGTTATTTTCTAAATTTAAAGCATTTACTTCAAACTGCACTTGATATTTATTATCATAGGCCATTGTCGGAATATAAATATGCATTTGCATATTATATCTTTTTCCTAATTCTCCTACTTCAAACTGAATCACTTTCGTTCCATTTTTCTTTTTATCTTCTGATATTACTTTTACATCATGAAACACACCAGGAGTATGAATATCTTCTGTTTTCAAGTATTTGAAGAAATCACTATCACTTAACGTTGCCGTTACAATTTTCTTTCCATTCTCAATCGTTAATTTAGGATTCTTTATATAAACAGTTGCCATAGACTCCTCATTCGTTTTATCTTTATATGCTTTCATAACAGCATCATATGTACCATCTTCTAAAGCATATCCCTTTTTATTAGCCTCAATTGCTACCGCTGCTAAAGCAGGTGTTGAATACGCAGCAAACGGTAGCGCTAAAGCTGCCGCCACTAACATCGCATTTATATGTTTTCTTTTATTTTTTTTCAACTTTACATCTCCTCCGAAATATATAAATCTAAATGTAATCATATCTCGAATAAATGATAATGATTTTCATTATCATTGTCAACTAAAAAAATAAAAAGTTAACAAAAAAATAACCCCTTTTTAAGGGGGTTATGCCATTTTTTCTCCGGATTCTTCTTTAAAAAAGCTCTTCATCGCATGGAATACGTCTGCTTTTTGCTTTAAAATATAATATCTAAAATTCTCATCTTTAATATTTTTATAGGCTGACATGAGGGTACTATGGCGGTTGTACTGGTTCACTTCCCCATATCCAAACATATTACACTTCTTCATTAACTCTTCAACAAGTTTTACACATCTAGCATTATCTGATGTTAAATTATCACCGTCTGAAAAATGGAATGGATAAATATTATAGCGGTCTGGTGAGTATTTATTATCAATTAGCTCGAGTGCTTTTTTGTATACAGAAGAACAGATCGTTCCGCCACTTTCTCCTTTTGAGAAAAACTCTTCCTCTGTAACGACTTTCGCCTCCGTATGATGAGCAATAAACTCAATATCTACCGTTTCATACTTCGTTCGTAGAAATCTTGTCATCCAGAAAAAGAAGCTACGTGCCATATATTTCTCCCATATTCCCATCGATCCACTCGTATCCATCATCGCTAATACAACAGCTTTTGAATCTGGCTTTAATACTTCATTCCAAGTACGGAACTTTAAATCTTCTTGGTGAATCGGATGAAAAGAGGCTTTACCACGCATCGCATTTCGTTTATATGCGGATATCATCGTTCGTTTCTTATCGATATTTCCCCATAATCCAGTCTTTCTAATGTCATTAAATTCAACATGTTCAATCCGGTTTTCATCTATTTCTTTTCTCTTTAAATTAGGCAGCTCTAATTCTTTGAAAAACGCTTGCTCTAATTCTAGAATAGAGACTTCAGCTTCATAATAATCTTCTCCAGCCGTATCCCCTGCTCCTTGCCCTTTTCCTGGTCCTTTTTGCTTTTGACCACCTGATCCATCTCTCGCAACGACATCACCAACTTTGCTGTCACCATTTCCTTGCCCAACGTGTTTGTTTTTATCATAATTGTACCTAATCTTATATTCATCTAAAGAACGAATCGGTATTTTTACAACATCCTTACCATTAGACATAACTATGCTTTCTTCTGTTACAAGATCGGGTAAATTATTCTTAATTGCCTCTTGTACTTTTTCTTGATGGCGTTGTTGGTCGTCATATCCTTTGCGATGGAGGGACCAGTTTTCCTGTGAAATCGTATAATTTGGTTGGTTTTCTTCACCCATTTCTTTCCCTCCTTACTGTAATTGTCTTCCCCTATGAACAGTAAGCTAGAAATTTTGTTTTATACTGTGCAAGCTAGAATGAAAGATAACTGCCCATCGAAATTCATCCCATAAACATATATAACGTTTTTCATATAATACTCCGAGCATCCTAAACAAAATTTTGCCACTCACATACTAGAAAGAAATATTCAGCCGTTGATAAGAAAGAAACACAATGCATAGTTGCACACATTTACACTTTGCAACATATTGTATTGTGTTGGCTTTTTTCGTATGAATGGTTGGTTACTCTATCATATGCATATTGTAAAAATAATTGACAATAAATTCATGAAATTGCATCTTAATTTATTACATTTGGACAAGGTATGACACTTTACACATATAAATGGATAATAAAACGCTGTCCCGCAAAATACAAGAGACAGCGTTTTGTTATCAAACTATCGGTTTAGCAGACTACCTACATAGCGTAATAATTCATTCGCAGATGAGGAATTATAGCCGTGCTCATCAATTAAGCGTGCAACAACATCATTGATTTTCTTAAGCTGATTTTCGTCTGGCGTTTTCGTTGATGTTGTAATTTTCACTATATCTTTTAAATCAGCAAATAGTTTTTTCTGAATCGCTTCACGAAGACGCTCATGTGAATTATAATCAAAGCGTTTTCCTTTACGCGCATAAGCAGAAATGCGAATTAAAATTTCTTCACGGAATGCTTTCTTAGCATTTTCTGAAATTCCAATTTGCTCTTCAATTGAGCGCATTAGCTTTTCATCTGGACTCATTTCTTCACCTGTTAATGGATCACGTAATTTCGATTTATTGCAATATGCTTCAACGTTATCTAAGTAATTATCCATAAGTGTCTTCGCTGATTCTTCATATGAATACACGAATGCTTTTTGTACTTCTTTCTTCGCAATTTCATCATATTCTTTTCTCGCTAATGAGATGAAATTCATATAACGCTCTCGATCTTCATTACTAATTGACGGATGCTGATCCAACCCGTCTTTGAGCGATCTAAGTACATCTAATGCGTTAATAGATGGTACCTCTTTTCGAATAATTGTAGAGGAAATTCGATTAATAACATAACGAGGATCAATACCTCTCATACCTTCATCTTGATATTCACGTTGCAGCTCCTCTACATCAATCGCATTATAACCTTCTACCGTTTCTCCATCATATAAACGCATCTTTTTAATTAAATCAATATCCGGACGCTTCGGATCTTTTAAACGCGTTAAAATCGTAAACATTGCTGCAACGCGAAGTGTGTGCGGTGCAATATGCACATTGGATACATCACTTTCACGAATCATTTTTTCATAAATATGTTCTTCTTCACTCACTCGTAAATTGTATGGAACTGGCATTACAATAATTCTTGAGTGCAATGCTTCATTTTTCTTGTTTGCTATGAAGGAACGATACTCCGTTTCATTCGTATGCGCTACAATTAATTCATCTGCTGAAATAAGCGCAAATCTTCCCGCTTTGAAATTCCCTTCTTGCGTAAGCGATAATAAATGCCATAAAAACTTCTCGTCGCATTTTAGCATCTCTTGGAATTCCATCATCCCACGGTTTGCCTTATTCAATTCTCCATCGAAGCGATACGCTCGTGGATCTGATTCTGAACCATATTCTGCGATTGTTGAAAAGTCCAGACTACCTGTTAAATCGGCGATATCTTGTGATTTAGGATCAGACGGGCTAAATGTACCAATCCCTGTACGGCGATCTTCCGAGAAGAAAATACGCTCTACAACTACATCCTCAATTCTTGAACCATATTCTTGCTCTAGACGCATTACGTTTAGTGGCGATAAATTCCCTTCAATTCTAACTCCATACTCACCAAAGAAATCATCCCGTAAATGATGCGGAATTAAATGAAGTGGATCTTCATGCATTGGGCAGCCTTTAATTGCAAAAATTGCTCCTCGATCTGTTCGTGAATATGTTTCTAATCCTCGTTTCAACATCGTAACTAATGTTGATTTCCCTCCACTAACAGGACCCATTAATAATAAAATACGTTTTCTAACATCTAATCGTTTTGCAGATGGATGAAAATATTCCTCCACAAGACGTTCTAAAGCATCCTCTAATCCAAATAGCTGATTACTAAAGAAGTTATACTTTCTTCTACCATCTACTTCTTCGATTCCAGCATCTTTTATCATATTGTAAATGCGAGAGTGTGCTGTTTGAGCCACCCATGGTCTTTCCTTCACAAGCTCCAAATACTCCGCAAACGTACCTTCCCATTGTAACCGTTCTTCTGCTGCTCGATGCTGTTCAATCTTTTTTAGAATATCCATTATAGCTCCTCCCCCATCTCCTTGTTCAATCGGATTATTATAAAAGGTATGCTAGGATGTCCTTAAACATTCTTTAAATCAAAATGAAATATACAGTATTGCTATAAAATTCTCTCCAAAATTCAAAGAAAATTCTGTATAATATAGGTATTAAAGTTTTTACACCTCTATTCATTTTAAATAAATTCTTTTCTTCCAAGAACCTTACATACATTTTGATTCATATTTAAGATTCGTAAACTGAAAAATAGGAGGGATATTAGTATGAAATTATTATTAATTTTAGGTGTATCACTCACATTTCTTACAGCTATTTTCACATCTGGTTACAATGATAAACCCGGTACACATAAAAAGTGATGTGCTTCTTAGCACATCACTTTTTTTATCAATCATTTATAATACACATTTTCCACATCATATTTTGATAAAGGTCGGCTATAATAATAACCTTGCACAAACTTCACATTCTTTTCCTTCAAAAATTGTATTTGTTCCGCTTTTTCTACACCTTCTGCAATTACATTCAATTCCAAAGTATGAGCCAAATGAATAATTGCAGCTGTAATATTCGTATCACGTTCATCCACATGTATACCTTCCATAAAAGAACGATCGATTTTCAACGTATCAATTGGATACGTTTTTAAATAACTTAAAGATGAATATCCCGTCCCAAAATCATCTAAATGAATCTTTAAATTTTGTTCTTTTAATTGTAGCAATACTCTTTTTGATATGTCTTTATGCATAAGGGCCCCTTCTGTAACCTCTATCGCTAATAGATGAGCTGGTACATTGTACTTATGTAAAGCCCGTGTAATCATCTCTATTAATGTAATCGAGCGAAAGTGCCTGGCTGAAATATTAACTGCAATCGGGACAACTTCATATCCTTTATTTAACCATTCACTTATTTGCCGACACACTTCATTTACTACCCATTCATCAAGCTTAATAATAAATCCTGTTCTTTCTGCTAGCGGAATAAATTGATTGGGAGAGACAAATCCCAATTCTTTATTCTCCCACCTTATTAAAGCTTCCATACTCGCTATTTTTTTCGTTTCAATATTCATTTGTGGCTGATAATACAAGCAGAATTCATTTTTTTCTATAGCCCGATGCAATTGGTTTTCTATTATAAATCTTTGTTCACGCTCACAATCTAATCCACTGCAATAAAACTGATAATGCCCTTTTCCTTTTTCTTTTGCTTTTTCCAAAGCAGCATCAACTCTTTGGAATAATATTTTTTCATCCTCTCCATCTGTTGGAGCCATTACAATTCCGATTGACGCACTTAAATAGACGTCCTCTTCTTCGATTACAAAATGTTCACTAATCTTTTTTAGTATTCTTTTTGCAACTATCTCTACACGTTCTTTCGTTATATTTTCTATTAACATAACAAATTGATCATCGTGTTCTCTAAATAAGTGCATACCGTCTATTTGAAAACTGCTTAAACATTCTGTAACTTTTTGTAATACTTTATCTCCTTCTTTATGACCAAAAGTATCATTAATAAGGTGAAATTCATCTAAATCTATAAAAACAAGCGCAAACTCTGTATTATCATTAAAAAAAACATTTAACTTATTTGCACATGAAATTCTATTCATTAATCCCGTTAATTGGTCATAATAAGCTAAATATTCTGTTCGCATTTCATTCAATACTTGTCTTGTAACATCCCTCGTAACAATATATACCCCAACAATTTCGGCGTTCACAATAATCGGAATAGTTCTCAAAGAAATATAGAGCTCGTACCCTTCTTTATGAACATATTTCTTTGAAACAATTTGTTTTGCCCTTCCTTGCAGGGCTCCTTTAAATATAATTTGAAAATCTTTTTCATATTCTTTATTAATAAATTCAAAAATAAATTTATTATGTAATTCTTCATATCGATATCCAAATATTTCATACGTTGCTGGATTTGCATATGTAATTCTACCTATAGAATCCATAGATATAATGGAGTCATTATTATATTCTAATAACGACTTAAACAACATTTGTTTTTCCTCTATCTCTGCCTTTTCCTCAATCTGAGCTGTGATATCCCTCGTAATACAAATAATAAACTGACATACTCCTTCTTCGTCGAATACAGGATTAAGTGAAGATTCATAATGTAACTCACCCTTTGGTAAACTAACTACATCACAAAAGGTATGTGCTTTCGCTTCGCTCGCTACTTTTGCATATTGCACTTGTAATATTTCCGCCGTATCTTCTGATAATACTTCAGCAAACGTTTTTCCATAACATTCTTCGCTTAGCTTCGCATAATTCATACCTATCTTATTTACATAAATATATTTAAAGGTTTCCTCATCCATAACTTTCACAATAAATACTAAATCTTGAATAGCATGTAATAGTCCTCTTCTTATTAAATCCATATCTATCATACTTAAAAAGGTATTTTGATTATTATATTGTTCCTTCATATTTATCTCAACCCGTCTAATCTATTTTTATTCATATATCCCATTCTATATGAATATGTACCCTTTTTTAAATGTATGATTACATATTATTTTTATTTTTAGAAAAAAAGTCGCCATATGGCGACTTTTAATAAACAATTTCTAAATCTAATCCCGGATAATTTTGTTGACGGAATGCTTCATAAATTAAAATAGCTGCTGTATTAGATAAATTTAATGAGCGCACTTTATCAGTCATTGGAATACGTAAACAATGATCGAAATTTTCTTCGATTACATTAGCTGGTAAGCCGTTTGTTTCTCTTCCAAATACAAAATAGTAATCCTTCTCACGTTTGCTATAATCAAACGCTGTATGAGCTTTCTCGCCATACTTTGTTAAATAGAAGAATTCACCGTCTTTATTTTTCTCATAAAATTCTTCAATTGAATCATAATACGTAACTTTCACGTGCTGCCAATAATCTAATCCTGCACGCTTTAACATTTTATCATCCGTTGAAAATCCAAGCGGTCTAATCAAATGTAATTCTGTTCCAGTTGCTGCACAAGTACGAGCAATATTCCCTGTATTTGCTGGAATTTCTGGTTGATATAAAACAACATGTACTCCCACGCGATATTCACCTCTGTTTTTTGTCTACTACGTATTATACCACTTGAGCGAAAAATCTCTACCCATTAATAATGTGAAAGAATTTATATTTCATTTGTGGTGTATATTTACTAGAATCTTCATAGTTCCAATAACGCCGACGGCTATTTGCTGAATGTGCATTCACAAGTGGCATACCATCTGCGTCTTTGGCTACTACAATCGTCGTATGATTCCACCTACCATCATCCTCGAAATCATAAGCAATGACATCACCAAGAATAAGGTCCTCTGGTCTTTCTACTGCTTCTGCTCGAAGCCCAGTTGTAGCACCTGACAAATACCAATAAAAAGAGTGTGCGACAGCCCAGCTCCAACTCCACTGATTCTCCCTTTGCCACCATCCTTTACGAATATTAGGATATCCATTCATTGGTACTTCTCCAGTATGAAGACATTGAGAAATAAAATTCGTACAATTATCAGGGAAATTACGATATACAGGATTTCGATCATCCCACCAACGCTCTGCATATTTAACTGCCTCTAAACGGTTGTACTGATAGGAACCGTACTTCTCTTTTGTAACTTCCCTTTCTAACGTCTCACTCATTCCAACTGCTTCTGGCACTTCAATAGCATAATCACCTATTACCCGGCTATTATTTAAACAAACTCTTCGTTTTAGTTGTTCCTCTTCGATATAAAATAATTCTTTATGCTTAATTAAATATTTAAAATGTATTTGATAATCAATTTCTTGATGATTGCTATTATTTAATTGTCTCATGAAAGAAACATCCGCAGTTGCTTTCACTATCTCTGCATTACGCTTTTGAAACAATTGTTTCTTTCTCTGTGCTATTTGTAATAAATCTTCAGCAATACCATCTACATTTGTTCGTTTCTCTGTTACATATGCTAAAAATTGTTGTACTTGCTTTTCAATATTTATTTTTACAACCATTTCGTCTCCCTCCCATATTACAATATGAAAAAGGGAGATATTATCTACTCTTTTTTCTGAGCTAACAATTCAAGGCCGCGATTCATTTCATGAAGAACCTCTTCATCTTTCTCACGTTGCATCGCTTTTTCAATAGCTTCGCCCACGCCATCTCCACCAATTTTCCCAAGTGCCCATGCTGCTGTTCCGCGAAGTACCGGTCTTGGATCGTCTTTCATAACACCAATTAAATCAGGAATTGCTGATGCCTCTTTAAAATGCGCAAGTGCCAAAATTGCATTTCGTTGCAACGGCTTTTTACCTCTCCATGAACCAGACATAATTCCATATTTCTCTTTAAAATCACGATTACTAATTGTTAAAAGTGGTGTTAATAAGGGCTTAACTAACTCAGGATCTGGTTCCATCTCAGGGTGGTTATGAAAATCCATTCCTTTATTTTTCGGACAAACAGTCTGACACGTATCACATCCATAAATACGATTACCTATTTTTTCGCGATATTCTTCCGGTAGGAACCCTTTCGTCTGTGTTAAAAATGCAATACATTTCTTCGAGTCTAACTGTCCTCCTTGTATTAAAGCACCTGTAGGACAAATATCAATACATTTTGTACAACTTCCACATTGATCTTCTATTGGCTGGTCTGGTGGGAACGGAACGTTTGTAATGATTTCTCCTAAATATACATACGAACCGAATTCAGGTGTAATAATAGCGCAATTCTTACCGCTCCATCCAATGCCGGCACGCTCCGAAACAGCTCGATCACTTAATTCACCCGTATCAACCATTGACTTAACTTCTATCTCGGGAAGTTTTTCGATTAAGTATGCTTCTAATTTTTGCAAACGATCTCGTAAAACAAGATGATAATCTTGTCCCCAAGAGGCACGACAAAAAATCCCCCGGCGTTCTCCACGCTTACTTAATGGTGCATTTTTTAATTTTGAAGGATACGCTAATGCAATCGCAATAATTGATTTTGCACCAGGTAGTAGAAGCTGTGGGTTCGTTCTTTTTTCTATATCAGACTCTTCAAATCCCGATTGATAATTTAATTGTTGTTGCTGGATTAACCTCTGCTTTAATTCCTCAAATGGTGAAGCACTAGCAAAGCCTATTTTATCTATACCAATTGTTTTACTATACGCAATGACATCTTGCTTTAATTGTTCAAAATCCATTCTTAATCGCCTCCTCAGATGAATCCATCTCTTATGTAACGACTATATTGGTTAGCAATTCACTTTTGGAATACTATTCTTTACTTTTATTTTCGCATACAATTATGCTTTTCAAACATTAAAAAACGCAATGCCTCGTTTATCTTAGAAACGAAACACTGCGTTGATAACAATTTATAGAAAAACATTTAATAAAATTTGGAGCGGGTGAAGAGAATCGAACTCTCGACCAGAGCTTGGAAGGCTCTTGTTTTACCACTAAACTACACCCGCAAATATGAAATAAATATAAGATATTAGAATAACTTATGTAAGGTAGTATAGCATGTAAAAAAAACGGAAGCAAGAATTTTATCGAAAAAAGTCGAAAAAGTGATGAGTAGCTCATCACTTTTTCAATTCTTTATCAATCGCCTTCTTCATACTATCGAAATCAGGGTTTGCAAGATTTCCGTTTATGTATACTGAAGGAGCACCTTGAACTTTTAATTTTTGAGCACGATCTGAATCTTTACGTACTTTTTCTTTTATTTCTTTACTGTGTAAATCTTTCTTAAATTGTTCTACATCAACTTTCGGAAGCTTCTCTTTCACAATGTTAAGAAGTAATTCTTCTGTAATCCATTCTTCCGTATCTTTCTTTTGACTTTGATAAATCTCATCATAGAAAGTCCAGAATGAATCTTGATCTTGTTTATAAATTGCCTCACCAGCTGCTGCGCCTAAATCAGAGTCTTTTCCGATGAACGGGAAGTTAATAAAATATAACTGCACTTTACCTTTATCAATATACTCTTCTTTTAATCGTGGTAATACTGTTACATCCCAAGTACGACACGCAGGACATTTGAAGTCTCCAAATTCAACTACCTTAACTGGTGCATCATCTTTCCCTAAAGATTGTTGTGTGGAATAAGCAAACATCTCATTCCCTTTATCTTTTTTGTCATTTATGATGCTATACGCAATTGTTCCGATTACAATCAATACTGCGATAGAAAAAACTACACCAAGAGCCATGAGTTTATTTGATTTCATATACATTCCTCTTTAAATTCATATTCTGTATACAGCATTGTACACACTACACATAATATCAACACTTATATACGTCACGCAATGAACACGCTCACATAAATTACAAAAATACAATAATTGTGACGATATTGTGTCACAATTTGTCACAATTTATTCAAAAAAAAGAAGCTCCTATGTAGGAACTTCACTTAGCTTACTGCTTTTTCACGTGCATTATTTAACATCGACTGCTCTGTTTTTATATCATGACGAATTACTAATTTCTCACTAACTGCTTGCACATACTCATCATGATTGATATAGCCTTCCTTCTCCATCAATCTCAAAACGACATTTCGTCTCTCTACGGCCTTATCATAATTTTGTGCAGGTGAGTAATAAGCAGGTGCTTTTACTACAGCAGCCATCATTGCACTTTCAGCCAGCGTTAATTGGTCCACCTTTTTACCGAAGTAAAGGTTTGCCGCTTTTTCAATTCCCCATGCTCCTTCTCCGTAATAAATATTACTTACATACAATTTTAAAATTTCATCCTTCGTAAATGTACGTTCAATTTTTTTCGTATAGAAAATCTCTTTCCACTTACGAGAAAATGTACGTTCATTCGTTAAAAAAGCATTTTTGGATAACTGCTGTGTAATTGTGCTTCCGCCTTGCACAACACCACCAGCCTTTATATTCTCAACAGACGCTCTGACAATCGCTATATAATCTAAACCGTTATGATGATAAAACCTTTTATCTTCTGTCGCAATAAATGCATGTGTTAATGATTCGGGCACCTCTAACTTAGCCGGTACATGTAATTTACTAATATCACTTTGCTCGATCATTACATTTCCAACGAATAATAATGTACAACTTAACAATAATAATAAAATAATGGCTTTATAAAAGAATTTAGTCATTGGATTTAATGCAACTTTTTGATGATAGTTCACCCTAGATAATACTCGTTCTTTCATCTTGAACACCTCTTTTCCACACAGCATATAACTCTTACTTTAAGAATACCTTGTTGTAAAAAAACATCCCATCGATTTCTCTTACACATACCTTACATCATTGTAAGGTATAAAAAAGTATTGTATCACAGTCTTTTTTTATCTACTATTCATCTGAAATATTGAATATAGATTATGCTAAACCAATAGCAGAGTATACCTTAAGCCTATACTCCCCTATTAAAACACCCTATTTTCATTATATCATCTACAAATATATATATTTGTAAGTATCTAGTAATCTAAATGTATACAATATATCATACATTATACAGAACAAACGTTCTAAAAATCAACACTAGCACTATTATTATTTTGACCTTTTTCTTAAACAGTATACAAAAAAGAGTAGTGATTTGATTGTATCTCAAACCGGCTACTCTTTTCTTTACAATCTACCTATTAAATTATACGGCTGCACTTCCCACGTTTCGTACGGAATACAATGTGTTGCTCTCATCGCATCAAGCGTTCTGGATTTCATATGAGGACGCGTTATATACTCATCTATGTTCTCTTCATTTAAAGCAACAAATTTAGCCTCTTGTATTTCTTCAGGTTGAATTTTTATTTCACCGCTCACATATGCCACTTTAAAAACAACAGCCAAAATATGCATAGAGGCATTATAATAAACCCCTGTAATTCCAATAGGCTTCACCGTTAAACCCGTTTCCTCAAACATTTCCCTACAAACTGCTTGATCGAGCGCTTCTCCTTCTTCCACCTGTCCTCCTGGCAACTCCCACGTATCCGATCGCCAATGTACTTTAGCTAATAACACTTCATCTTTTTCATTTGTTAAATAACCTGCTACAGCAACAATATGCTTTGGTGTTTTATGTTCCATATTAAACCTCCTAGAAATAATGATTATTTCATATATCCCTATAAGCATATTCCCTGTCTACAACAAAATACCTTTACTAATTCATCAACTTAATTAACTTCATAAAAAAAGCCCCTATCCGTTAAACGGGCAGGGCTTCTATCGTATTATTCTCCTAAGTCTACGTTGTGGTAAACTTGTTGCACATCTTCTAAATCTTCTAATGCATCAACCATTTTTTCAAATTGTACTTGAGCATCTTCAGGAAGTTCTACATCACTTTGTGCAAGCATTGTTAATTCTGCAACTGTGAATTCTTCAACACCAGCATCTTTAAGTGCAGATTGTACGGAATGGAATTGATCAGGTTCAGCATACACGATAACAGAATCTTCTTCTTCTAGAATGTCACGTGCATCAACATCTGCTTCCATTAAAATTTCAAGAACTTCATCTGATGTTTTACCTTCAAGACCGATAACAGCTGTCGCATCAAACATGTAAGCTACAGAACCGTTTACACCCATGTTACCACTGTTTTTGCTGAATGCAGCTCGTACATCTGCTGCAGTACGGTTTACGTTATTTGTAAGTGTATCTACAATTACCATAGATCCGTTTGGTCCGAATCCTTCATAACGAAGCTCGTCATAATTTTCTTCTGAACCGCCTTTTGCCTTTTCAACTGCACGATCAATAATTGTTCTTGGTACGTTGTATGTTTTCGCACGTTCTAATACAACTCTAAGCGCTTGGTTTGATTCTGGATCTGGCTCGCCTTGTTTTGCTGCCACATAAATCTCACGTCCAAATTTCGCGTATATACGGCTTGTATTTGCATCTTTTGATGCTTTTTTTTCTTTAATATTATTCCATTTACGACCCATACTTTCCACTCTCTTTCCCGTTTTAAATCTACATAAAAATATTAATATAAAATATAACGTGTATTCAACACATTTTTAAAAGAAATATAAAAAGTTCATTTTTGATTCATATTACAGACATAATATAAATTACTATCATTTTGTTCTATCCGCAAGTTATATTATACATGAATTCCTACGTTTATTACGAATTTTAGAATCAGGTAACATAATTTAACAAAAAAGACTCTAACATTTCTGTTAGAGTCTTTTTACATCACCGATTCCCATAATATTTCCTTAATTACTTTCTATTGCTGTATAATTAAAATAGGAAAAAATTTGAAGAAAACATAGGGGAGAGTAATTATGACACATTCAAATGAGAAAAAAGCACATGGTCTTAAAGGGATAGGAGAAAAGCTAAACCCAACTATCTATCAAGTGAGATTCATGAAATTAGATGAACCAATTCAATTTGAATCATTTCCTGAATTAAAGGAATTAGGAGATTGGTTGAGTACTTCAACGCACATGTGGGCGTGCCACTCAACTATGTACAAGTACAACAAAGAAGAGTTTAAAAAGAGGTTTTTAGAAATTACAAACTTAACCGTTGATAATGTACTAATATCTACTGGTGCTGTCGGATTTAACTTCATGTCACCCGGGTGGAGAAATTCTCTCTAGAGTGCTCGAAGGGAATATTGTATATACAATATTTTGCTGGAATTTTATAGAATATCACAATTAAAAGGATAAAAATGAATGTTTGTTTTTATCCTTTTAATGTTTCGCAGTCTACTCACCGTACACTTTTTGTACTTATTTTGTCATATAATGAAAAGAAAATACAAAAAAACTCTATACTAATTGTATAGAGTTTTTTTCGCCGTTCATGATACCGATGGTCGGGGTCGAACCGACACTCCCGAAGGAACACGATTTTGAGTCGTGCGCGTCTGCCAATTCCGCCACATCGGCACAAAAGAAAGGCGGCAACCGGATTTGAACCGGTGGTAAAGGTTTTGCAGACCTCTGCCTTACCACTTGGCTATGCCGCCATGTTAAATTTTATTGGAGCGGAAGACGGGATTCGAACCCGCGACCCCAACCTTGGCAAGGTTGTATTCTACCACTGAACTACTTCCGCAAAAATGGCTGGGCTAGCTGGATTCGAACCAGCGCATGACGGAGTCAAAGTCCGTTGCCTTACCGCTTGGCTATAGCCCATCGAATTCTTACTTAATTATATGTAAGTATCAATTAAATTATTTGTAATTTTAAAAATAAAAATGGGGCGACTGATGGGAATCGAACCCACGAATGCCGGAGCCACAATCCGGTGCGTTAACCACTTCGCCACAACCGCCATGTTGTGTAAATATATTTGGCAGGGGCAGTAGGAATCGAACCCACACTGGAGGTTTTGGAGACCTCAGTTCTACCTTTAAACTATGCCCCTATGTAAATGGTGGAGGGGGGCAGATTCGAACTGCCGAACCCGAAGGAGCGGATTTACAGTCCGCCGCGTTTAGCCACTTCGCTACCCCTCCGAAACTTACATGGTGCCGGCTAGAGGACTTGAACCCCCAACCTACTGATTACAAGTCAGTTGCTCTACCAATTGAGCTAAGCCGGCGTATATTATTAAGATAAATGGTGGCTCGGGACGGAATCGAACCGCCGACACGAGGATTTTCAGTCCTCTGCTCTACCGACTGAGCTACCGAGCCTTATTAAAATGGCGGTCCCGACCGGGGTCGAACCGGCGATCTCCTGCGTGACAGGCAGGCATGTTAACCACTACACCACGGGACCATTTGGTTGCGGGGACAGGATTTGAACCTGCGACCTTCGGGTTATGAGCCCGACGAGCTACCGTGCTGCTCCACCCCGCGATAATACTATTCATATAATTTATATGGTGGAGGATGACGGGATCGAACCGCCGACCCCCTGCTTGTAAGGCAGGTGCTCTCCCAGCTGAGCTAATCCTCCAAAAGTGGTGACCCGTACGGGATTCGAACCCGTGTTACCGCCGTGAAAGGGCGGTGTCTTAACCACTTGACCAACGGGCCAAATATTATAAATCCTATGGCGGAGAGCAAGGGATTCGAACCCTTGATACGCTTGTGACGTATACACGATTTCCAATCGTGCTCCTTCGGCCAACTCGGACAGCTCTCCAATGGCTCCGCAGGTAGGAATCGAACCTACGACCGATCGGTTAACAGCCAAAAGCACTACCGCTGAGCTACTGCGGTTTAATATTGCTTGGCGACGTCCTACTCTCACAGGGACAAGGTCCCAACTACCATCGGCGCTAGAGAGCTTAACTTCCGTGTTCGGTATGGGAACGGGTGTGACCTCTCTGCCATCATCACCAAACTATGAAGGCATATTCCTTCAAAACTAGATAACATTTGCTTCATATTAATATGGTTATTATGTCCTCGATCTATTAGTATTCGTCAGCTCCACATGTCACCAT
>NZ_QOZW01000017.1:0-44055 GCF_008368885.1 Bacillus sp. BPN334 | reverse complement strand
AGTGCCAAGTGGAGGAAGTCCAGCATCAGCCGACATCGTAACCGTGACACATAGCAGCCCAATTATTCCTTATGAAAGTGATAAAGAAGTGGCAGCAAGTAGAAATCAAGAAACACGGACATTAGGACAATATACAACGGATAAAGTTAAAAATACTACATCATCGGTGAAACAAAAGGTAAGAGGAGTGCAAGAACGGATTCATAATTCTGAAACGGTACAGAATACAAAGCGTTTTTATCAGATGGGTCAAAATACAGGTAAAAGTTGGAGAGATATCGTGAGCAAAAATAAAAATGATACAGATAAAAAATAAGCGTAATCGTACGCTTATTTTTTATTGTCGAAAAGGAGGGAATCCCGATGAGAAGCTATCGGATTCCGAAGGAAATCAGTACAGAATTAAGGATTAATAAAGTGCTTTATTTAATAGATTTCTTTTTATTAATTGGTTTATTGGTTGTAACGATGATTCTTAGGAATTTCGTACATGATTCCTTTCAGTTACCATTTGTTATTTTCATGGCAGCTATTGCAATTATTATGATTTGGCGACCAAGTACGAATCCTCAAAAACGAATGTATGAAGTTTTGATTATTACACTGTTAAGAAGGAAAGGTGCATATTGCGCCATTGATAACGATCAATAAGGGAGGGATCACATATGGCGTTATTCAGCGAAAAAGATGTGGAGAAAGAAGAGCCAAAACAACTAGAAGTGCCGAAGAAAACAGCATTTCGATTTAACGAAAAAAATGTAAAAGAATCACTTTCTGAACCAAAAGAAATTGTGAAGGTGGTACCCAACAAAAAGAAAGAAGAAAAACCAAAGGTAGAACCAAAAGTAGAACCAAAAGTAAAAAAACAGAAGAAAGAAAAGCCAAAAAAAGATGTTTCGAAAAAGAAAAATACAAAACTGTTAGGTTTTTTATCTAGAAAAAAGAAAGAAGCGCCACCAAAGGTAAAGAAAAGTATTGCGGAAATTATGCAAATCGTAGATATGACGGAGGATGGCATATTTGAGTTGAAAAATGAGGAGTTTTTAGAAATTCTTCAAGTGGAAGGTGACGATATGTTCTCTAAGAATAGCGACGAACAAGCATTTGTCATTTTTTCACATGCTTATTTTTATCAAGCCTACAAACAGTCCATTAAACTTGTTTTTTTAAACTTCCCATGTCAAACAACTGAACAACAACGATATATGGAGAAGAAAATTAAAGAATGTACCAGTCCTTTGTATGAACGAATTTTAAATCAAAAGTTAAAAGAACTTCAGTTTTTAGAATGGGGCAGAACCAATCGGGAAGCCTTCTTATTTATTTACGGAGAAACAGAATTAATCGTAAAAGAACGTGTAGATGCAGCAAAACGATATATCAAACGCTCTACTGAACTATTAGAGGTGGATGAAGAGAAAAAGTTAGAGCTTATGTTTAAGTTGTTTAATCAAAATGCAAAATTAGGAACGAAAAATATATGGTAGTAAGGGGGAAACAATATGTTTGCGTTCAAAAGTAAAAAATCCAAAAAAGAAAAACAAGAGGAACTAAAAAAGAAGAAAGGTTATAACCCTTTTTTAGTGGCTAGGGTTCAGCCACAAGGGGGAATCAGCTTTAAAGAAAACTACGTGCAAACAGGTGAGGGATTAGGTACTTGCATTCATGTCTATGATTATCCAACAGAAGTAAATGATTTTTGGTTAGAGCAAATTATGAATATGCCAAATGTGATCACAACATTAGATGTAATGAGTGATGATCGAAAAGAAGTCGTTGAATCTATTAATAAATCCATGAGTGAACAAAGTGTTCGGCATGATACAGCAAAGGATAATATAGATCGGATTGATGCAAAAAATGAATTTTTAGAGCTGGAAGCTCTCTATACGGATTTGAAACAAGGTGAGGTCATGAAACGTATTCATATCCGTATCTATGTTTCCGCTAGAACGTTAGATGAGTTAGAAAAACAGGTAAAAGAAATCATGGAAACATTAGAATCTTATAACTTTCGAGGAGCTGTCTTTTTAAATGAACAAGAGTATGAATGGGATGCACTCGTAACGAGCTTTGATACACAAAAAAATTATGTGAACCGAAGAAAAGGAAAAGAAATTCCGGCAGTCAGTTTAGCTGGTGGGTGTCCATTTCACTATTCTTATTTGAACGATCCATACGGTACGTATTATGGAACAACGAAAACAAAAGGAAATGTTATTTTTGATATTTTTCATAAAGACAAACAAAGAAAGAGTTATAACGGTGTAATGGTTGGAAAGCCTGGTGCTGGAAAATCCACCTTACTAAAAAAGAAAGCTGTGGATTATGCAAGTAAGGGACATTTTATCCGTATTTTTGATATTGTAGGTGAATTTGAGGAAACAGTACGTGACTTGAATGGAAAAACAATTGCATTAGATGGATCGCAAGGTCAAATTAACCCACTTCAAGTGTATAAGACAGCAGAAAGTGAGGAAGTTAGTTTCATTCAGCATTTATCCAAAGTGACAACTTTTTATCGCTTTATTGCACCAGAAGCAAAAGATGATGAAATTAAAGAGTATGAAAATTTGCTTCGAAAATTATATATTCGTATGGGATTATGGAATGATAAAAAGGGAGTAACAAATGAAATTACAACAAGAAAACCGAAAGAATACCCTATCTTCTCTGATTTTTTAAATTTTGTTCGTAACGAATTATATCAAGATGTAGAAAGTAAAAAACACCATGAAAATTTAGGAGACAGTAGAATCCATCGTTTAGAATTAATTGAATTAAATCTTATGAACCTAGTAGAAGTGTATGCACAATTATTCGATGGACATTCTACAATTGAAGATTTCAAGAAAGAACAAGTTGTATCTTTTTCCTTACGGAATATATCCAGTTCTAAACCAGAAGTGTTTCAGGCGCAAATCTTTAATGTGTTAAATCTTCTTTGGGATGAAATGATTTCAAATGGTGCTCCTCAATTAAGAGCCTTTAACAAAAAGCAAATTGCTTTTGAAGATGTCATTCGATATTTCATTATTATTGACGAAGCACATCATATTATCAACACGCGAAAAGAGAGTGCTCACGCTTTACAATTTTTAATTAAATTTAGCCGAGAAGACCGAAAATATTTTGCTGGTCTTTTATATGCAAGTCACACGATTCGAGATTTTGTACCGGAAGGATCTTCACAAGAAATGATTGATGAAATTAAAAAGCTATTTGAACTTACACAGTACAAATTTATCATGCAACAAGATAATAACAGTTTAGACATGTTACGAAAAGTATTTGCAGGACAGTTAAGTGAAAGTGAGATTGCAGCCATTCCACATTTGCCAACAGGGGATGTCATTTTAAGTATTGGGGCTGTAAAAAACATTCATTTTCATGTAGAAGTAACAGACGAAGAATTGATGTTATTCGGGGGAGGTGCTTAATACCATGCATCTAGTTTTAAAGATTATACCAAGGAAATGGCTCATCACTTTAGCTCTAATTGTGATGGGTCTTTTTTCTTTTCTTTTACTTGGAGTTATGAGTATTTTTATTGCGGCAATGGGTGGAGAGAGTGGAACGGACGCAGACGCAGGCGATATTACGTATACAGGTGAAGGGCAAGTCATGAATGTTTCACCCGAAGTTTTAAAATGGGAACCTACGATTCGGAAGCATGCGAAAGCCTTTGGCGTAGAACCGTTTGTCGCTTTAATGCTTGCACAAATGATGCAGGAAAGCGGAGGGCGTGGCAGCGATCCGATGCAATCATCAGAGGGTGCTTTTAATACGAAATATTGTAAATCACCAAACTGTATTACAGATCCAGATTACAGTATTTGGGCTGGTGTACAGGAGTTTAAACATGCGATAGAAAGAGCCGGAGTAACGAGTCCAGGGGACATGGATCATATCAAAACAGCACTTCAAGCTTACAATTTTGGAACAGGATTTTTTGATTTTGTTGGTGCAAATGGTGGCAAGTATACGAAAGAATTAGCAATCAAATTTTCACAACAACAGTATCAAAAAGTGAAGCATACAGGAATGTACCATTGTTTAAGACCAGAAGCCGTTCCATTTGACGCGTGTTATGGCGATATATTGTACGTTGACGCAGTTTTAAAGTATTATCAGCCGGGTTCTGTTGTTTCTGGTGGAGGAGGAAATCCAGGAAGTGGAGGAAGTAGTGGTTCAAAAGTTGCCGATGTAGGTCGCCAATGGATAGGGCGTTCTACGTATGTATTTGGTGGAGGACGTAACACAAATGACATTGCAAGAGGAATTTTTGATTGTTCAAGTTTTGTACGCTGGGCATTCGAACAAGTAGGGATGTATACCAGTCCGATAGGAGCTGTAAGTACGGAAACATTAAATAAAATCGGTACAAAAGTATCAGCAAATGATATGAAACCAGGTGACGTTATTTTCTTTGATACCTACAAACATGACGGACACGTTGGCATTGTAATTGATAAAAATACTTTCATTGGATGCCAAACAAATAAAGGGGTTGCCATTGAAGATTTAAATAATCCGTATTGGCAAAAAGTCTTTTCTGGTCATGTAAGGCGATTCTAAAAAAATAGGAGTGTGAAAAAATGTTGTCGTTAAATAGATCAAAAGTATATCTGTTAGTAGTGGTTATGGTTGTCAATTTAGTATTAGGTTTTGTGAGTGGCAATATTAACTATGGGCTTGATTTAATCGTTTCGGTTCCGTTGTTAGCACTTACGGTATTTATTGCAGTTAATGATGAAATTTTAGAGGAAGCTACAAAAGGGAAAATGACCACATTATTTAAAAAGAAGACAGAACTAATGCTATTAATCTTGTTATGTCTTCTTTGTTTTTGTACAGGTATTTTAATTTATAGAATCATGTAAAGGAGGAATGGATATGCAAGATAAACGAAAATTTATGTTTATTGTGTTTGTCATTTTAGTTGTAGGTGTGACAGCTTTTAATATCTATTTGAGCAAAAAATCAATGAGTGATGGAAAGGAAAAACAGTTAAAACTTTCAAATGAATTACTAACAAAACAAAATGAAGACTTAAAAAAACGACTTGATAAGGTGCTTCCATCAGCACAAGAACAACAGAGAAGAGCGTACTTATCGACAGCCGAAACGTTTATTCAATTATCATTTCATCGAGAAAAAGAAGGCTACAATGAGCGGAAAGAAAAAGCAAAATCCATTATGAGTGAAGAACTATTACAACAATTTTATCCAACTGATAAATACGAATTAGGAGATACGTATAAAACGAAACCAATAGAAATGAAGTTTTATTTACAAGAAAATGAACCCGATAAAGAGGAGGTACATGTGTTAGCTGAATTTATAAATGTCACGACAGATTCAACGCAAAATCGAGAAGAAAAAGTAAACAATGTGTTGCGAATCATCATAAAAAAAGAAAAGGAAACATGGCGAGTTACGAGTGTAGAAGAACTCAATATGAAAGTTTTATAACGAAAAAGGTGGGGTGAGAGTGTGATAGGTGCAATTGGTAGGAAGAGTGAAAGAATCAATCTAAGAAAAAATAAGTCGTGGATATACTTAACGATTATCAGCTTTCTATTTTTGGGTTTTTTCGCTTTCTTGACATCTAAAATTTACATGCCAAACGATGAAAAACTATTCCATACAGAGACAAATAAAGTAATTAAGTTGTCGGGTATGGGGAAATTGATTGTAGAACAAAGGGAATACAATCCACACAAAAACTTTATACAAATTCGCTTTCGAATAGAAGGGTATGAGGAAACAGGATTTACGTTTAAAGCACAAGAAAAAGCAAAGTCTGGTGTTCAATTACCTGTCAAAGTGTTGTATGAAGAGAACGGAAATTATGTGGTGGAAGTAAAAGAGTTATCTCCGAATTGGGGAGCGTTAGCTTTCGATATTTACAATAAAAACGGTGAAAAAGAACAAATGGATATTCGTAAATTCACGCAAGATGTTAACGAATATGAAGAAGAAAATGCATCAACAAAAAGTCCGAATAAATTAGTTCAGACGATTTTTACCGATCAAAGAAAAACAAAAGCAAATGATGAATTGTTAGCTGAAGATAAAAAAACATATGAGCTAGATTTTATAGAAAGAGACAAAAAAGATATAGAAACAAAGATCAAAAATTATGGGAAAGCAATCAAACTGGAAGAAGAAAATGCGAAGACAGTTTATGAGAAAGTAAAAGAACTAAAAGATGAAATGAAGTACCAAACCGAAGCGGAAAAAACGGAAACGCAATCGAAAATAGCATCCTTAGAATCTAAAATAAAATCATCAGAAAAGAACGTTGAATTGTTTAAAGGAGAACAAAAAATTGCACGAGATAAGATCAAAAAGCTAGAAGAAAAAGCACAGGAAGTTAATAAAAAGTGAAAAAAAATATAGGGACGTGATGGAGACATTGAGGCGAAAAGAGGGGACGTGAAGGGGACATTTAGAAAAAATAACGGGACGTGGTGGAGACATTAATAATAAAGATAGGGACGTAATGGGGACATTCAACTTCTTTTCTTGCCCCCACCGTTTCGCTAGGCTCCGCCTAGCCCCACACCTTGGGTGGGGGCAGAAACCCCTTATGCTCTTCTCGCTATTTTTGGTTCTCTACCCACAATTGCAGAAAGGAGCGGAAATTGTGCATCTAAAAATAAGAGATATAGATCCAGTTGCCTTAAAGAAAATAGATGAAATTGCAAAGGAAAAGGGAATATCCAGACAAAAGTTTTTGAAAGCTCAAATTGAAATGTTGGCATTTTTTCAGCAACAAAATAAAAGGGAAATGGAATTAGAAAATCTCATTGAAAAGAACATCCATATGATGAGTGATTGTTATAGCGCAATGGAAAAAATGAATGGCTTTATTCAAATGATGATGCAGGATGTTGAAAATGAGTAATGCCGTTCCTGTTCAATCATCAATCACACCGGGTGTTGTTTTAAAAACGAAATTTGTGTTAGCAAGTTCCGATGCGTTTCAGAACTATATTGACTATGTGGATCGAGAGGAAGCGAAAAGTGAAGTGAAGCTGAATCCGAAAATGTTCGAAACGTATCAAGACTATATGGGGAATTCAGAAAAGACATCGGCACTATTTACGGAACACGCAAATCGTTTAACAGAAAATGAAAAAAAGTCCTTAAAGGAAATGTTTAAAACCGCTCATGAGAATGGAAGTATCATGTGGCAAGATGTCATTTCTTTTCATAACCCTTGGCTAGAGGAACAAGGCATTTATGATGCAAAAACAAAGACGTTGGATGAAAAAAAGTTAATGGATGTAACACGGCTTGCAATGAAGGAAATGCAAAAAAGAGAGGGGTTGGAAAAAAGCTCTATCTGGTCGGCAGCCATTCACTTTAATACGGATAATATTCATATTCATGTAGCAACTGTTGAACCGTTTCCAACGAGAGAACGTGGTAAAAGAAAGCCAAAAACATTAGATGCGATGAAGGGGAAAGTCGTAAATAATCTGTTAGATCGTAAGCAGGAGCAAAAACAAATTAATGATCTAATTCGAAACAATATGGTGGGAAGTAAAAAAGAGGATTCTGTTTTTGATTGGCGCAATCAACATCTGAAACCGTTGTTTTTACAAATCTATAAACAGTTACCAAGTGATAAAAGACAGTGGCAATATAGCTACAATACAATTCAACCATTAAAGCCGGAAATTGATGAATTAAGCAGTCGGTATATTCAACATCATCATAAAAAAGATTACGAACAATTTCTCAAAAAGTTAGATAAAGAAGTGCAAGTTTTTAAAGAAGCATATGGGGAAGGCAAGTATGATAAGAAGCAATATGAAAATTACAAGACGAATAAAATTAATGACTTGTATAAAAGAATGGGTAACGCCTTTTTACAAGAAATGAAGGCACATGATAAAGAACAAAAGAGAATCCATCACATGAAAAAATCAAAGCCGTTTCAAAAATTTCAACAGAATGTATCTATTCAGTATTCTATGAGAAAAGTGGAACGTGCTTTTAAAAGTGAATATGAAAGCTGGAAGAACCAAAAGTATTATGAGCGTATGCAAAGGGAAAATGCATATGAAAATGAAAGGGGTTAGATCATGGGCAATGAAAAAATTCGAATGAAGTTATCGTTGAGTGAAGATGTGCATCAATACATTCAAGACTATATGGATGAAAATAATATTACACATCCAGGGGATGCTATATCGAAAATTTGTATGGAGCATCAAGCATCAAAAAGTACAGAATGGTCATTGAATTATATTTCCGAAATTGTATCAAAAAATCTACACGATGTGTTGAAAAGTGAATTAACAAAAATTCGTCTCGGTGCAAATAGTGCGGATAGAAATACACAAGTTTTAATTGAGTTATTAAATGGTTATTTCTTTTTAGAGAGCGTAGATAGCATTATTACGACTGATAAACAAGAGATGGGAAGTGTGAAGATAGCAAAAGAAGTCGTAGCGGAACGCATCAGTAATGCACGACAAAAACGTTTAGATCATGAGGCATCAAAGAACAATGTAACGTAAGCTACATTGTTTCTTTTTATAAAAAAACAGGAGGTTATTTAGATGTTATTATTTCGTGAAGATATCGCATTAGGAGTCATTAAAGAAATTGGAGAAGATGAAATTGTGTTACTTGTAAAAGAGGAAGAACTAACAATTAAAATTACAAGAGAACAAGTGAGAGAACTAGCAATCCATGTCATGAATCAAGAAAATATGTTAGTTCCGGTTAATGTAAAAACTCATGAGCTTTTCTTTGATACAGCTGAGAGATGGAATGAAGAAGAAATGGAGGAATTGCAAAGAGCGAGTGAAAGAGTAGGAGAAGATCATGAGTAAAAGTTATAAGAAAAAGTATCAAACAAAATCACCAGAAGAAAAGAAAGAAGCGGTGCAAGCTTTAACAAAAAAGATGGAAAAAAGTATAGAAGGTTATTTTCGTACACCAGGAGATTTGAAAGATTATTTATCGTTTATGGCAAAGTTTTATCACTATTCACCATCTAATATTTCATTAATACAGAGTCAATTCGAGGGAGCCAGGGCAGTGGGTTCCTTTTCTTTTTGGAAAGAAAAAGGATTTCCGGTTAAGAAGGGCGAGAAAGGAATTAAAATCCTTGTTCCAAACAGAACTATAGCAAAATTCAAAGACAAAGAAGGCACATGGAAAACAATAACTAAAGCAAGTGAGGAAGAGAAAAAACAAATCGAATCTAAAAGCGTAGAAGTGATACCTGGTCGCTTATATTTTGCTGTCGGTCATGTGTTTGATGTGTCCCAAACAAACGCAAAAGCGGAAGATCTTCCTCGTATTTTTCCGAATCGTTGGCTAGAAGGGAGCGTTACAGATTACCAGAGTTTGTATAAAGGAATGGAAGCCATTGCGGAAAAAAACGGTGTGAAAATTATTGCGCCAAAATCAGAACTGGGTGTTGCAAAAGGTGTGAGCTATCCCCTAACAAAAGAGGTTGCTTTGAATCCTAGAAACAGTGAATTACAAAATGTAAAAACACTTCTTCACGAATTGGCACACGCTAAACTTCATACAGCAGAGACACATATGAATTACACAGCACCAGAGAAAGAGTTTCAAGCAGAAATGACAGCTTATACAGTTTCTTCTTATTTTGGGATTGATACGAGCGAATATTCCTTAGGGTATTTAGCAAGCTGGACACAAGGAAAAGAAATGAAAGATAAAACGAAGTTGTTGAAAGAAGTACATGAAACTTCAATTGAATTTATCGAAACAATTGAAAGCACGTTGGAAAAAGAAAAAACAAACGAAAAAGGAGTAGATCATATGGCAAAACAAGTGTCTGAAAATAAAGATGGAAATGTAAGAGACAATTTCGAAATTTTAACAGGCATTCAACAAAATGCACAGCGACTTATTGATGAAAGGCTAGGATTAAATTTTGAAAAACATTGGGAAAACTATGAAATTCAACTTTCAGAAGATAGTCGTGTATTAGAAGAAATAAACCCTAATGTTCGTTTGAATTTAAGGGAGATGGAACAGATCGTTTATGAATTTGGTACAAACAGAGAACAAAATACACTTAAAAAAATTACAGATACGTTAGAGCCATATTATGAAGCTGATTTGTTAGGAGATAGTTTCAATGATATACCACTTGCTAGGGTTTCGTTAGATCGTGAAAAGAGTTTAAAAGTCGATTGTGTCAATGAGTATGTGAAAGAAAACCATAAGGATTTTTGGTTTCAAAATTCAGTGAGCCTAGCTTTGAATGTAATTAATCACCGAATTTCAACAGCGCATAAAGAAGTAATGAATAATGATATTGAATATAAAGGACTATATCCAAAAGACGAATCAGAAGTGATTTATTGCCAAGAAACAGGTAAGCCATTACAGCAAAATGAAGAAGTTTTTCATGTTGAGGGTCATGGATATACAGTAGCAGAAGAGGCAAGTTTTAAAGGTCTAGATAAAGAGGATGGGTATTATACAACGATTGAATATGAACATCTAGAAGAAAAAATACTTGCACCAATTGGACTAGAAAAAAACGATCAACCTAGTCTTGTAAATGAAAAACAGGATGAAAAAAATATCTTATTGGTGGAATACATGAGTTTAAGTAACACGACACAAGAACTTGTCTCTGTTGCAGAGTTAAGGGAACAAGCAGATAGAAATCGAGCGTTTGAACCTGTAGAAGGTGCAGAAAAATTGAGTGATAAAGAATTTATTGATGCATTTAACGAAGCAAATCAAGAAAAGTATGCAGCACTAAATCAGAATGAAATTAATCGACCAACTATGCTAGTTCAATGGAGCGACAACGAAAATTTTAAGAGTAATCAACTGATCCCATTTGGAGAAGCCAATGAAAAAATGGCTGAAGCTATTTTAAGTATTGAAAAAGCAAGAGAAGAAGCTAAAGAAAGAGGTCAAACTATCCCTTACGATCAAGCTCGTTATCATATTGCCATTCCAAAAGAAGTTGATAGGGATTTTGGGAGAATGGAGCTTGTGAGTATGGATCGTATGAATATGGGAGATGGGGACTACAAGACACCGTATGAACAAGTATTAAACGAGAAAAGGTATCTATCGGATGAAGTGAAACAATCGTTACGAGATGAGGTAGTGAATCATAGAAATAACAAAGAAATACCGATGGAAAAAGCACAGGAAAGTACATTAGAAAAATCGAAAGACACACCCAATCACTTAGTTACAATTGAAGTATTAGCAAATGATATGCAAGATGAAGAAGTTGCAAGAATCCACATGATGGATGGCGTTACGAAAGATATTAATTATTTATCGGTATGGAACGGAGATAAAACAAATCCAGAAGATTTATATGTTTCCTTAATGGAGAAAAATGGAGAACGAGAAAATGTCTATTTGGATAATATTTTGAAATCAGATTTATATGAAAAAGTTCAAGACTCTATTTTTGATGGAAAAGGGAATCAATCATTTGTAATTCATGAAAAGGATGCGAATATGAGCCTGGATGAAATCGTAAAAGATGAACGATATGGAATTTTAGTTGATAAGGCAGAGGAACAAAAAGATCCTTCATTTAGTGAAAAAGAAGTGGAATTGTATAAAGAAATGAAGAAAGAGGGCTATGCACCTATTGCCTCTTTAGATCAACAAATTCAGCCTTCAAAAGAAAAAGAGCCAACTACGTTAGATAAGGATTTAAGCCGGAAATACGAAGCATACAGACGTTCACAATATGAAGAAACACCAGATAATATTGATAGTATTGTTACTCGTGTAAAAGCTGAAGAGCGGTATTATACAACAAAGTATGTTTCGATTGATAATGAGCTGGTAAGCCAGGAACACGTAGTGAAATTAGAAAACCAGGTGGATGAGAAGATTGGGAAAGAAGGAATAACGATCAATCAGTCTACATCTTCAAAGGAAATGGATTTTGATAAAAAATTTCAGCCATTGAACGGAAAACAAACGAATCATAAAGAAAAAGACAAGGAGCCAGAGCCTGGTAATGTAGAGCAGTCAAAGGCTACAAAGAAATCGAGTAGAAAAAAAGAAACAATGGAAATGGAACGATGAAAAATTGTATAGCAGGAAAACCAGATTAAATCATTTTTTGTTACTCAATTGAGGAAACGGAAAGTGATTTTTTTATATCTAGAAATGAAAGAGGGTAAAAGGAAAAGCCCTCTTTCTTATTTATAGAACGAAAGGAGTGAATGTTATGAATATATGGCTGTTTGCAGGCTGTATGTTCCTTGTAGCGGTCTTTTTGAACATGTTTCTATTATTTAGTCACAGAATGATAAAAAAGCGGAGAAACAAGAAATGGAAGCGTAAAACTGAAATTATAGATTAATAGGAGGTACTACTTATGGGGAAAACATTATTTATTGCAGAAAAGCCGAAGGTAGCTGTTGAATTATTAAAATCACCTAGATTTAGAAACTCGCAAAAGCATCCAGGAAGCAAGCCGTATTATGGCTACTATGAAAATGAAAATTACATTATTAGTTGGTGCCGGGGGCATTTATTAGAACTAAAACATCCGGAGGAGATGGACGAGAGATACAAAGAATTTAAATTTGATCACTTGCCTATTATTTTAGAGCCGGAATATAAAGAGAAATCGGATAGTCTCGAACAAATTCAAATATTAGTTAAGTTGTTGAATCGTCCCGATGTAGAACATGTGGTCAACTCCTGTGATGCAGATAGAGAGGGCGAGCTTATCTATCGTGAATTATATGAATATGCAGGTGCTAACAAGCGAGAATCACGCCTATTTATCTCTTCTTATGAAGCCGCAGAACTAGAGGGAGCCTTGAACCGATTAGAACCAGGAACAGACTATGACGGGCTTGCACAATCCGCTAAAGCACGGCAATACCTGGACTATATTCTAGGAATTAATGTTACAAGGGGCTGTACATCAAAACTAGCAAGAAACCAATTCTTATTGGCTTCTGGTCGTGTTCAAATGTGTATCTTGAATGAAATCCGTCAAAGGGAAATTGCTATCCAAAACTATAAAGAACAAACCTATTACAATTTAAAGCTACTAACGGAAAATGGTTTATCACCAGTAATGAAAACCGAAGAGCAACTGATAGATCCATCGCCACTACAAAAGCTTGGAGATAGCTTGAAAGAAACGAATGTAATCGTAACGGAATTTAAAGAAAGTACGAGAAAAAAGAAACCAAAATTATTATATAACTTAACGGATATCTACAAAGATGCTCACGCTAAGATGAAGATAAATGCAGAAACAGCAAAAAAATATATTCAGAGTTTGTATGAAGAAGGCTTTATTACTTATCCTCGTTCTTCATCCAGGCATTTACCTACAGAGCAAGTGGAACGAGTGAAGGAAGTAATGGCAGCATTAGAAAAAAGCTCGTATGCAAATCTCGTACAACAAGTAGCCCCATCTTCTATTACAAAAAAACACACTACATTTAATGATGAGTTAGTCAGTAGTCACTTTGCCATCATCCCAACAACAAAATTATATGTCGGGACCAACCGAAATCCATTAGAAAAACAGTTATATGACTTAATTGTAAAACGATTTATCGGGAATTTTATGAAACCAGCAATCTACCTGGTAAGAGAAGTGCATTTTATAGATCAAGAGGGCAACACATACAGTACAAAAGAAAAGATCCTACAAGAGAAAGGGTTTCTAAGTGTGTTTCAAGAGGATATAGAAGAGGGATCAGTTGAAGCATTTCAGATACCTATTTTACGAGAAGGAGATTCTTTCAGAATCGTTCAGTATGACTTGATTGAGTCTCGAACAAAGAAACCAGCCTTTCATACGGAAAGTTCCATTTTAACCTTTATGGAGACGGCAGGACGTAAATTGGATGATGAACATTTGAAAGAACTTATGAAGGGAAAACGGATTGGGACAGTCGCTACGGAAGAAACGTTTATTCCGAAACTGTTAGAGCGAAGCTATATTGATGTTACCAACAGTCAGATTCGAACCACTAATATTGGTCGTGCGTTTATAGATGCTTTTCCGGTAGATGAAATCAAAAATCCAGCTTATACGGCTGAAATGGAAGGGATGATCTACATGATCGAAAAGAAAGAAATGAAATATGAGGAATTTGTAGAGAAAACAAATACGTTTGTAAAAGATACAGTGGAACAATTAGGCGCAATGGATGATAAAGTGTCGGATAGCATTATTAATACTTGGAATCAGCAAATTGAGGTGTGTAAATGCCCTTGTAGAAAAGGAAAAATCCTTCATAAAGGCAATTTTTATGGGTGCAGTAATTATCCAGAATGTGAAATCTCCTTACCGAAAAAAATTAAAGAAAAAGCGATTCCGGAAGCGCAAGCGAAAAAGCTGTTTGAGGATAAGAAAACAGATCTTTTAAAAGGGTTTAAGTCCAATGAGAAGGAGTTTTCCGCTTATCTAGTGTTACATGAAGGGAAAGTTAAATTTCAGTTCCCAACACAAGAGGAGCTGTCATTTGGTAAATGTCCAAAATGTAAAAAAGGGGATATGCTTCATCGTAAAACGTTTTATGGATGCACGGAGCATAAAAATGGATGTGATTTTATGTTACCAGCCAAGATGAAAGGGAAAGCAATCCCTGGTAATCAGATGAAAAAGTTAATTCAGTATAAAACAACGGATTTTATCAACGGCTTTCAAGGAGAAAAGGGAGAATTTACAGCAGCTATATATATGGAAGCGGACGGAAGTTTGAAATTCCGTTTTCCAACGACTGAAGATCGTACAATTGGCAAATGTCCATTATGTAAGAGTAGAGTTCTTGTAGGGAAAAGTAACTACTTATGTGAGAAATACAAAAAAGGCTGTGACTTCATTATTTTTGGTACATTCTCTGGTAAAAATCTAAGTAGTAACCATGTGAAAAAATTATTAGAGAAGAATGTAACGGATCAGATCAAAGGGTTTATCTCCAACAAAAACGGGAAGAAATTTGATGCTCGTTTATCATACAGCGTACAGGAGAAGCGATTAAAATTCTTATTCGGCAAATAAAAATGAAATGTATCAACTATAAGTAGCAAAAGAGGACTAGGAAACGGAATAGTCCTCTTTTTTATTTCATTTTATAGAGTAAAGGGGGGATTCCGTAATGGCACATGTCAGTACGGAGGATGCGATGAAAGCAAGAAAAGTTGACTTGATTTCATATCTGGAAGCAAAAGGAGAAACGTTTAAGAAAGAGGGAAACTATTACCGTCATACGGAACATGACAGTCTCATCGTTAAAGGGAATCAATACGCCTGGAATAGTCGTGGCGAAAAGGGCTATGGAGCGATTAGCTTTGCGATGATGTACTATGAAATGACATTTCCGCAAGCTGTATTAGACATCAATAAAGGGGATTACAAAGAGTTTGATCGTTCAAAAGCTGAAGAGGAACGCAAAAAAGAGCAGCAGCCTTTTAGTTATCCCAAACACCTGGAAGTAAATAAGCAAACAGAGATTAAAGAATATCTAATTCATGAACGGAAAATAGATCCTCGCTTAGTGAATTGGCTAATTAAAAAGGATCTCATCGCCCAAGATAAGAAAAATAATGTGGTGTTCAAATGGAGGGAAGAAGGAGGCAAAGGGCAAGTCATTGGAATGAACCGTCAAGGTACGGTCAAAATGGAGAATAAAAGGGGTAGTTTTAAGCAAATTGTCCCGAATTATGAAAAAATCAATGCCGGTTTTACGGTTGATGTAGGTAAACCGGATAAGATTTATTTTTATGAAGATCCAATCGACATGTTATCACATTGGAGTATCAAGCAAAATAAAATACAAAACGCTCGCCTGGTCTCTATGCATGGATTGAAGTCAAAAACGGTGATTCAATCTTTAATGGATGCGAAAAAAGAAGGGCACGATATTAAAGAGGTCATTATGGCAGTTGATAATGATAAGGCTGGGAAAGACTTCATTCAGACGATGAAATGCTTTGTAGATCTTAAAGAGGATATCCCAACGCATGAAAAAGATTGGAACGATGTCCGGAAGAAACAAGTGAATGAACAACAGCCAAAAGAAACAGCACAACCAAAGAAAATGAAACCAATCAAAGAGGTGGAAAGAAGTGTCTAATATACCATCTATGCCAAACATACTACAGATTTTGATTTACGGTTTTATCATTTATGTTCTTTTACGTATTTGTAAATTTGTGTACCGAAAGATCCAGGAGCGGAGAATACTGAAGCGAATAGCAAGGTCTGGTATTCGCTATATAGACAAAATGGACGGACATCAATTTGAAGTATATCTAAAAGCTCTCTTTCGAGAGTTGGGTTATTCTCCAACAGTAACAAAGCAGTCAAATGATTTCGGAGCGGATCTTGTATTAAAGGGAAAAAATCGTATTGTAATCCAGGCGAAACGCTACGGGATGAAAAATAGAGTCGGCATCAGTGCCGTACAAGAGATATATGCAGCACAAGCCTATTACAAAGCACATGAGGGCTGGGTTGTAACAAACAGTGTATATACAAGACAAGCAAAGGAATTAGCGGAAGCTTGTAATGTAAAACTAATAGATCGTGTAGAACTTCAGAAATTGATTAATAAAATTAATCCCGAATATTCGGCTGAAGATGTATATCAAGGGGTAACACCTGCAGAACGGAAATGTCCAACATGTAAACATGATTTAGTGGTTCGTGATTCAAATAAAACAGGAAATAAGTTTTTTGGTTGTTCTCAATATCCTACATGTACACATACAGAACCAATTAATACATGAGCTGTGATGAAAATCCGGCTCTTTTTCATTTGTTTAAAGAATACATGAGAAAAATCAGTTTAACACAAAAATGACTCTTCAGATTTGATTGTATGAGATTTTTAATTAGTTGTTAATATAATAAGTCGTATTTGTCATAAAAACGTATGTAAAGGGAGAAACGGACTTTAAATGCGTTTTTAGGTTTTTTAGGGAAAATAAAAAGGGCAGTCATTATTTACGACTTAACCCTTTGTCTACGATCTGACGAATTGCTTCATTTCGATTCTTCAGCTTATTTTCATGCCAATAATTTTCTATTTGTTCTACTTGTTCTTTTGTAAAAGTAACTAAAATTTGAGTGTACTTGTCTTTATTAACAGCCATATAACAACCTCCTCTATAAAAAATATTATAAGTTATATAACTTATATTGACAACCAGAAAAATGAGTAATAGAATGGTTATATAAGTTATATAACTTTATTGAGGAGGTTATTACATGGAACGGAAAGTTAAAAAGATCATGGCTGATCTTCAATTTATTATGAATCATGGTCAAATAAGTGTAGATTTTATGGATCTAGGATATAAAAGAATGCTTTTTAGTGCATTAGAAGCTACGGGAAAACAGTTCAATGTGCATACCAATGAACATAATGAAACAACCTTGTTCTTAGAGTTAGTTTAGTAAATTTACGCAATGAGGAGCTGTTAATAGTGGAGCAGTTAACTATTTTTGACGTAATGGATGAAACTAAAAATAAGCTTTATGAGGTATTAGAGAAAAATGGATTAACTTATAAAATTCATAAATACTATTTATATTCGAATTATGAGGGAGCTGTTCAATATTACTATATAAGAACAACTGATAATACAATTATTGATTTGTGTATCTCTGATTTTCCAGAAATCTTCGCTATTCATAAAGGATTTAGCGATAAACAAATTAGAAAAATATATAACTGGAACTTATAAGTCTATATAAATAACAAATTTAATTAATGGAGGAATGAAAAATGAAAATTGGTGTATCTGAGTGGAAAGCATTGAAAAAAGAGACAAAGTTAAAGCTATTGCGCTATGCGATGTTAGAAAGTAAGTATAAGTATGTAAAATAAAAGCTCTTCATTTGCAAAAGCAAACAAAGAGCAAAAGTCTGAGTGACCGTAGAGGAAAGAAATTAGCAGATTTCTTTCCTCTATATTTTAACATATAAAAAGTTGTAGAGAAAAGGGGCATGTAGAATGGAAGAAGGTCGTATTTCCTTTCAGCAAAGGTTTAAAGAAGTTCTTGTTATGTTCGTCTGTTTTTGGTTCATTATGTTTCTCATGTATGGAGAAAGCCTGTTACAATAGAATGGAGTCGAAAGTCTAAATACCCTTAGGTAGCCCTCATAGGTGTAAGATCTATGGGGGCTTTTTTCATTACAATATGTAATAATTTCACGTACCGTATTAATTAATAAAAGATAAAAATCCAAAGTAATAGTCTACATTTAACTTTATGTTGAATTTATCCGATAAATGGATAATGTATTATTTGTATTGGATAGATTTCTTGCGAAATATGTATCAAAAGCAGTATTTCAATTTAAATATGATAGTATTACACTTAGTATGAGCCTTATATTTTATTATATTGTACTAATCATGGGGGTATGTATATGCGTAAATTATTCAGTGGAAAACGTGTACTAGAAAGGGAAACAAACGAAGGTTCATCCTATTTTGTAGTACCAGAAGCGAAATTTCAGAAGTATGTGGTGCTATGGGGATATTTAATCCCACACGGAGTTTTCAATCAGCCTAATAAATGGGTAAATACGTATACGATCAACCCATTGGATAGATATGTTTTAGTAACAGAATTCAATCCTGAAGAGTATGAATATATGATTTACGAAGAAACAAGGGTTGCTAGAAAATTGCATCAAATATTAGAGCCTTATGGAATAGATATTAATAATGAATTTGAAGAGTTCGTAAAGTTAAAAGAGATTCCAAAAGCAGCTATAAGCAAAGTGAAGGACTGTTTATTAGAAAAAGAGTGTATGAATGAATATCCAGAAGACTTTCCAGTAGTAGACGGCTATGAATATATAATTGAGGGACAGAAAACGAAACTTTTTGTTGAAACTGAAACTTATCATAATGATGACACACTATATGACCAAACAGGGAATTTTAATCATAGTTATATCGTTGAAACTTATCGTAAGACAGTTACAAATAGATTTATTTATGTGTTTAAAACGCATGACAATGAATGGTATCAATATTATGCAGCAGACGCTAGTAAAGACTGTTGGATAATGAAAGAAGTTTATGATGATGAGTTAGAAAATTTACCAATTTCATCTTATGAGCTAATTGAAACAGAGAAACGTGAGATTCCGGAAGAAGAATTAATGCCTAATATTAGCTGGAAAGAATTAAGAGATCCGAATAATGAATGTGATTTCTATTACTCTGATAAAATGTTTGCAATGAGTTTCTTAGCAAATGAGGGAAGATATAATGTAGTGAACATTAACGGGGAATGGAAAAGATATAGTGAAATGGTTTTTAAAGGAGAGGAACCATTTTCCAAATGGGATGATTTAGTATTTATTGGGACGGCTAAACAAGGGACAATTGAAGGAAAACAATTTACCCAAGAAGAAATGATGCAATTTGCAGTGTATATGCGAGAAAAGAGAGAGAAGTCATCATTGCATTAATTGAAAGAAAGCTATTATAAGGATACAGCCGATATACATGTAATTTTGAGTCATAGGCTTACTTTTACAAGTATCTCGGTCGAACCCCAGGTACTTCAAAACATTAGCTTGATGGGCATGTAGTGCTACCCTTAATAGTAAATCTATAACGTTTATCAATTGAAAAGTAGAACTGTTTGGAATTCGGGTGAGGGACAAAAATGCCCAATTCCTTAAATTAAGCACAAATTTGGATTACTCCTAGAGCAATCAATAGAATTTCTTCAGTACAAAATGATGCAATTCTGTGACGCATTTCTGATGCAATTCTGTGACGCATTTCTGATGCAATTCTGTGACGCATTTCTGATGCAATTCTGTGACGTATTTCTGGTGCAATTCTGTGACACATTTCTGATGCAATTCTGTGACACATAATTATTGTTATTTATTAACGTGTATGATAACATTGGTTATGTAGAATAATTAGTATATAAGTAAAAACCCCTTCCCAGCCAAGGAAGGAGTTAATCTTGCAAAAAGGTCAGCCAACCTTAAGCACTTAACTTGTTACTATTAGTGTTTTCTTCTCTTTTCTTTTGGAAATAGCCAGCCAGCTGTCCCGAAAGAAATAACCCAAATTGACATAGAAATAAAAAAAGTTGAATCATTAACGTAGCAGGCATACTCAAATACACATAAAGACTTAAAAGTAACACTACTGTTAAAAAAAATATCACAGCTGAAATTTGGAATCTTGCATTTTTCCAAATTAGAAAAGGTGTAATCGGAATCCCTGCATTCAAAGAGGGACATAATACTATGAATATATTAAGAAGCAGTCCTGGGATTGCATTCTTAAGAAGAAATGTAATTATACTTGTAGTTAACATTTTAATCTATCCTTTCGTTTTTCATTTTTAAATGACTACGTTCTTACATAAGTTAGTGAATTATTGTCTTATACATCCTTTCCGTATGTAAAGTATTTATATTAAACGGGAGCCACCCGTGAATTTTAGCAAAACAAAAAACACTTAAGAGAACTAGTTTTTCTAAAGAGTATTTTTGAATATATTTAAAAACAAATATATATGTACTTAATTTGCAATATTGAGTATGTTGAATTTAGCTAACCCCTGGTATAGGGTTATTTTTTTTTGTTAAGTAATACCCCATATATTAATCATACCATATAATTGAAATACACCTGGTCTAGGAGCGCACATATGTTTAAAGTAAGATGCAATACCTCTACTTCTTTACGGACAACCCTGGTATAGGGTTATTTTTTTTGTTAAGTAATACCCCATATATTAATCATACCATATAATTGAAATACACCTGGTCTAGGAGCGCACATATGTTTAAAGTAAGATGCAATACCTCTACTTCTTTACGGACAACCCTGGTATAGGGTTGTTTTTTTTGTTAAGTAATACCCCATATATTAATCATACCATATAATTGAAATACACCTGGTCTAGGAGCACACATATGTTTAAAGTAAGATGCAATACCTCTACTTCTTTACGGACAACCCTGGTATAGGGTTATTTTTTTTGATTAGGGTAATACCCCATATATTAATTATACCGTACAATTGAAATACACCCGATCTAGAAGCGCACATATGTTCAGAGTAAAATAATGCCTCTACTTCTTTACGGACAAAAACAGGAGGTTAATCGAGAAGCGTGTAAAAACGTCCATATTTTAGATTTTATCTCTTTTAATCAATCTCACGCACCCTTTCTTTAAAATATTCTACATCATTATTTGTTCCAGATAACTCAAATTTTGATACAATAGGCACTTCATATTTATTAGAAATTTTGTCAGCACTTGCACCGAACATGTCTCCCCAATTACGATTGCCGCTTGCAGATACGCCTTTTAATTTTTCATTATTGCGTTCTAAAAAGTCTAAAACACGTTCCGGTACATTGCCAAAACCTGTTGTATACGTAATAAGAATAAAGTCTTCATCTAATACTAGAGCTTCATCAATTTGAACGGCCGGCATATTTAATTTGTGAATGAAACGCTTCACGTTTCCTGTCATAGAATCATATGCAACTAACATTTCCGACCCTCCCTCTCCAATCTATATTCTCTGTATGTCGTTTCTTGAATTCTCTATATATTGTATTACGTTTCAAAATAAGACACAAGATATATGTATAAATTCTTTCTTTTTTTAACTTTTACTTTTCGACATGACCGTCGATTTTTTTCAATACAAAGACTATGAAACAACATTCTAAAACTCATGTCAATAAAGTGTTTTTCAAAAAAGGTGTCAACGCATTTAACCTCATTTTAAAAAAGTTAACAATATTTTTTGTCATAAAACAGTAAATGCTGGAGGATTATATTTCTCCAGCATCACGCAAAAAAGAACAGACATTAAACGATAATCTGTTCTAAAAAACGATTACATTTATCAATTTTACTTTATTAAATATTATACATACTTTTTCGTTCCTCGTTACGTCCTAAAAGATAACTATTATAGAAAAAGATTATTATTATGGAACTTCAATTTATTTATGAAAAAAATTATTACGGGTGCTCAATACGCAAAATATCTTTTATAAATATATGATGTGGATTCTCTTCTTTATCAATTATCGTGCATACCAAAGCTACAAGTGTTTATATTTTGTTATTTCCTGTTGCAGAATCCTTATCATAAGGATTCTTTTTTTTGTATGAAAAATCCACAAATAAAAAAGATAAGATCGGCGAACACGATCTTATCTTTAGCACAAGGAGTAAACAAAAGGATAACCATCATATTTTTATTATAATTTATTTTATGTAAATTTTTAATATTAAAACCATAATTAACAAGTATATCAATATTGAGAAATTTATTACAAAATTAGCTATAAATGATTCAAAAAGCGAATGTAAACTTTTAGCCAAAAGTTTACATTCATTTCCCCGTAAACATTGACTTTCATCCATTTTAATTGATATTATAAAAAAAGAAAAAAAAGTATACATTCAAATCATTGAAAATAAAGGGATTGAAAAACAGATGGATAAAAAGCAACATTTAATTGATGTACAACCAATTCGGAGTATTGAACAGCTTAATGATATGAAATGGTCACTCAAACGTCATTGTTCAGATCGTGATTACATTTTATTCCTTATTGGGATCAATACAGGATTACGTGTCAGTGATTTACTTAAAATGGAAACAAATGAAATTTTAAAACTGAAGCGAAAAAAACGAAAAGAATTTAAAGTAAAAGAAGGAAAAACAAAAAAAGAGCGTATCATAAATATTACATCTATTTTTGAAGAAGTATTTCCATACGCTGAGGATCTAAAAAGTACCTGGTTATTTCCTTCTCGAAAAGGTGATAAACCTATTAGTAAAATTCAAGCATATCGACAGTTACAAAAAGCTGGGGATTTTGCCGGGGTAGAATCATTAGGTACTCATACCATGCGTAAAACATTTGGATATTGGTTTTACAAGCAAACAAAGGATATTGCTATGTTACAAGAAATATTGAATCATAGTACACCACAAATTACACTAAGATACATCGGTATTAATAAAGAAGAAAAAGATAATGTACTAGATACATTCCGGATTTAATTTAACTCTAAACTGAGATATATCCCCCTAGAGAGGAGGTAAGACTTTATGGATAATAGCTTAGCAATAAGAAACCCCGAACTAGCTAAACAGTGGCATGAAACTAAAAATGAAAAATTAACTCCTTTTCATGTTACAGTTGGTTCCAATAAAAAAGCATGGTGGAAATGTGAGAAAGGACACGAATGGGAATCACCTATATGGAATCGACACAAAGGAAGAGGATGTCCGTATTGTTCCAATAAAAAAGCTTGTATAGATAATTGTCTTGCTACATTGAATCCAGAGATAGCTAAACAATGGCATCCTACTAAAAATGGAACATTGACTCCTTATGATGTAGTTGTAGGAAGTTATAAAAAAGTATGGTGGATGTGTGAGGAAGGACACGAATGGGAAACTAAAGTAAGTTATCGTACAAAAAACGGTTCTGGCTGTCTGTATTGTTGTGGACAAAAGACTCTTTTTGAGAAATCTATTACGGTTACACATCCGGAATTATTAAAAGAATGGCATCCATCAAAGAATACATCTGTAGACCCTTCAACAATTTCTTTTGGTTCAGAAAGAAAGGTTTGGTGGAAATGTAAGAAAGGACATGAATGGAAAATTTCAGTATACAGTCGTACAAGAAAAAAAACGGGCTGTCCCTACTGTTCAGGACGTAATGCTACTATTGATAACTGTTTGGCTAAAGTACATCCGGAAATATCAAAAGAATGGCATCCAATTAAAAATGGATTACTTACTCCAAATGATGTTACTCCAAAATCGGGGAGAAAAGTATGGTGGATGTGCGAAAAAGGGCATGAATGGAAAACAAATGCTTATCAAAGAGTTGTAGGAACAAATTGTCCTTTTTGCAAACCTAGAACTTCTTTTCCAGAACAAACAATTTTCTATTTTATAAATAAAAGATTTAAAAATACATTAAGTCAACATCTTACAGAAGATGGCGTAGAATTTGATATCTTTAATAGTGAGCTATCGTTTGTAATTGAATACGATGGATACTATTGGCATAGAAAGCGCTATGAACAAGATGTAAAGAAAAGTGAATATGTTGCTCAAAAAGGTTTTTTGTTAATACGAGTTAGGGAAGAAGGCTTACAAAGAATAAACAATAATTCCACAATAAATATTTCCGTTGGAAATCCTCCAAGTTTTAATGAATTAAACAATGCCATTTCTGAAATATTCAAGCTTATTTTTCAACATAATAACCTCTGTTGTGAAAAGGTTAATATTGATACTGAAAATAAAAAATATGAGATCACTAAATTATTTAAGAAAAAAAACATTGAAAACTCTATAGCATTTCATTATCCTCAACTAGTCAAAGAATGGCATCCCACTAAAAACAACGAGTTAAAACCAGAACATTTTAAAAAAGGGGCTCACTTAAAGGTATGGTGGAAATGTGAAAAAGGGCATGAATGGGAAAGTGCTATATATTCCAGAACAACTGGAGTAGGCTGTCCTTATTGTGCTAACAAAAGAGTATGTATAGATAATTGTTTAGCTACATTGAATCCAGAACTAGCTAAACAATGGCACCCTACTAAAAATGGAATATTGACTCCTTATGATGTAATTGTAGGAAGTTATACAAAAGTATGGTGGATGTGTGAGAAAGGACACGAATGGGAAACTAAAGTACATAATCGTGCACAAGGTAGTGGATGTCCTTATTGCACTAACAGAAAAATATGCATTGATAATTGTCTAGCTACATTAAATTCAGACCTAGCTAAAGAATGGCATCCCACTAAAAATGGAACATTAACTCCTTATGATGTCACGAGGAGTTCAAGTAAAAGAGTATGGTGGAAATGCAATGAAGGACATGAATGGGAAACTTCAGTTAATAATCGTGCCTATGGTAGTGGCTGTCTTTATTGCTCAAGGAAAAATAAGTTAGAAAAATAAAGTACATTTCGCATCTAATTTAATTTAGATGCTTTTTCATTTGTCGAAAACATGTCGATTAAATAATGATTAATATTTCAGATTTTGTCTTGCAAACAAGACGGATGGACATTATAATAAATATAAGAAAGCAAAGGAGGGATCAACTACAAATAATGGATGAAATTAAAAATGGAGAACTAGAGGAAGCTCTATTTTCCGTTTATACAACAAGAGAAGCTGAACATATATGGGGACTTGCGGAAAACACTGTTAATAAATGGTGCAACCGAGGAAAGTTCTATGAGAATGAAGCAAGAAAAAGCGGGAAAGTTTGGTTAGTCACACGTAATGGCATGAACAGACTAACCCGTAAATAGCAAATAAGAAAAAGCCCTTACCACCGCCAGATAGTCAGGACTTTTTCTCCTACATCATTAACTATAGGAAGGTGATTCTATTGACAAATACCTTATCTAAAATTAACAATTGTAACTCCATTATAACACAGAATCCATCAAAGGAATCAGAGCATATAAGTTTCAATCAACGTGCTTCAAAGAGTTATAGATTCTTATGTGAATGGTTTGGGATTGAGGACTGTATTAATTCTCAAATTTGGTTCTTCGGAACGTTTGGGATTGCTATAGCGATGCTATTTACTACATATTTGATTGCTGGATTTCTCTATGGGTTTTAAAATTCAAAATCAGAGGAGGAACAAATATGAAAGCAGCTAAAGTAAAACGTGGAGAATTTTATGTTCATAAAAAAAATGGTCGGGTATATCAAGTATTAGGATATGCAAAAATGTTTGAACATGAAGAACAAGATATCATAATCCTTAAATGTATGAGGGATAATATGACCGTTACTTTAAGCGCTGAACTTTTCGAGCTTTATATAAAAGCGAATAAATTCTTAAAAACAAAAAACATACTTAATAATTTGAAAGTTAGTTTATAACATTACAAATTTTGGAGGTATTTTTATGGAAAAGACTATTTCAGTTCCAACAATTAAAATTGGTGACTATGTACAATTTTCAGATCGCAAGAATCCTTCTTTAAAATTAAATGGTTATGTAGTAAATATTTTAACTAACACGATTATCGTAGATGTTTCAGAAACTATCCAAAATAAGGGGTATAAAGAATTAGACGTTCGTCATGTTGTAAAACACGGTCGGTATAGAAAAATTCATTCTCGTAAAAACCAGGCTTCCTAAAATCTTAAACAATTGCTAATAGAAGTGTGGATCTCATGAAAAAATACATGAGCGATCATAAAAATAGAGTCCTAATAATAAAGGACTCTATTTCTTATGTATATCTTATATCTGTTACATGATTAATTTTTATATATAGTACATTATCATGTTGGTTCCTAAATCTTAATTCATTACAGACCATATCGTAGTAATGAATATAACCCACTTCGGAATATACCTTGTTCTGTTTTTGGTATGAAATACTTACTTGCTTATTTTCAGCCATTGCACAACACACTATTTCATTTATAAGTTCTAATTTTTGTTCATCTAAAATTGGCATTGGGATATGGATTTGTTTTTCATACAATTCATGTAATCCTTCAAATTGCTCTTTTATTGCTGAAAATGGAACCCAACGCATCATACCTCTATCAATCATAATCTGTATTCCTCCTTATGCTTTATGCCCACCTATTTTTCCATTTCTTTCTCTTTGTGTAGCCCCTTTAATATAGCTAATCCCACGCATAATTGAATTTTTACCATATCTATGCCGGATTCCGTCCATTGTCTTTGCTAATTTCCTTTTAGTATCTTTTTGGGAAGTATCTTCGAACAGTGACATTTGAATTGCATCGTCCCTGGTCAAATTCTTTAGTGTGATGTGTATTTGGCGCACCGGATGACCAGAGTGAAACTTTTTTAATAAGCTTAAACAAGCAGCGTAGACATCCTCCGTTAAACATGTCGGTTGATCTAAGGTAATCGCTCGTTTAAAACCTCCACCGATGTATTTGCTATAGCCTATAGAAAGCTCAACCGTACGACAGCATTTATCTATAGATCGTAAGCGAAAACAGGTTTCTTCTATTTGTTCTAGAAGAAGCATTTTTAATTTTTTGGGGCTAAAACAGTCTTCTAACAATATTTGTCCTTTTGTTATAGAGGTACTTTTAGGAATGTATTTATTTGCAATCCGACTCTCATCAATACCATATGAGAAGCGATATAACTCTTCCCCTTTTACTTTGCCAAACCGCTTAATTAAATGCTCTTTAGGCGTTTTTGCAACATCCTTTAAGGAAAATAGCCCCATGCCGTGTAATGCCTCTTCAGTAGCCGTTCCGATTCCCCATACTTTGTGTAGAGGCTTGATTTCCCATAATTTTTTCGAAACATCCTCGTATGACCACATGGCAATCCTAGAGCTTGAATGCTTACTTTCCACATCTAGAGCAACCTTCGAGAGAAATAGGTTTGGTGCAATTCCAATAGATGCAGTTATACCCGTTGTATCATATATCTCTTTTTGAATTCTTTTAGCAATTACAATTGGATCACGTCCGAAAAGGTGCGCTGTTTGTTGCATGTCTAAAAAGCATTCATCTATTGAATAAACGTGTAGATCCTCTAATGCTACATACTTTGTATAAATTTCTGTGATTTGATTTGAAATTTCAACAAATCTTCTCATTGTTGCATTTACGATAATTATATTTGGATCTTTTGGCATTTCATATAATCTGGTTGCCGTAGAAATGCCTAATTTTTTCAGTTCGGGAGTGGCAGCAAGCACGATAGATCCTTTTCTATTTACGTCACCAACAACAGCCAATTTTACTTTTAATGGATCTAATCCTCTCATGACACACGCACAACTAGCAAAAAATGAACATAGATCAATGCAGTAAATCATTCGATTCATACACTTTGAATAATCAAACATCGTTTTAGCCCCCAAGAACAGAACGTTTGTTCTTATTATAAACCTATTGTTTTGCCTTATACAACCATTTAGAAAATATTTTTTTATTATCAATATGGTACGTGAAATTATATATATGATTCTTCAATATTCGACGACTCAACAATATGATATCTCTTAATTTATTAAACTTGTTTTCATTGCTCCATAAATTTAAAAAAGCCTAAACCCTTGTGTATCAATAGGTTCAAGCTTTTAATTTTATAGGAATACCCTTTGCAACAAGTTGCCATTAGAATAGTGTATCAGCAACTTGTAGCTACTTATATGAATGCTAGATTCCCCGAAATTATTACATATATTTTTAATTTATTAGTTTCTATATCTTATGCTTACATATTTCTATACATTCCTTAAAAGTGAAACTGTTTTAACAATGGGACTTTTGGACAAACTATTACTACAAAATCCTATCTAGAGGTGAAGAAATTGGAATGGTTTGTTATAAAGCCCAGGAGTAAGCTAGGCAAATTTTTAGATCGTCATGATCTAACGCAAGAAGAAGTTTCAAAAGTTAGTGGTGTAAGTAAAAGTACATTAAGTCGTCTTTGTAAAGGGAATGCCTTTCATCCTTCATTTAAAAATCAAAACAAGCTTATTAATACATTACGGAAGTTAACAGGTGAAAATATTAATCATACAGATTTCTGGACTTAATAAGGGCTACTAAACTATGTAGTCCTTTTTAACAATTTAGTTGCCAAAAATCTATATTTTTTGTAATTCAGTTGCAAAGAATGAACTACAAAACTTCCTTTAAGAGAAATGTACGTACATATACATTATATTTTATTCCATAACTCTCTAACTTCTGTTCACGATAGTCTGATATTGTAAAAAATAAAATGTTTGGTACGATATTACTTTGTTTTTTATATAGCTTTGCAATTAAACCATAATATTTTATTTTTTCTTCATTGGTCGTCATATGCTGTAGCCTATCAATTTCTACAAAATGTGGTACTTGATCTATTAGATAGTAAGCATCTGGCACAATTACTTTTTCTTCATTTTGATATCTAAATTTTATAACTTGTTCTGTTTTCCAATCGGGAAATCCAAGCCACATCCAGGCTTCATTCCTTAAAAGTATATGTTCAAGTTGATGTTTCTTTTTTCGTTCATTTGGTTCTAATCCTAGTAAGGCACAACCTTTTTTGTTGAGATAATAAACATACTCCCGGTTATGCGAGGTAACATGGCAATATTGCCGTAGATCCTTCAAAATACGATTTGCATTTCGAATACTACCTAAAGCATGAATAGCTTGCAATTGCCTCCTAGAAGCAAATTCCAGCTTATTTAAACTCGATAAAATCTCGATTTGTCGTGCTTTCTGTTTGAGTTTCTGATGTCTCATGCTGTTTAACCACCTCATATTCGCTTAAAAGCTCTCTCATCACTTCATCAGATAAATAAGGGACTTGTAATTCATATATACGGTCTGTCTTAAATAACGCTCTTCCTGGTAAAGATGGCAAATTCTCCAATCCAGGCTCATCTAACACAACTTGTGACGCTACAGTTGTAGGTAAGCGAAAACCTAGCTTCGCATCACTCATTTGTTTCACAACAGAAGGTACAGACATTACAGTTGGATATTGAGTCGCCAGTATTAATCTTACACCTAATGCTCCACCGATTCGTGATATGTGACTTAGCATATACTGGCATTCTTCGAGCATCCTGTTTACAGGTTTAGGTAAGCCCTTTGCTGGTGCCAAAACCGCACCTTCATCCACTATTACAAAATAGCGATCCTTTTCTTTTGTTTCAACAATATTTTTCATCCTGTTTTCCTTCATGTATTTGCCCCTCTGGTGCATTAATGCCATAACCTTCATTAATACCTCATGTGCTTTTTCGGGGCTATCAGCAACCTCTACAACTTGCTTTAAATCTTGATATTCACTAAACTCTAAACCTTCCTCTTTAAGATCTATAATAAAAAAATGAGTATGATTGGGATTTGATTTGATTAACGAGGTAACAAGTACTTTTAGAAAAACTGTTTTTCCCATTCTGGTTAAACCACCCATAAGCAAATGTGGAGTTTGGTCAAAATCATGATATAAAGTTTTATCCAATGTTTTTCCGATTGCCACTTTCCAACTTCCCGGCTTTATTAAATCTTGATTCCATTCCCATTTATTCGGAATGTTTTCCTTAAAAACCTGAACCCTTAAGAATGGTGATTTGTAATGAATCCTAACAGGTTTATTTAATCCTTCAGCAATAACCTCATCTAATTTTTTTATAAGTTGCGATGGTACACCTAATGGCAGCTCATATATATAGACCACGTTTGTTTCTGTTTCTTCTTGTCTCTTGAACCTAGGATACTCTAACTTATTTTTTTCTTTTACGCATATATTTGCGATTTCAAAAAACCTTGCAATCTTTTTTTTATCACTTTGTTTATGATTTTTGTTAAGAATAGCAGTTGTAACCATAACAATAGGAATTGTTAAAAGCTCTAACATATGTCTTTACCTCCTTATATGGAGGTAGTTGAGGAAAAGTGGAAGAGGAACAAAGTATGACCAATATGCATAGCAGTAGCAATCCTTAACTACCAGGTCAAAGTCTAACGTAGAAATACATCCAGAATATCACATAGCACATACCAAACGCTCCCGATCAACAAGCATTTTAGACCCGCATATAGCATCCAATCCGGAAGATAAAGACCTTTCTTTTTCAATAATTTGATTGCTAAAACTGATACACCAGTAGCAGCATAAACAATTCCTAATTCTCCAATGATGGTCATTTTAGTTCCATCCTCTCGGTTTAATAGATAATTTGCCTTCACGATCTCTAAATAATTGATAATCATCTAGCAACTCATTCCATGAAACTGGATAATCATCACCATATAGATCTTCTTCGATTTTTTGACTTAAATAATAATAATATTTGTATTGCCGATCTAGGTAAACATCATGGCGCAACATATGATCTCTTATAGCACAAACATTTTCTTCCTTCTTCGTTTCGTTATACATTTGTTTAAGCGTATTTGAAGAATAAAGATACGGAGTACTATATAACACTTGATAATGATTCATATTTCCTCACCATCCATATAAAATTCTAGGAACATTAATAAATATGATGAAAGCTCCACTTTTTGAATTTGTACCTAAAAAAAGTACAAAAATACATTATTAATATTTCACTTTATTCAATATTAACGAAATGTAAAAATGCATTTTGTAAAAACTTTGTAAATGTTATACTATAATTGGATAAATTTATATTATTCTGTTCAAACAAACCAAAAATTTCACTACACTACAGTCTTGCGCCCGAACTCAGAATATTCAGAATAATATTGAAACATAGACTTTAATAAAATATATGATTGCTTTTCTGTTATTATTTTATTATGAGAATATTCCCATTATTTTACGAGATATGGGATGATGGGGGAGAAAGATATGAACGTTCATGTGAAAGGGAATGAACAATTGATTCAGAATTTAAATGAATGGTACTTTAAAATTCGAGCGAGAGATCTTGATGAAGCAATTTATTTAAAAGATGAGATCGACTTAGTTATAAATGAATTTAAAGAAGACCAAAATTTGATGCTACATTACTACCTCATGGATTATCGTCATAATTATTTACTTAACAACCTAGGCATTTCTACGGATAGTTTCGATATTATTAATACATTTTCTATACCACAGGATAATTTTTTAACATATTATTACCATTTTTTCAAAGCGATTTACTATAATGCAGTCGGTAATTATCCATCTTCAAGAAAATTCTATGATAAAGCGAAACCTTTGTTAAAATATATTAATAACGAATTAGAGGTTGCTGAATTTCACTATATGCTAGGATATACATTGTATGATTCATACAATGGCTTTTTAGCCTTAGAAGAATTATCAAAGGCTAAAGAAATATTTTCTAAATATGCTGAATGTGAAACTAACCTTGCTTTTTGTAATAATCTCTTGGGGTTAACTTATGCAGAGTTAGATGAATTTGAACTTGCGAATAAGCATTATACTTTAGCATTAAACACTTTCGAAACGATAAAAGAAGAAACCTTCATACTAATGGTAAAACAAAATATAGCTTTAATGCATGCCAAACAGGAACGTCCAGATTTAGCAATTCAATATCTTTCAGAAGTTAATAAAAAAATGTTAAACAACTATAAAGCTTTATTCGTAGAAGCAAGAGAATACGTAAAATTACTCGAAAAAGAAGTAGCTTGTGAGCGGATCGAGCGAGGCATAAATATCTGTAAAAATCTTGGTATTGAAGAGTATTTACATCATTTTCGCATCTTACAAGCATTAAATGATAATGTAGATGCTTCACAATTAGAAATTATCATTTTGGAAGGTATTGAATATTTTGAAAAACGAAAAATATCAGAGTATACTAAGGAATATCAAGAGCATTTAGCGCATAAGTATTATGAGCAAAAGAACTACCTTAAATCGTGCGAATATTTCGAGTTGTCCAGGAAAACGAAGAATATATTTTAAAAAGGGTGATTTAAATGAAGAAACTACATCATAAATCTATTGGACTGTTAATAGCTGTGGCTTTAATATTTAGTGTACAAACTCCGGTAAGCAAAGTTGTCAAAGACTTGATTGTTCAATATGCACATGGAAACGGAGGGGGATAATCCCCTCTATTTTAATTTACACACAAAATAAATTTTAGATTTAATTTACCTTATTAAAATATTTTAAAATAAGGACAGTTGCTCTTCCTCATTTTGAATACTAATTTTAACTTTATATGTATAATACTTTCCCATTCTGGACTCGATCTCTTTTTCCACTTGTTTGATAGCAGCATCAGGGTTATTTGCTGTAATGTATACAATATCCGGTTCATACACTTCACTGTTTGGAGATATAATTGTAAATTCCACTGGGTACTTTTCCATAATCCTCATTCCTTCTTACAATTCGATATTATAAAAGATATCCTAAAATGCATATCGCACATATGACGCTACCTACAACTATAATTAAAGATATTATTCCAAACAACAAATAACCAAGATAATAAAATCCCAAACAGGTAAAAGCAATAATTAATAAAATACCGAGAATTTGTAAAATAAATGCTTTACATAAATATAATATACCGATAAGTACCATCCAAAACCAAACGGACTTTAAAAATCCAGCTCTTTTTTTTGATTTATTCACTTGAGTTTCCATTTGCTCACCTCTTTTATTGTTGTAGTAGCTCATTTCCTTAAAATATAAAGAAATGGAGTGCCTTTATAAAAAGTAAGCACTCCACCATGTTAATATGCATTGTTGTCTTTTGCTTTTCGAATTTTAAAAATCCGCTTCTTCATTATCTTCTTTAGCAATTCCACCAATTACCTCTTTAGCATTTATAATTTTACCTTCTTTAAGATCTGGTTCTTCACCTTTAAGATCTGGTTGTTTTGGTGTAGTAACAAACCCATTAGAAAGTAACTGATCTAATTTATTTTCAACTGTGTCTAAAAGATTCAATCTCTCTTCTACACTTTCTAATTTTTGCATTAGTTGTTCATATCGTTGCTCATTTTGTACTAACTCGACAACATAGCTTGTTAATTGCCTACTATTAGACTTTTCATTAAGGATTTCATATACGTCATCGGGCATGTTTTCAGCACCTAATGCCATTTTTCTCCTTTTAGCCATATATTAGCACGTCCTTTTGTTCTAAGCTAACTGTTCTTTTGTTTCATCAATTGCTTTTAACTCTAAAGCAGCTAGGTTAATTGTTCTGGATGTTGGAGCGAATATTTCTTTTTCATCACGCTTGATGATATCACTTAAGAAGAAATGATTATTCTTTGCAGCCGTTTCGTTCATATGTTCTAATAACGCCAATCTAATATATGGTTCTAAAACTGGCGCTTCTCCACCAATATAGATGAATTTTAAGACTGTATTTGTACTTGATGGAATAAACACATCTAGTACTTTAGCAACTAAAATTTTTGCATATTCTTGTAGTGCTTCTACAATTTCAGAAGTAAAATCATGCTCTTGACCTGTATTTTCATCTGTTAATACATACTCTTGATCCTTATAATTCTTAACAATAAATGTTTCTAATGTTCTTAAATCTTTAAAATATTGAAGTACTTTTTCTTTTCTAAATCGGTCAATATACCCTAAAAATGGTTCAATATCGATTACCTGGAATGAGTCTCTGTGTTTAGGCGTAGTAAGCCCTTTTCCTAAACGTACAGCATCCGTTGATCCTCCACCAATATCAGTAAGTACAACTTCGAAATCATCAAATTTTTCAGCTTCCAAACGTTTCTCAATACTGATTACATCTGAATTTTTATCTTTTGCTACCATTTTGTATTTCAATGAATGTCTAGCAATTTCTGATTCATTTCGGCATTTTGCTGTGTTAACAGTAATAGTTAACTCTCTTTCCATACCTGGTGTTAAAACTTTAACCTTATGTTCACCTATAAATCTTTGCTCCATCATCTTGTGAGCAATGCTAAATTTCTCTTCACGTTTTAACAACCATATTGGTAACATCATGCTCATATATTCGATTTCAACTTCATTATCGTCTTTATCAGCATTAAGTGCATGATAATATGCCATTGCTCCTAAAAAGCTTATATAAGGGATCGGGCTTTTAATTTTATCGTGCATTTTATTTACGTGAGAATTTGCTAACTGATTATCTTCAGCTAAGCGTCCCAATACATAATAAGATTCTTCTCCGTCAATTTCAGTTGAAATTAATAAACTATTTAACAAATCCTCTGGATTTGAAATACGTTCAACAAGTAAATCTTCCGCTTTTTTCTTAGAAACTTTTACTACATTCGTTGCTAATTCAAAGTAATAACCATCCACTGTGAAATTATTAAAACTGTTTCCGAAATCAGCTACTTTTCTTCCAATCTTCATTAAAAATTCCTCCCTTTCGTATCTAAGTACGACTTAAGTGTTACTTATAATCTTATTTTAGCACATTTAACCAAAAAAACAACCGTTTTCTAAAAATAAGTACGACTTAAGTCGCACTTATTTTTAGAAACTTTAATTGAAAGGAAAATACTTATTATTAATCGAATTAGACGAATAACGAACATTCAACAACATGACGAACATGGATTTTAACCATTAACGATTAAATGCCAACTTGAAATAACGTATTAAAGACATAAAACGAGGTGGTGACGACTAATGACGACAGGGGAAGGTCACACAGAGGAATCGTGGCACGGCAGCCAGGACAGTGCGTATAAAAAAACTTATTCTCTTGCTGATATTGCAAGGATACTTCAAAAACCCCGTACAACCATTCAAGCTTGGAGAGATCAATTCAAACCATACTTAGCAACAGTACCAGGAACAAAAGGAAGAACTCTAAGATACCAAAGGGAGTCCCTAGAGCTTTTTAAACTAATAGCCAACATGAAGGATGCACAAGAACCACCAGATGTAATTGAGAACGTATTAAAGGGTACTGTAAACTATATTGTGATTGAAGAAGAAACTAGCCAGGACGATCTTATGAATAAACCCATTCTTCAAATGATGTACGAGAATATGAAAGAAGTTGCTGTACATCTCCAAAATCAAGAAGCACTAAATATACAGCTCATTCAACATATGAAAGAAGTAGAGGGAACGAATAAAAAACTTCTTACCAAAATTGAGGAACAACAGAAGGTTTTTGATTCTAAAATAAGTAGTAAGGATCAAAAATTGTTAGAACTAATTCGAGAGGTGCAAGAAACAAAAAAACTAATAGCATCTAGTCAACAGGAAAAATCCTGGTTTACTAAATTATTTAAAAAGTAATTGTGATTCAAAGTGTAGTATAGAAATTTAGGGAAGATTGTAATAAACCTACAATCTTCCCTTTGTATTTTATAAGTTTGATAAGCCTCGCTAAATAATTACAAATTTTTATTAGAATACCTTATTTATTAAATCTTGTTTTGAAAAAATAAAACCAATAAAAACATTAGAAATAAAATATAGCCTTTGACTCTTACTCTTACAAGCGATTTAGAATTTTAGCTTAGTAAATTTCTAAGTTAATATGTGGGTAAATTTTGGAATCTTCATTTTTAAATGGGAAGGTTTTTTTACTAGAATTTTAAGGGGAAAATGAAAGTTCTCGATGCAAAATCCGGATATTTTTTTCTTTAAGCATTTGAAGAGACTTGAAGAAAGTGGAGGATAGATAATGACATGACAAATAGCCTTGCTATGTGTGATTTTTTTCAAGCAAGGCTAAATGATAATTATTTTTTGAAAAATAAGGTTTACGGGTTCGGAACAAGCATTTTTTTGAATAAATCGAATGGGATTGGACTATTATTCTTTTTATCTATCCCCATATTTGCAAGACGTTTTTGAGATTCATTTATTCTTTGTTTTTGATAAAACTTTAATTTCTCACTAAACATTTTCATAAAATGAGCCGGAGCGCTATAATCAGCTTTGTTATCTCTAAACCATTTAACAGATTCTTCAAAAGCCCACTCACCAGACGTTTCTAAGTTATCTAAATCTGGTGGTAATCTTAAAGCAATGACATAAGCATCATTTTCAGTTAAATTTGTTACACGTTGACTCATTATATGGTGGTAAGCTCTTTTCTGATCTTCACTTAAGTAAGTGTTTAAGTCTTCTTCTCGCTCTGTTTTAATATCAAAAATATCTAATCCATTAGAAGCAACAGATATTTGATTTTCCTCTTCAGATTCACTTTTTTCTCGTGAAGTTTTCTTCTTTAAAAACTCTGTAAAAGTAGAGCATATATCAATAGCTAAAGCCCATTTTACCTTGAAGTATTCAATGATTTTTAAATAATTGTTATGTATAGTCAAGATGTAAACGGAAGGAGCAATCTTTCCGTGCCGTCTTACCTTTATTTGTTGGCATACTCCTAAATCTTGCAGCCAATTCAACACGTAATTAATAATTGGTTTAGAAATACCTGATTTTTTACAAATGTGTTCTTGCCTTACTTGGGTATAACCTTCTTGTACTAAATAAGATAAGATAGTCTCAAAGGCTTCAAATTGTCTTTTGGTAAGGTAATCTTTTGTGGTAACACCTTCATTATCATGGACAATATTATCAATATAAGTAGTAACTTTCTTGATTGATTGATTAATAGTTCCTGGTGTTTTTGATAAATGTTTAATTCGAGGACTTAATTCAGCTTTTGCTCGACTAAGCAAAAAGTTGTTTAATAACACGGAAAAAACCTCCTATTTTTTTCCACCACAAAGAAACAGAAAAATGCTGGAAAAGTAGAGGTTTTTATTCACATTATATATATTAGGTGCTATAATGGTTCTAGATAATATATATTTTGATATGGATAAAACCCCTACTCTCTTAGGATTTTTAATTGATTCAGCGGCCAAACTGAAAGATCAATTAAAAATGGCTTGTGGTAGGGTTTTTTTATTTGTAATAATTTAAACGATAAATTTATTTATGCATTAATTTTATAACTATTAAGATAGAATATCAATCTAATAATTAGTATTTTTTACTTAAACAGTTTGTTTATAGATTAATTGAATTAAATTATGGCGTGTAATCTTCAAAAAAGGTCTCTAATGTTTAGAGACCTTTTTTTTGTAGTTCATGTTGCAGGTAATTCGTGAAATTAACGAAATCTACATGTAACTGATCGTACTTATATCCAAAAAACTTAAGGTATTCAGTCAGTTCTTTTTCTAATTGTTCTTGTTTTTTATCTGGCAACAAAAGAATTTCTTGATGTAACTCTTTTACTTTTGTATATATGTCTTGTTTCTTTTCATGTTCGCTTATTGTCAAATATAATTCTACATTATTAATTATGTCTTGTTTATGCTCAATTTTTTCTGTAACTATTTCATTATTTAGAGTAGGTGTGTCACTTATTCCTATTAAATAGTCAGCGCTAACATCAAAAATTTGTGCTATTGCAGCTAAGATATTGTATGGGGGCTCTGATCCTTTCTTTTCCCAATTCGATACGGAGGCAGAACTAAAAGAAGATCCTACAACTTCACTTAATTTTTCTCCTAACTCCTTCATTGACCAACTACGTTCTTGGCGTAATTTCCGTAAACGCTCGCTAAAAATATTCATATTTTTAGTCCTTTCATATAAAGTCATATTCTTATTGTGTTAAAAATACCAAAAATCAGTATAAAATACATATTGTTTTGTATATATTTAAGTAAATGAAACTAAAATATTTTATTTTTTAGTAAATTTTACTTGTTTTTCACTTTAAAAGTGATGTATACTTAATTTATACTAAACGAGAGGAGGTATTTAATACTTATGCTATTAAGTGAACGGCAATCAAAAGATTACTCTTTAACACAACTCGGTCAAAAAATTAATATTAAACCTCAAGTTCTTCATGCCATCGAGAAAGGAAAAACAAGTGTTAATTCCGAAAGAGCAGAAAAAATTGCTAAGTTTTTTAATAAACCGGTCGAATACTTTTTTATACCAACGTACTACCGAGTTCGTGAATAACTTAAAAAAAGTTAAAGTTACTAAATAAAGTTCCAAAGTAACCATATAAGTTTAATTATAGTAAAAAAAACTAGTAATTCAAATAGAATTAATGATTCAAAAATGGATCTTTGAAAACTGTATATCATTTGAGGGATCTGTTAGTAAAAATTTGTAAAAGGAAAAACGGATTAAAAAGGCATTGCGAAATTTAATGGTCAAATCATTAAGCATTCGGTGAAGGATTAGAAGAAACCGACACCACCTACACCAGAGACACCACAACCAGAACAACCACAAATACCACAAATACCACAAAAATCAGAAGCACCACAACTAGAACAAACACCAAAGAAAATCGAAACTTATCTTTCAACAACGGGCGGTAAAGCCGAAAATCCATACATAAGATGGATTGGTCATGTATGTGTCGCACTTGGCTTAATTGGAGCCGTATTTGCAGCAAGAAACCGTAAGAAAGTTCAATAAAGAAAGGACTAAGAGTATATGACAAAATACCAAGCTCATTTTAGTAAAACAGATGAAAATCCGCTTGGTTTTGCTATTGGATTTCGTAATGCATGTATACTCGTAATTCCCATTTGGACAGTTGTTTTTTGGATAGGGAGCAAGATATAAGAAACCGAGAGGGAGATGAAATGAAATGTCAGAAATCTACGTCGGTAAAATGAAAAATTTAGGGAAACCTGGGGAAGGCGTTATGCGGCGCAAGAGTGCTTGGTTACCTGAAGAATTGATGCAAGCAATTTCAATCGCTCAAACTGTAATTAAACCATTAAAGCAACATGATTATTGGATAGAATCCGCTACAAAATTATTGGCAGGAAGTATTTTGTATCTGAATCAACGGCATAAAAACCTATATTACCTAGATGTGAAAAAAGTTATTGAGTTCACTGAAAAAATATATGAAAGTGAAGCGAACTTGGTAGAAGTAGTACATTCGCTTGAGAATGAGCATCCAGCTTATCATATCTTCCATGAGCTAGGTCTTTATTCAAAAGAAACAAGGGATGCGATAGCTATCACTTTGCTATACATTCTTGAAAAACATCAACGTGAAAAGCAAGAGGAACAAAAAGAGTATTTTTGGTTTCAGTAGTAGTCAGAAGAGGGAAATGAAATAGAAAGGAGTGCAATACATGTTAGGCGTAGCTAAGAAGTATACAAAGGTGATTAGAGCGTTGAAAGAACTGAATGAAGGGGAAAAGGTTGCAGGTGTCATAAAAGCTCGTTTTGGAGCTTATAAAACGGTCATAGAAGGTGTGAAGAAAACAACAGATGATTTTATTTTCATTTTTGATCCGAAAGGCATCTTTTATGAAGATACCCATCAAGAAAAACGAAAACAAGGATATCACATCATCAAACATGATTTACTAACTGGTTATGAAACACTACAAATGGATTTAAAACAAAAATCCGTTGTGTACATCAGTGTAGAAACGGAAACGAGTACGTATCAAGAGAGAGGGGAAGCATTATCAAATTTTCTTCAATATCTAACAGAATGCAAGAATATAAGACCGATTCACCTGGTATTTCATCAATATGATTTGTACCCAATCCCTCATATGGAGCAGTTTTTAAAAGAAAGCGCAACATACCACATTCAGCATTCAATCGTAGTTGAATCTCAATCCGCATTACAGCACATATACGGAAAAGAGGCAGCACAACGCATCATAACCTCGTATAACACAACAATCCTAGCATGATATAAAGCACTCGTTCACTATTTCATCTTATCTAGATGGCTAGAAAACTATACAAGGGAGGGACGTTTTTCTCCCTTCTTAATCAAAAATAGGAGGCGATCATATGGGAAAAGAACAAAGACTCACATTTTATGATATTGCCGCATCACAAGCTCATAGTGTTAAAACTTTTGATGGAAAAACATACGAACTGAAAGGTACCATCGCAATTGAAAATAGCACAGGAAGCATTGAAAATGTAGCTCAAATTTATTATCAAGTGCGTTCTGTCAGAGACGAACATCAAAACTTGATCGCAAAAAGGAAACATAAACAAGCGGAATTAGTAGCTGTAAAACAAAAGTGTAAATAAAAAAAGCGATTTTGAAGTGTGCTGAGAACATAGCACAAAGTAATTTGCTCTTTGACAATTTAGATATATATTGCGTATATCTTCCTTTCAGTAATGATGTAGAAGGATGATATACGGCTTTCAATATATATGCGTGCCTCCCTTGAAACGGTCACTAGAGGGGTTAGGTATACGATTATCGTTAGAAGAGTGCGTACGTAAAACTCATATCTGTGACCATTGGAAATGCATTGTATCAATAATCTGTTTGCGCTAGTGATCGTGAGGAATATCCCATTTTGACATTCTAAAGAAGCGATAAACCATACAAACAGTAGATACATAAGGTTCTACGTTCATGCCAAAATACGTAGTGCGGTATTGGGCCTATAGAAGCTAGGTCGGGGTTAGTTTCTATACGCATACCAATACAGGGTTCGTCATTCCAGCCATAAATGATATTTCCATTTTCTATCCCACTTTCCTTTAAATGTTATAAAATAAAGACAGATGTTGAAGTTTAGATGTGTCTCATCACACTTCAAAATCGCTTATAAAAATATGACATAGGGAGGAACATGCATGAGTCGTAAAGGGTGGATCATTTCCGCTGTTGTTGGACTGTTAATTGCAATTGGTATTGGTTCAACATTTGTCTTTAGTTCGGGAAAAGGGGAAGTAATGGAACTTAGTCCGTTAGAAATGAAGAAGTTCATGAGTGAGGATGGCACAGGTTTTGTTATGTTAAGTGCTGACAAGAAAAAGCGAGAAGATTGGCTTCATTTTGTAAAAAAAGTAGCTAAACAAGAAAATGTTGAAGTACACGAGTTAGATGAAGAACGTGAGGATATACCAGGTACCAGCAATCCTCATAATTGGGGGCTATCTCAAAGACGAAGTTCTCTTGCGTACTATGAAAAAGGAAAGCCGAAAAAAGATATTAAACTGTCAGAAATTAAAGCATCAGAGCTTGAAAAAGAAATTAGTTTTTTTGTTAAAAATTGCAAAGAACAATATCAGAAGTAATCACATAATCATTGAAAGGTGGTGATACAGTGGCGATTACACAAAAGGAATTAAAAAAAGAAAAAGATATGGTAGCAAATCTATTAAAAGCCAATGGTCAAGATTATAACCATTGGCTTCATTTACATCATCAGAAATGTATTGAAGAAAATCAAGATTTAGTAATGAAAGCTTTACAAGCTTATAAGGCAACACCAACAGAAGTAAAAGAAGACAGCAAGGCGAATGAATCAAGTCAGCTTAGTAATGTATAAGCATCTAAAAATGAAAAGGGAGTGAATGTATATGTCAATGTTGGAAACAGTATCTCAAATGTTAGTGTTAGGTGATGCGATGGACGGTCTAATTAATACGGGTACTTCATTTATTACATGGATGCAAAGAGGAGCAATCGTTAGTACAGCAATTGTTTTCTGTTTTGGCGCTTATCTATTAATATGGGGCGGCGAACGAGGAAGACATAAATGTGTTTGGTGGTTTATTGGTGGGGCAGTCGGACTCGTTATTGTAATGGGATGCCAATACTTAGCAGAAAGCGTAAATACTAATGTTAAATTTGGTCAAATCATGTTCCCGTTTCTTTGGATGAAATAGTGAACAAATATAAATAAGGCAATGAGGGAGCTATGCAAAGGGTATGGCTTTTTTTGTTGCCTTTTTTCATGGAATTTAAAGTAAATGTGAGAGAGGAGAAGCTATGTTTGTCATTTTTAAGAGTAGCAATGGAACAGAAATTGAGTCGGGTAAGCAATATTCGTTTCATGAAGCTTATATCTTAACGAAACGATTAGAACGAGTTTATAGAGAGGCAGGGCGGCAAGAACATATTGATTTCGATTTGTTAGATGGTCATTCTAATGAAATTTATAACGGTACATTATCACTTGGTTCGAGATATGCAGATCACATTTTTGATCACATTTCTAAAAAAATGAATGTGATGCAATTAGATCCGGAACAAGAGGAACAAAAGAAGGAGCTGTTAGAAACATTAGAAAAAGAAATCAATGATTCTCCTTTTCATGAAGAATATGAATATCAAGAAGAATCATCAGAAAGGAAGGAAGAAGCCTCTTATAGTCCAACGGATGAAGTAAAAACACAAATAAAGCCTGGAAAGGAAAATAGAAAAGGATTCAAGATTATTGCGAGTGTCATAGGAAGCGTGGTGTTAATTGGAGCTGGTGCCATATTTGCCTTTAAGTTATTCTCTTCCGAACCGGTTTCGAGTGCAAATGCAGGCTCTGAACAATATGTAGTAAAAGGATTACAACAGGCAGCCATTCAACAGTATGGAGAAGCCGTTAAATACTTCGATAAGGTCAATTACACAGAATTAGATAAAGATAGTCAGAAGGCAGTTTTATTTACTTATTTATTAAATGGAAAGGCAAATAAGGCATTACAATATGAGCCGAAATTTGCAGAAAGTGTGGTTGCTTATTTTATTGGGATAGACAACATGAATAAAATCAATGAAATTGATGTCAAAAATGATGTAATCGACTTTGAAAAGGCAGCGCTTAATAAGAAATATGAGGAGGTAATTAAGCTTAAGGGGAAAGTCAATATGGACGGTAGACGTGAAAAACTCATTGTTGAAGCTTTTGTAAATCTAAAAAAATATGAAGATTGTTATTCTTTTGCCAAAACGCAAGGAAATAAAAACGTAATGAAAGAGGTTAAAGAAATAGAGAAACGAGATGTTCAACAATCTACGATAAGTGAAGAAGAAAAGAAAGCTAAGATTGAAAAAATTGATAAAGATCTACAGAACATCTAAGGGGGAGAGAATAACATGCCTTTAAATTATGAGAATCTGTACAAAAAAATGGGAATTGTTTTTCTTGGTGGTTCATTGATATTAGGTACGACAGGTTGCAGTTGGTTTGGAAGTAAGGAATCATCAAAAAGTAAAACAGCTATTACAAAAAAGGTAGATAAGAATAAGCCGGAGGAAAAGAAAGAAAATCTGAACAAACAAGATTTCGAAGCAATTACAGAGAACGCAATTCAAAGTAAGGATAATGAAGTTGCTTATGTACTCGAAGAGCTGGATAAATCAAAAATTAATTTTAAAGAAAAATCTATTGTAAGTAATCTTCAAAATGGAGATGAAACCACTTCCCGTGTTCTAGCACTCTTTGATAAAGAAACGACAGATAAATCACTTCAAGATACAACAAAAGATAATGTGATTGCAGCTATTACGGATAATAAGCCACAAGTCAGCGTGAATGGAGATCATTTTGCATTTGGCGATCAAAATATTGATTCTTCAGTAGCGAGTATAGGAGATATTCTTCCACCAGAGAAGAAACCAGATGCAATTGTGAACCCACCGATTATAACGGAGGGTGAGAATGGTAATACGGAAAATACAGGGACAGAAAAACCAAAGCCACCTATAGAGCCGGAAAAACCAACAAATTCAGAGAAACCGACAGAATCGGAAAAACCAACAGAACCAGGTAAACCAACAGATCCAGAGAA
>NZ_QOZW01000016.1:0-204063 GCF_008368885.1 Bacillus sp. BPN334 | reverse complement strand
ATGTCATAATCCATAAATTTAATAACCCTAAAGAAGAAAAAAGAATGAAAATGAAGCAATTTAAAGTAATAGTAATGATTTTTTGTTTTTCAGGTTTTCCGAGTACTCCTAAAGTAATCTCTATGATAGGAAACGTTATTTCTACCACAAGTATATATTTTAAATAATTACAGCAATGACTGCGATAAAAAGGAATAAATACGAAAAAAGTGTAGTTCGTTTTTTCATTATTGTCTTCCTTATAAATAAAATGAATATAAATGATATGCTTTATATTAAAGCATACGGAATAAGTATACAAACTGTTATGTGTACAATAGATCTCTAGAAATATATATTCTAATTTCTTATCCTCCTTGCATATAGTTACAATTATTCTTTTGAATATAACTAAAACACGAACGTTATTGGTGAGTAATAAAAAAACATTCGATTATTTATTGACATTGTTTATGAAATATTGTTAATATAGCCATAGAAACAATAATATATAAGACCTCATATAATCGCGGGGATATGGCCTGCAAGTCTCTACCTAACGACCGTTATTCGTTAGACTATGAGGGAAAGTCACTCGGTATTTTTCTATTCACAAGGGATACGTATGCCTGAGTAGAGCGCTTTCTCTCATAGTAAAAGAGAAACTGTTCTATTTCAGGCTTTTTTTATTTGAATCGGGGGGATTCTAATATGAAATCACTAGTTGGAGTCATAATGGGAAGCACGTCAGACTGGGAAACAATGAAATATGCTTGTGACATTTTAGATGAATTAAATATACCGTATGAGAAAAAAGTTGTATCTGCTCATCGGACTCCGGATTATATGTTTGAATATGCAGAGACGGCTCGTGAACGTGGGTTGAAAGTTATTATTGCTGGAGCTGGTGGAGCAGCGCATTTACCAGGAATGGTTGCAGCGAAGACGAATCTTCCTGTAATCGGAGTTCCAGTTCAATCAAAAGCGTTAAACGGCTTAGATTCATTATTATCCATCGTCCAAATGCCAGGAGGGGTTCCAGTTGCAACTGTTGCAATTGGTAAGGCTGGTTCAACAAATGCTGGTTTACTTGCTGCACAAATACTTGGATCATTCCATGATGATATACATGATGCATTAGAATTGAGAAGAGAAGCAATTAAAAAAGATGTGCGCGAAGGTAGTGAGCTAGTATGACGAGAATCATTTTACCTGGAAAAACAATCGGCATTATTGGAGGCGGCCAGCTAGGAAGAATGATGGCATTGGCAGCTAAGGAGATGGGATATAAAATTGCTGTTTTAGATCCTACAAAAAATTCACCATGTGCACAAGTTGCTGATATTGAAATTGTTGCACCATATGACGATTTAAAAGCAATTCAGCATTTAGCGGAGATTAGTGATGTTGTCACATATGAATTTGAGAATATTGATTATAGATGTTTACAATGGCTTGAAAAACATGCTTACTTACCGCAAGGCAGTCAGTTGTTAAGTAAAACACAAAATCGTTTTACAGAAAAGAATGCGATTGAGAAAGCTGGGCTACCAGTAGCAACGTATAGATTAGTTCAAAATCAAGATCAGCTTACTGAAGCAATCACTGAGTTATCATATCCTTCCGTCTTGAAAACGACGACAGGCGGATATGATGGGAAAGGTCAAGTTGTTTTAAGAAGTGAGGCTGACGTTGATAAAGCACGAGAGCTTGCGAATGCAGCAGAGTGTATTTTAGAGAAATGGGTGCCTTTTGAAAAAGAAGTATCAGTTATTGTGAGTCGTAGTGTAAGTGGTGAAACGAAAGTATTTCCGGTAGCGGAAAATATTCATGTAAATAACATTTTGCATGAATCTATCGTTCCAGCTCGCATTACAGAAGAACTTTCTCAAAAAGCAATTGCTTATGCAAAAGTGCTCGCGGATGAACTAGAACTTGTGGGAACACTAGCGGTAGAGATGTTTGCTACAGCTGATGGTGAGATTTATATTAATGAATTAGCACCAAGACCTCACAATTCAGGACACTATACACAGGATGCATGTGAAACGAGTCAATTCGGTCAACATATTCGAGCAATCTGTAATTTACCTCTTGGAGAAACAAATTTGTTAAAACCAGTTGTCATGGTAAACATTTTAGGCGAACATATAGAAGGGGTCCTAAGACAAGTGAATAGATTAACCGGGTGCTATTTACACTTGTATGGAAAAGAAGAAGCAAAAGCGCAGCGAAAAATGGGGCATGTTAATATTTTAAATGATAATATTGAAGTCGCTCTAGAAAAAGCGAAGAGTTTGCATATTTGGGACCATCAAGAACAACTGTTGGAGGGAAAAAGATGATTAGTCGTTATACACGCCCAGAAATGGGTGCAATTTGGACGGAAGAGAACAAATTTAAAGCGTGGTTAGAAGTTGAGATTTTAGCTTGTGAAGCATGGGCTGAGCTTGGCGATATTCCAAAAGAAGATGTTAAAAAAATTCGTGAGCATGCATCATTTGATATTGATCGTATTTATGAAATTGAAAAAGAGACACGTCATGACGTAGTTGCATTCACTCGTGCTGTATCAGAAACACCAACATTAGGTGAGGAACGTAAATGGGTTCATTACGGTTTAACATCTACAGACGTAGTAGATACAGCGTTATCTTACATCTTAAAACAAGCGAATGAAATCATATTAAAAGACTTAGAAAACTTTGTAAGCATTTTAGCTAACAAAGCGAAAGAGCATAAATACACGATCATGATGGGAAGAACACACGGTGTTCATGCAGAACCAACAACATTTGGTTTAAAAATTGGTCTTTGGTATGAAGAAATGAAACGTAACGTAGAGCGTTTCAAACAAGCTGCTGATACAGTTCGCGTTGGTAAATTATCTGGTGCGGTTGGTACATACGCAAATATCGATCCATTCGTAGAAAAGTATGTTTGTGAAAACTTAGGATTAGAAGCAGCACCGATTTCAACACAAACATTGCAACGTGATCGCCATGCTCATTACATGTCAACACTTGCACTAATCGCAACATCTATCGAAAAGATGGCAGTTGAGATTCGTGGTTTACAAAAGAGTGAAACACGTGAAGTTGAAGAAGCTTTCGCAAAAGGCCAAAAAGGTTCTTCTGCAATGCCACATAAACGTAATCCAATTGGATCAGAAAATATGACTGGTTTAGCTCGTGTTATCCGTGGTTATATGATGACAGCTTATGAGAATGTTCCATTATGGCATGAGCGTGATATTTCTCACTCTTCGGCAGAACGCGTAATTTTACCAGATGCTACAATCGCATTAAATTACATGTTAAATCGCTTTGGTAATATCGTTAAAAACTTAACTGTATACCCAGAGAATATGAAACGCAATATGACAAGAACATACGGCTTAATTTATTCTCAACGTGTAATGCTTACATTAATCGATAAAGGTATGGTACGTGAAGAAGCTTATGATATCGTACAGCCTAAAGCGATGGAAGCTTGGGAAACACAAGTACAATTTAAAGAGCTTGTAGAAGCTGATGAGCGTATTACGAGCAAGTTATCACAAGAAGAAATTAATGAATGCTTCAACTATGAGCATCATATGCAACACGTTGATACAATCTTTGAACGCCTTGGGTTAAACGAAGCGTAAAATTTCATATGGCACAGAATAGAGTCATTCTGTGCCATTCTTTATAAAAACATTATTCACATTTTTCAAACTACAGGGGGCTTGCGAAATGCAAAAGCTAGAATTGCTGTATGAAGGTAAGGCAAAAAGAATTTATCGTACAGAATCAGCAGATATGGTTTGGGTAGAGTACAAAGATAGTGCGACTGCTTTCAATGGGGAGAAAAAAGAGACGATTACAGGAAAAGGTCGTTTGAACAATGAGATTACAACTTTATTGTTCAGAAAGTTACAAGAAGTAGGAATAAAAACACATTTTGTAGAGAAGTTATCTGAAACAGAGCAACTTGTTAAAAAAGTGAGTATTATTCCTCTAGAAGTTGTCACAAGAAATGTAATTGCAGGAAGTCTTTCAAAACGATTAGGAATGGAAGAGGGAACTGTACTTGCAGAACCAATCGTAGAATTTTACTTCAAAGATGATGATTTAGGAGATCCGCTTGTAACGGAAGATCATATTCGTGTATTAAACGTTGCATCACCAGAGCAAGTAAGCGTATTACGAGATATGGCTCTACAAATCAATCAAGTGTTGATTGATCATTTCGCAAGCTGTCGTGTAAGACTAGTAGATTTCAAATTAGAGTTTGGTGTAACAGATGAAGGAGAAATCATTTTAGCAGATGAAATTTCACCAGATACTTGCCGTTTATGGGATGAAACGAGCAATGAAAAATTTGATAAAGACGTATTCCGTCGTGACCTTGGAAATTTAACAGAAGCTTATGAAGAGATTTTAAAACGTTTAGGGGGAATTTCACATGTATAAAGTTAAGGTATATGTAACGTTAAGAGAAAGCGTATTAGATCCACAAGGAACAGCAGTAAAAGGGGCACTTCATAGTCTTTCGTTCACAGAAGTACAAGACGTTCGAATCGGAAAATATATGGAATTAACAATTGATAAATCAGTATCTGACCTTGACGCAAAGGTAAAAGAAATGTGTGAAAAACTATTAACAAACGTTGTAATGGAAGACTTCCGTTATGAAGTTGAGGAGGTTGTCGCACAGTGAAATTTGCAGTCATAGTATTCCCAGGTTCGAACTGTGATGTCGATATGTTCCATGCAATTAAAGATGAGCTTGGTGAAGAAGTAGATTACGTTTGGCACGATAGAGAGAATTTAGATGAATATGATGCAATTTTACTACCTGGTGGATTCTCTTACGGTGACTATTTACGTTGTGGTGCTATTTCTCGCTTCGCGAATGCAATGAAAGCAGTGCAAAAAGCTGCTGAGCAAGGAAAGCCGATTTTAGGTGTATGTAATGGATTCCAGATTCTTGTTGAATCAGGATTACTACCAGGAGCGTTAATGAGAAACGAAAACTTAAAATTTATGTGCCGAACAGTTCAGCTGCGTGTTGAAAACAATGAAACGATGTTTACATCACAATATGAAAAAGATGAAGTAATCAATATTCCAATCGCGCATGGTGAGGGGAATTACTATTGTGATGAAGAGACTCTTAAACAATTAGAAGAGAATAATCAAATCGCATTCCGTTACGTAGAAAATCCGAATGGAAGCGTTTCAGATATTGCTGGTATTGTAAACGAAAAAGGAAATGTACTTGGTATGATGCCACACCCAGAGCGTGCTGTAGATGAATTACTTGGCGGTGCTGAAGGGTTAAAGGTCTTTCAATCTATCTTAAAACAGTGGAGGGAAACATATGTCGTTAATGCTTGAACCAAATCCAACACAAATTAAAGAAGAGCGCATATATGCGGAAATGGGGCTAACAGACGAAGAGTTTGCCATGGTTGAAAAGATTTTAGGCCGTCTGCCAAATTATACAGAAACAGGATTATTCTCTGTTATGTGGTCTGAACATTGCAGTTATAAAAATTCAAAACCAGTACTTCGAAAATTCCCAACAACAGGTGAGCGCGTTCTGCAAGGACCTGGAGAAGGTGCTGGAATTGTAGATATCGGTGGTAATCAAGCGGTTGTATTTAAAATGGAAAGTCATAACCATCCTTCTGCTATTGAACCATATCAAGGAGCAGCAACAGGCGTTGGTGGTATTATCCGTGACGTATTCTCTATGGGAGCACGCCCGGTAGCTCTATTAAATTCACTTCGCTTCGGTGAATTACAGTCACCACGTGTGAAATATTTATTCGAAGAAGTAGTAGCAGGGATTGCAGGATACGGTAACTGTATCGGTATTCCGACTGTTGGCGGCGAAGTACAGTTTGATCCATGTTATGAAGGAAATCCACTTGTAAATGCAATGTGCGTAGGCTTAATTAATCATGAAGATATTAAAAAGGGGCAAGCGCACGGTGCTGGAAATACAGTAATGTACGTAGGAGCATCAACTGGTCGTGACGGTATTCACGGTGCAACATTCGCATCTGAAGAGTTATCTGAAAGCTCAGAAGCGAAGCGTCCAGCAGTTCAAGTAGGAGATCCATTTATGGAGAAACTTCTTATTGAAGCTTGCTTAGAACTTATTCAGTCGGATGCACTTGTTGGAATTCAAGATATGGGTGCAGCTGGTTTAACATCATCTTCTGCAGAAATGGCAAGTAAAGCAGGTATGGGTATTGAAATGTACTTAGATGATGTACCACAACGTGAAACAGGAATGACACCATATGAAATGATGCTATCTGAATCACAAGAACGTATGCTAATCGTTGTGAAAAAGGGTAGAGAGCAAGAAATAGTAGATTTATTTGAGAAGTATGGTCTTGCAGCCGTTACGATGGGGAAAGTAACGGAAGACAAAATGCTTCGCTTATTCCATAAAGGTGAAAAGGTAGCTGAAGTACCAGCAGATGCTCTTGCAGAAGAAGCACCAATTTATCATAAGCCATCAAAAGAAGCAGCATACTTTGCTGAATTCCAGGCAATGAAAATGGAAACACCAAAAGTAGAAAATTATAAAGAAACGTTATTCGCTCTATTACAACAACCGACGATTGCAAGTAAAGAGTGGGTTTATGATCAATATGATTATCAAGTTCGCACAAGCACAGTTGTTACACCAGGTTCAGATGCAGCAGTTGTACGTGTACGTGGTACAGAAAAAGGATTAGCAATGACGACAGATTGTAACTCTCGCTACATTTATTTAGATCCAGAAGTGGGCGGTAAAATTGCAGTAGCAGAGGCAGCACGTAATATCGTATGTTCTGGGGGAGAGCCACTTGCAATTACAGATTGCTTAAACTTCGGTAATCCAGAAAAACCAGAAATCTTCTGGCAAATTGAGAAATCAGTAGATGGTATGAGTGAAGCTTGTCGCACATTACAAACGCCAGTTATCGGCGGAAACGTATCAATGTATAACGAACGTAGTGGTGAAGCTGTATATCCAACACCGACAGTTGGGATGGTTGGACTTGTACACGATTTAAAACATGTAACAACACAAGAGTTTAAACAAGCTGGCGATTTAGTTTATGTAATTGGAGAGACGAAAGCTGAGTTTGGTGGAAGTGAATTACAGAAAATGATTCACGGCAAAATTTTCGGTCAATCACCAAGCATCGATCTAGATGTAGAATTAAAGCGCCAAAAACAAGTATTAGCAGCAATTCAAGCTGGCCTTGTTCAATCTGCTCATGATGTTGCAGAAGGTGGTTTAGCAGTTGCAATTACTGAGAGTGCAATTGGTGCAAATGGTTTAGGTGCTACTGTGAAACTAGACGGAGAAGCAACAGCGGCATTATTTGCTGAATCACAATCTCGCTTCGTTATAACTGTAAAACGTGAAAATAAAGAAGCGTTCGAGACGGCGGTAGAAGCAATTCAAGTTGGAGAAGTGACAAATACAAATGAAGTAACAATTCATAATGAAGAAAATGAAGTATTACTTACAGCAAATGTAGATGAAATGAGAAAGGCTTGGAAAGGGGCAATCCCATGCTTGCTGAAATAAAGGGGTTAAATGAAGAATGTGGCGTTTTCGGAATTTGGGGGCATGAAAATGCAGCACAAGTTTCGTACTACGGATTGCATAGTTTACAGCACCGTGGACAAGAAGGCGCAGGCATCGTCGTAAATAATGGTGAGAAAATCGTCGGTCACAAGGGGTTAGGTTTAATATCGGAAGTATTTTCAAGAGGTGAACTAGAAGGCTTAAACGGAAAATCAGCAATTGGACACGTACGATATGCGACAGCTGGTGGAAGTGAAGTTGCTAACGTTCAACCATTATTATTCCGTTTTTCTGATCATAGTATGGCGTTAGCTCATAACGGAAATTTAATTAACGCAAAGATGCTTCGTCGTGAATTAGAGGCAGAGGGAAGTATTTTCCAAACAAGTTCAGATACAGAGGTACTTTTACATCTCATTAAACGTAGTACGAAAGATACTTTAATTGAAAGTGTAAAAGAGGCCCTAAATAAAGTGAAAGGTGCGTTTGCATATCTTTTACTAACTGGAAATGAAATGATTGTTGCGCTAGATCCGAATGGATTCCGTCCTCTTTCAATTGGAAAGATGGGAGATGCTTACGTTGTAGCATCAGAAACATGTGCTTTCGATGTAGTAGGTGCAACATACATTCGTGATGTAGAACCAGGTGAATTACTGATCATCAATGATGAAGGAATTCACGTAGATCGTTTTACAAATGAAGTAGATTATGCAATTTGTAGTATGGAGTACATTTACTTTGCACGTCCGGATTCTAATATTGCAGGTATTAACGTCCATGCAGCACGTAAAAACATGGGAAAACGTTTGGCGGCAGAAGCTCCTATTGAAGCTGATGTTGTTACTGGTGTACCAGACTCTAGTATTTCAGCGGCAATTGGTTATGCGGAGGCGACAGGAATTCCGTATGAGTTAGGATTAATTAAAAATCGTTACGTTGGACGTACGTTCATTCAACCTTCTCAAGAACTGCGTGAGCAAGGGGTTAAGATGAAGCTTTCAGCAGTAAGAGGCGTAGTTGAAGGAAAACGAGTTGTGATGATTGATGATTCTATCGTAAGAGGAACGACGAGTAAACGAATTGTTCGTATGCTTCGCGAGGCTGGAGCGACAGAAGTCCATGTAAGAATTGCTTCACCACCTCTTAAGTATCCATGTTTCTATGGCATTGATATTCAAACGAGAAAAGAATTAATCGCAGCAAATAATTCAATAGAAGAAATCCGTCAAATCATCGGAGCAGATTCTTTAACATTTTTAAGTGAAGATGGATTAGTAGATGCAATTGGACGTCCATATGAAGGGAAATACGGCGGTCTATGTATGGCGTACTTCAATGGAGATTATCCAACAGCTCTTTATGATTATGAGCAAGAGCTTTTAGAAAGTATGAAATAAGAAGAAAAAAGCTTCTACTTCTTTTGATGTAGAAGCTAGCTTCTTTCTTAAAACAGCCCGCCCTGAATAGGGAGAAATTAAAAGACGAGGTGTAGATAACGATGGCGAATGCATATAAGCAAGCAGGAGTAGATATTGAAGCTGGATATGAAGCGGTATCTCGCATGAAAAAACACGTACAAACAACAATGAGAAAAGAAGTACTAGGCGGTCTAGGCGGTTTTGGAGGTATGTTTGATTTATCAAAATTTGCATTAGAAGAACCTGTATTAGTATCTGGAACAGATGGCGTGGGGACAAAATTGATGCTCGCTTTTATGGCAGATAAACATGACACAATTGGTATTGATGCAGTAGCAATGTGTGTAAATGATATTGTTGTCCAAGGAGCAGAGCCGCTTTTCTTCCTTGATTATATTGCTTGTGGTAAAGCTGAACCTAGTAAAATTGAAAACATCGTCAAAGGTATATCAGAGGGCTGTCGCCAAGCTGGTTGTGCATTAATTGGTGGAGAAACAGCTGAAATGCCAGGAATGTATTCTACGGAAGAATACGATTTAGCTGGTTTTACAGTTGGAATTGTTGATAAAAAGAAAATTGTAACAGGTGAAAAAATTAAAGCTGGTCAAGTGTTAATTGGCTTAGCATCTAGCGGTATTCATAGTAATGGTTATTCTTTAGTACGAAAAGTATTACTAGAAGATGGAGAACTATCTTTAGATCGCATTTACGGACGCTTAGAACTACCTCTTGGTGAAGAATTATTAAAACCAACGAAAATTTATGTCAAACCTATTTTAGAACTATTGAAGAGATATGAAGTATACGGTATGGCGCATATTACAGGTGGCGGATTCATTGAAAATATTCCACGTATGTTACCAGAAGGAATCGGTGCAGAAATTGAATTAGGATCTTGGAAAATTCAACCGATCTTCAGTTTACTTCAAGAAGTGGGAAAACTAGAAGAGAAAGAAATGTTCAATATTTTTAACATGGGTATTGGTATGGTAGTAGCAGTGAAGGAAGAAGAGGCAAAAGATATTGTTCGTCTTCTTGAAGAGCAAGGAGAAACAGCTCGTATTATTGGACGTACTGTACAAGGGACTGGCGTTACCTTCAATGGGGGCACAGCACTATGAGTAGATTAGCAGTTTTTGCTTCTGGAAGCGGCTCTAACTTTCAATCTCTCATCAATGCGGTAGAAGAAAAAAGATTAGATGCAGATATTAGTTTATTAGTATGTGATAAACCAGAAGCACGCGCTGTTGGACGGGCACATTATCATCATATTCCATGTTTCGCTTTTTCAGCGAAAGCATATAGATCAAAAGAAGCGTTTGAAAAAGAAATATTAAAGAAGCTAGAAGAGTATGAAATTGATTATGTTATTTTAGCTGGATATATGCGTTTAATTGGGCCGACATTACTAGAAGCTTACGGCGGAAGGATTATTAATATTCATCCATCATTATTACCGAGTTTTCCAGGGAAAGATGCTGTTGGTCAAGCGTTAGAAGCAGGTGTGAAAGTAACTGGAGTAACGATTCATTATGTAGATGCAGGTATGGATACGGGACCAATTATTGCGCAAGAAGCAGTAGTTGTTTCTGAAGGGGATACGAGAGAAAGCTTACAAAAGAAAATTCAACAAGTTGAACATAAATTATACGTAAATACAGTGAATCAAATTGTTCAATCTGTGAAAGAACCAACTGTTAACTAACATACAACCAGGGGTGAAGGATAAATGAAAAAGCGTGCATTAGTAAGTGTTTCAGATAAAACAGGAGTAGTGGAATTTGTTAAAGGTTTACTAGAACAAGGGATCGAAGTTATCTCAACAGGTGGTACGAAAAAATTACTAGAAGAAAATGGCTTACAAGTAATTGGTATTTCTGAAGTAACTGGGTTCCCAGAAATTATGGATGGCCGCGTAAAAACATTACATCCAAACATTCATGGTGGTCTATTAGCAGTTCGCGATAATGAAACGCATGTAGCGCAAATGAATGAGTTAGGTATGCAGCCAATTGATTTTGTTGTTGTTAACTTATACCCATTCAAAGAAACAATCGCTAAGCCTGATGTAACATTTGCTGATGCAATTGAAAATATTGATATCGGTGGTCCAACAATGATTCGCTCTGCTGCGAAAAATCATAAATTTGTATCGGTAATTGTAGATCCAGTAGATTACGATGTTGTATTAGCAGAACTGAAAGAGAACGGTGAAGTAAAAGAAGAAACGAAACGTAAATTAGCAGCGAAAGTATTCCGTCATACAGCGGCATATGATGCGTTAATCTCTAACTACTTAACAGAGCAAATGGGTGAAGAAAGCCCAGAAACATTAACAGTGACATTTGAGAAAAAACAAGATTTACGCTATGGAGAAAATCCACATCAAAAAGCAACATTCTATAAAGCACCATTCGCTGTAACTTCTTCTGTTGCATACGCAGAACAATTACACGGTAAAGAATTATCTTACAACAATATTAACGATGCAGATGCAGCACTTAGTATTGTAAAAGAATTTACAGAGCCAGCAGTAGTAGCAGTAAAACATATGAATCCATGTGGTGTTGGAGTGGGTACTGATATTCATGAAGCATACACACGCGCTTATGAAGCAGATCCAGTATCAATCTTTGGTGGTATTATTGCAGCAAATCGTGAAATTGATAAAGCTACAGCAGAAAAGTTACACGAAATTTTCTTAGAAATTATTATTGCACCTTCTTTCTCAAAAGAAGCTTTAGAAGTATTGCAAAGTAAGAAAAACTTACGTCTACTAACTGTAAATATTGAAAAAGCGACAAGTGCAAGCAAAAAACTAACTTCTGTACAAGGTGGTCTTCTCGTTCAAGAGGAAGATACGTTATCATTAGATGAAAGTACAATTTCAATTCCGACAAAACGTGAACCATCAGAGCAAGAGTGGAAAGATTTAAAACTAGCTTGGAAAGTTGTAAAACATGTGAAATCAAACGCAATTGTTTTAGCGAATGATAACATGACAGTTGGTGTAGGTGCAGGACAGATGAATCGTGTAGGTTCTGCAAAAATCGCAATTATACAAGCTAGTGAAAAAGCACAAGGTAGCGCACTTGCATCTGATGCTTTCTTCCCAATGCCAGATACAGTAGAAGAAGCAGCAAAAGCAGGGATTACAGCAATCATTCAACCAGGCGGATCAATCCGTGACGAAGATTCTATCAAAGTGGCAGATAAGTATGGGATTACGATGGTGTTCACTGGCGTACGTCATTTCAAACACTAGTAGAGGATGTTTAAAAGGTCCGGTCAAGATAACTGTCGCATGTCGTCGTTGCATTGCCAGTGCGGTACTCATGTAGGAAAGCTACATTCCGTGTCCTCCTGTCAAATGCGCCTCGACCTGCTCGGTTCTCTGATCCTCCTTTTTAAACCTTTATTGATATGAAAACAAACTAGGAGCAGAGCTTCTAGTTTGTACTTATTTAAGTATTGGGGGATGAAATATGAATGTTTTAGTAATTGGCCGCGGTGGGCGTGAGCATGCTTTAGCTTGGAAGTTTGCGCAATCTGAAAAGGTGGAAAAGGTATATGTAGCACCGGGTAATGAAGGTATGCGCGATGTTGCAACACCAGTTGATATTGATGAAAATGATTTTGACGCATTAGTTTTATTTGCTAAAGAGAATAAGGTTGAATTAACTTTCGTTGGACCAGAAATTCCGCTTATGAATGGAATTGTTGATCGCTTTAAAGAAGAGGGACTTCGTGTGTTTGGCCCAAATAAAGCGGCTGCTGTTATTGAAGGTAGTAAGGCTTTCACGAAAGAATTGATGAAAAAATATGATATTCCAACTGCAGCATATGAAACTTTTACAGACTATGAAGAAGCAGTACAGTATATTCAAAAAGTTGGTGCGCCAATCGTTATTAAAGCTGACGGCCTAGCTGCTGGTAAAGGTGTAACGGTAGCAATGACGCTTGAAGAGGCATTACAAGCTGTGAAAGAGATGCTACAAGATGTGAAGTTTGGCGAAGCGAGCAAGAAGGTCGTTATTGAAGAGTTTTTAGATGGACAAGAATTTTCATTAATGGCATTTGTAAATGGAACAACTGTGCATCCGATGGTAATTGCGCAAGATCATAAACGAGCTTTTGATGGTGATAAAGGTCCAAATACAGGCGGAATGGGTGCGTATTCTCCAGTACCACAAATTCCAGAATCAGCAGTTCAAGAGGCAATAAAAATGGTATTACATCCAACTGCCAAGGCAATGATTGCAGAAAACCGTTCGTTTACAGGAATTTTATATGCGGGACTTATTTTAACAAATGATGGCCCGAAGGTAATTGAATTTAATGCACGCTTTGGTGATCCTGAAACGGAAGTAGTATTGCCTCGCTTAGAAAATGATTTAGTTGATGTATGTAACGCTGTATTAGATGAAAGTGAATTAACGTTACAGTGGTCAGAGGAAGCGGTAATTGGTGTTGTACTTGCTTCAAAAGGATATCCGGAAGCATATAAAAAAGGTGACATTATTAAAGGATTAGATGCACTGAAAGATGTAATTGTTTTCCATTCAGGTACAGCGATGAAGCATGGTGACTTTGTAACAAATGGCGGCCGTGTACTATTTGTCGCTTGTAAGGCGGACAGTTTACAAACAGCGAAAGATAAGGTGTATAAAGAAATCGGCAAAATTGAGAGTGATGGTCTATTTTACCGAAGTGATATAGGATATCGTGCAATTGGTCATGAGATGACGAGAAGCTAATATGTAAAAATCCCGCTGATTTCTCAGCGGGATTTTTTATGCATCTTTATCTTTTTTCAATTTTCCTTTTTGCTTTGCCATTTCTCGAAGTAAATACTCGATGTGTGCATTGACGCTACGAAACTCATCATTCGCCCATTTTTCGATGACTGCGTGTAATTCAGGATCAATACGTAATGGAAAGCTTTTCTTTTTAGCCATAATGATTTACAACCCTTTAGTATAGGCTTCCTGTATTAATAACTGGTTGCGCACCTTTATCTGAAACGATGGCAACTAATAAGTTGTTCACCATATTTGCTTTACGCTCGTCATCTAATTCAAGTACGCCTTCCTCATCTAACATATGGATTGAATCTTTCGCCATCTTCACAGCACCTTCAACAATCTCTTTTCTAGCAGCTAATACTGCTTTTGCTTGTTGACGTTGTAGCATTGCATGGGCAATTTCTGTTGCGTAAGCTAAATGTGTTAAACGAGTTTCTAATACTTCTACGCCAGCGATTTCAAGGCGCGCTTCTAACTCACGTTTTAATTCTTCAGAGATTTCTTCAGTATTTCCGCGTAACGTGATGCAAGTTTCATCTTGGAAATTGTCATAAGGATATTTTGTTGCGACGTGGCGGATTGCTGTTTCACTTTGAATTTCTACAAATCGATCGTAATGTTCAACACCGAACATTGCTTTTGCAGAATCAACTACTTTATATACGATAACGGCTGCAATTTCAATTGGATTTCCCTCAATATCGTTTACTTTTAACTTCTTACTATTAAAGTTTTCAACACGTAACGATACCGTTTGACGGAATGCGAATGGAATTGTTAAAAATAAACCGTTTTGACGAATTGTTCCTAAATAATTACCGAAAAACGTAATAACTTTTGCTTGGTTTGGTTGAACAATACCAATACCTGTAGCAAGAACTGCGGCTAAAATAATAGTTAATGCCGCTCCTATGAAAATTTCTTGTACAAGGAAAAATACACCGATAGCGGCTAAAATTAAAATCCCGATAATACCGAGAAAACCATTTACATAAAAAACTTGTTTTTCTTTCATATGATCGCCTCCTGATATAAAAATGATATCACTTTTATATCATTTTATGCAAGGGCTTTACACTTAATTTTCTGAAATTATTGATTAGGTATCTCTTATGTATATTTTGAGGTTTGAAACGAGAATGTACGTTCTGTTTTATGGTAAAATAAAGAAGACTTAACCGCCCACTGCAGCAGCTAAGTCCCTTTGAGAGCATCTTGCATCGTGACAAATGATTCAAAGCGGTTTTGCCAGGATTATATCTTCAATCGCTGACTCAATCTCTTTGTCAGAAGCGTCAAAACTTCCATTTGACTGTGGTTTGTCGTGATTGGAAGTTTGATTCACTTCTTCTTTAGCATGTCCCTTTTCAGTAAAATTCATGCTAGGCATTTTAAATGCCCCCATATTCATGTATTTTCCGAATTTCCACATTTCAACAACGGGGCAGAAACGAACAATTCCCTCTGCGATTTTCATTGCACCAATCCATAGCAAGACGTTAGACCAAGTGGACCACGGCTTGCGTACAAGTTTAGCGCTACTACAGCCGAAGAGGATAAGTCCGAGTGTAATTCGAATTAGGGCATTTATTGTACCGATGTTTTGCTTCATTAGAAAAACACTCCTTTTTATGAAAGTTGAAATAGATAATACTATTTCTCTTATTAGTATCCCGTGTGACTTTTGGGATATGTAATCCAACATTTGACGTTGAAAAAGATGTTGGAATGTGCGTGTGTGTAAGTAGCTTTTTTTGTTATAATGAAAGAATGCATAAAAGGAAGTTCAAAGTTAAATCCTCTCGTTTGAAAAACTATGGAAGAGGGAATTCCAAATTTAATTCTCCGTTTTAAACAAATATGTAAGATGAAGTTAAAAAATCCTAATGAAAATAAACTGTTATTTTGAACAGGAATATATATAAATAGAGAAAAGAAAGGGTGTTTTCATGTACGATATTTCCGGGTGGAAACATGTATTTAAGCTTGATCCAAATAAGGAGTTAAGTGACGAACATTTAGAAATGATTTGTGAGTCTGGAACAGATGCTGTTATTGTAGGCGGAAGTGATGGAGTGACAATTGATAATGTACTACACATGCTAGTTAGCATTCGTAGATATGCAGTTCCTTGTGTGTTAGAGGTTTCTGATGTGGAAGCAATTACACCAGGATTTGATTTTTATTATATCCCAAGCGTTTTAAATAGCCGAAAGGTAGAATGGGTAACTGGTGTTCATCATGAGGCTTTGAAAGAATTTGGGGATATTATGGATTGGGACGAAATTTTCATGGAAGGGTATTGTGTTTTAAATCCTGAAGCGAAAGTAGCCCAGCTTACAGATGCGAAATGTGATGTAACAGAAGATGATGTGATTGCATATGCGCGTTTAGCAGACAAGCTATTACGTTTACCGATATTTTATTTAGAATATAGCGGTACGTATGGAGACAGTGAACTTGTTAAAAATGTAAAAGCAGAATTAAAACAAGCGAAGTTGTATTATGGTGGCGGTATTTCTAATGCAGAACAAGCGAAAGAAATGGCGCAGTATGCTGATACAATAGTTGTTGGAAATATTATTTATGATGATATAAAAGCAGCGTTAAAAACAGTTAAAGCAGTAAAAGGAGAGTAGGTGCAGGCGTATATGAGTAAGACAGATAGGTTATTAAATGGTTTAAATCCGCAGCAACAAAAAGCAGTACAAACAACGAACGGACCACTTCTATTAATGGCAGGTGCAGGTAGTGGTAAAACACGTGTGTTAACACATCGTATTGCGTTTTTACTTGGTGAAAAAGGTGTAGCGCCATGGAATGTACTAGCTATTACCTTTACAAATAAAGCGGCTCGTGAAATGCGCGAGCGTATTGATACACTTGTCGGACCAGAAGCAGAAGATATTTGGATTTCTACGTTCCACTCTATGTGTGTACGTATTTTACGACGTGATATCGATCGTATTGGTATTAATCGTAACTTTACAATCTTAGATTCAGGCGATCAGTTAACTGTAGTCAAAAAAATTATGAAAGAGCGCAATATTGATCCGAAGAAATTTGAGCCGCGCTCTATTTTAGCTGGTATTAGTAATGCGAAAAATGAATTGTTATCTGCAGATAAATATGCGAAAAAAATTACAATCGCTGATCCATATGAAAAATTAACGAGCGATGTATATACAGAATATCAAAAACGTCTTCTGAAAAATAACTCATTAGATTTTGATGATTTAATTATGACAACGATTCAGCTATTTGAACGTGTTCCAGAAGTACTAGAGTTTTATCAGCGTAAGTTCCAATATATTCACGTGGATGAGTATCAAGATACGAACAAAGCGCAGTACCTTCTTGTAAAACATTTAGCAGCACGTTTTAAAAATTTATGTGTTGTAGGTGACTCAGATCAGTCTATTTACCGCTGGCGCGGGGCTGACATTTCTAACATTTTGTCATTCGAAAAAGACTATGAGAATGCGCAAGTTATTCTGTTAGAACAAAACTATCGTTCGTCACAAAATATTTTAAATGCAGCGAATGCTGTTATTGAAAAAAATTCAAACCGTAAACCGAAAAAATTATGGACAGACAATCAAGTTGGAAGCAAAATCTCATATTACCGTGCTGCGACGGAAAAAGACGAAGCATATTTTGTTGCGAAAAAAATTCGTGACGATATTCAAATGGGAAAACGAAAATATACTGATTTTGCAGTGTTATATCGTACAAATGCGCAGTCTCGTATGGTCGAGGAGATTTTCCTGAAATCTAATATTCCTTACAAAATTGTCGGCGGTACGAAGTTCTACGATCGTAAAGAGATTAAAGACATTTTGGCGTATTTACGTTTAATTGGGAATCCAGATGATGAGATTAGTTTCGCACGTATTATTAACATGCCAAAGCGCGGAATTGGTGCGACTTCTATCGATAAAATTATTAATTACGGTGTACAAAATGGAATTTCATTAACTGCTGTATTCGATGAGATTGAGCATGTTGGAGTAAGTGCAAAAATTACAAAGGCAGTAAAAGAATTCTCTGGTTTATTACACAACTGGGTAAATATGCAAGAGTATTTATCTGTTACAGAATTGGTAGAAGAAGTTATTGAAAAAACAGGCTATCGCGATATGTTGAAAAACGAGCGTACCTTAGAAGCAGAAGGTCGTTTAGAGAACTTAGATGAGTTTTTATCTGTTACGCAAACATTTGAATCTCAAAGCGAAGATAAGAGCCTTGTTGCATTCTTAACAGACTTAGCGCTTGTTGCTGATATTGATCGTGTCGATGAAGATCCAACTGCTGGTGAGGAAGTTATTTTAATGACGATGCACTCAGCGAAAGGATTAGAGTTCCCAGTTGTCTTTATTGTTGGGTTAGAGGAAGGAATATTCCCGCATACTCGTTCTCTAATGGAAGAAGATGAAATGCAAGAAGAGCGTCGCCTTGCTTATGTAGGTATTACTCGTGCAGAAGAAGAGTTATATTTATCTAATGCACAAATGCGTACTTTATTTGGTAGAACAAGTATGAACGCTGCTTCTCGATTTATTACAGAAATCCCGGCAGAGCTAGTAGAATCGTTAAATGAAACAGCGCCAAAGCGTGAAACTTCGTTTGGTGCAAAAGGCAGAACGACAACTACAAGTAAAATGACAACTACAACCACAACACGCTCTCGTTCAGCTTTCGCGCGTCCTGCAGCTAAGACGACAGGCGGCGAGCAAATTGGCTGGGCAGTAGGTGATAAAGCTTCCCACCAAAAATGGGGAGTCGGTACAGTTTTCAGTGTAAAAGGTGAAGGTGATGCAAAAGAATTAGATATTGCGTTCCCAAGCCCAATTGGTGTTAAACGTTTGTTAGCTAAATTTGCACCTGTGACGAAACAATAGGAAAGGAATGAGGATATGTCAAAAGAGATAGCAAAACAACGTATAGAAGAACTGCGTGATTTGTTAAATACATTTAACTATCAGTATCACGTATTAGACAATCCTTCTGTTTCTGATGCGGAGTATGACCGTAATATGCAGGAGCTTATAAAATTAGAAGCAGAGAATCCAGAGTTTATGAGTGAAGACTCTCCCTCCATTCGCGTTGGGGGAACTGTTCTTGATATATTTGAAAAAGTAACACATAAGTCACCGATGTTAAGTTTAGGAAATGCATTTAACGAAGGAGATTTACGTGATTTCGACCGACGAGTACGCCAAGGAATTGATGATGCGAATGTAAGATATATATGCGAATTAAAAATTGACGGACTTGCTGTTTCACTTCATTATGAAAAAGGACGCTTCATTCAAGGGGCAACACGTGGTGATGGTGTAACAGGTGAAGATATTACCCAAAATTTAAAAACGATTAAAGCGATCCCGCTCCGTTTAAATGAAGAAGTAACGTTAGAAGCACGAGGCGAAGCTTATATGCCGAAGCGTTCATTCGTTAAGTTAAATGAAGAAAAAGAACAAAATGGTGAAGATGTATTTGCGAATCCGCGTAATGCGGCAGCAGGTTCAATACGCCAACTTGATCCGAAAATTGCAGCGAAGCGTAACTTATCTATGTTTGTGTACGGTCTTGCGAATGTAGAAGAAAAAACAATTCCATCACATAGTGAATCGCTTGATTTCTTAGGTGAACTTGGATTCAAAACAAATCCAAATCGTCGTACATGTGAAACAATTGAAGAAGTTATAGCTTATGTAGAAGAATGGCAAGAAAAACGTCCGCATCTTGATTATGAGATCGATGGAATCGTTATAAAAGTAGATGATGTTGCTCTACAAGAAAGTTTAGGAACTACAGCAAAGAGTCCAAGATGGGCGATTGCTTATAAATTCCCGGCTGAAGAAGTTATAACAAGATTAACAGGTATTGAATTAAGTGTTGGTCGCACAGGGGTTGTAACACCGACTGCAGAGCTAGAGGCAGTGCGAGTGGCTGGTACTATCGTTCGTCGTGCCTCTTTACATAACGAAGATTTAATTCGTGAAAAAGACATTCGAATTGGTGACTATGTTGTTGTGAAGAAGGCAGGAGATATTATTCCTGAAGTTGTGAACGTTATTTTTGATAAGCGTACTGGTGAGGAAGAAGAATATCATATGCCGACGCATTGCCCAGCATGTGAGAGTGAACTAGTTCGTTTAGAAGAAGAGGTAGCACTTCGCTGTATAAATCCAACTTGTCCGGCTCAAATTCGAGAAGGATTAATCCATTTCGTTTCAAGAAATGCAATGAATATTGATGGACTTGGAGAGCGTGTCATTACACAACTCTTTGATGCTGATTACATTCGTACATTCGCTGATTTATATTCGTTGACGAAAGAGCAATTATTACAGCTAGAAAGATTCGGTGAAAAATCAGCAACGAATTTAGTACAAGCAATTGAGAATTCTAAAGACAACTCATTAGAGCGATTATTATTTGGTCTTGGTATTCGCCATGTCGGAGCAAAAGCAGCACGTACATTTGCAGAGCATTTTGAAACGATGGATGCGCTTGTGAAAGCAACGGAAGAAGAACTAAAAGCAATTAATGAGATTGGTGAAAAAATGGCTCAATCCGTCGTGACGTATTTTGATAATGAAGACGTATTAGAGTTATTACAACAATTTAAAGAGTATGGCGTGAATATGGCGTACAAAGGTATAAAAATTGCTGATTTACAAAATGTTGAGTCGTACTTCGCAGGAAAAACTGTCGTTTTAACAGGGAAATTAGAAGTTATGGGACGTAGTGAAGCGAAGAAAAAGATTGAGGCATTAGGTGGAAAAGTAACAGGAAGTGTTAGTAAAAGTACGGATTTAGTTGTTGCAGGTGAAGCGGCAGGTTCGAAATTAGCACAAGCAGAGAAGCATAATGTTGAGGTTTGGAATGAAGAGAGGTTCTTACAAGAGCTAAATAAGTAAGAGGTGCAAACTTACCATGAAAAAAATAGCATTAGCGGTATTAAGCCTTGGCCTACTCGTAAGTGGATGTAGTACAGGTGCCGATAAAGATGAAAAAGTGGTTGAGAAATCGGGGAAAGCAAAAGAACAAGCAATCGTTCCGAAGTACTCTATTTCGGATGAATATTATAAGACGACTATTCCATTTGACGCAGGAGCTGCACGTGGTTTAGTTGTACAAGGAGTAAGTAATCGTCTTGATATAGATGAATTTGAAACAGGATTAATGCGTATTGCAAAAGAATCCTTTAGTACGAAAGATCATTTCTTTAAAGGTGGAAGTGCTCTAGATACTCAAAATTTGCAGATGCTTGTTAAAAGAAAGCGTACAGATGCTGAACAAAAGGAACTAGAGGACAAGTTAAAAAAAGATGCAGTTAAATTTCCAAACATTGGGTTAAACCCAGCGTTAGGTGGAGGATCTGAATCATTAGAGGAAAAAAATAAAAAAAATCCAATATATATTTCAAATATTTTAGAGCATGATTATTATGTGAAAAAAGACGAGAAAGATGAGAAAGGTGAGCGCCAAGGCATTGTAGTTGGCTTAGCGATGAACTCGGTTCATTATTATGAGGAAGAGCATGGTTATCCGCGTGAAGCTAAAATTGAACAAGAAAAAATGTTAGCTGAAGGGAAAAAAATGGCGCAAGAAATCATAAAAGTTATGCATAAAGAAGATCCTGAAACAAAAACTCTTCCGATAACATTTGCGATTTATCGTCAGGCTCCAAAGGCTTCACTCGTGCCAGGTAACTTTGTTTCTTATGCGAATGTTGAAAAAGGCAGTGAAACGGTTGAGGATTGGAAACAAATTAATGAGAAATATTATTTGTTCCCATCTGAACAAGCGAAAACAGATAATAAACGTGAAGATCTGGCGAGAGTATCGAACTTTAAAGCAAAACTAAGTGATTATTTCCAAGGCGACTATACAGCTGTTATCGGTACTGGTATGTATAGAGACGATGAATTAAGAGAAATAAAGCTTGATATTCCTGTCCAGTTTAATGGGAAAGCAGAAATAATAGGCTTTACACAATATGTAGCCGGGCTTGTTATGGAATACTTCCCGAATTATATGAAAGTACAAGTAACGATTAAATCTGTAGAACGCCCAGAAGCGATTATTATACGTGAAGCGAAGCAAGATGAACCGTTTGTGAAAATTTTAGATTAAATAGGAGGGCCGTTCCTTTATGGAACGGCTTTTTTTCTTGAATAATTTTGTTATAATTTAAAATGTTATAAATAATGGGGGTAAGGGGTAAGGCACATGGACGAATTAAGTTTCCAAGTCATTATTTTATTAATTGGATTCGGCTTTTTAGCAGCTTTTATTGATTCAGTTGTTGGTGGTGGAGGATTAATTTCGCTTCCGGCACTTATGTTTGTTGGTTTACCACCAGCTTCGGCAATTGCAACAAATAAATTAGCGGCAACGATGGGGACGTTTACGAGTGCAATTTATTTTATTCGATCAGGAAAGGTCGATTTTAAAATTGTAGGAAAGTTAATCCCGTTAACTGTTATAGGAGCGGTCGCAGGTGCTTTAGTAGTAAAGTTTATTCCGCCGGATATTTTACGTCCGTTAGTGCTTGTGATGTTGGTGTTTATTGCCATTTATATTATTGCGAAAAAGGATTGGGGAAGTGTATCCACCTATAAGAAGATGACGAAAAGAAAAACATTAATATTTTTCTTTGTTATTTTAATGATAGGGTTTTACGATGGATTTTTTGGCCCAGGGACAGGATCTTTTTTAATTTTTGCATTTTTATTAATTGGTTTGGATTTTATTCAAGCGGCAGCATCTGGAAAACTTTTGAACTTTGTTAGTAATATCGTATCTTTAATTACTTTTTTATTTTTAGACGTAATTCATTTTGAATACGGTATTATTATGGGATTATCAATGATCTTAGGTGCTTATTTTGGATCAAAGTTTGCAGTTCAAAAAGGTGTTGGATATGTTAGGACTTTATTTTTATTAGTAACTATTTTATTAATTGGAAAAAATGTTTTGGAATATACTCATATTTTGTAGAGTTATACTTTTGTATAACTCTATTTTTTTATTATATTTTAAAAATTTATTAATTTTTAAAATATAAGTCTAGGAATATTTGAATAAATCTAAATTATCGTGTAGAATAATGTTGTAAAATGTAAACGTTTTTCTAAGGGGAGGCTAAAAAAATGGTAGTAGCATACAAACATGAGCCATTTACAGATTTTTCAGTGGAGGCTAACAAATTAGCGTTTGAAGAAGGTTTAAAGAAAGTAGAATCTTATCTTGGACAAGACTATCCATTAATTATTGGGGGAGAAAAAATCACTACAGAAGACAAAATTGTTTCTGTAAACCCTGCAAATAAAGAGGAACTTGTTGGTCGCGTTTCAAAAGCAAGCCGTGAGTTAGCTGAAAAAGCAATGCAAGTAGCGGATGAAACATTCCAAACTTGGAGAAAATCAAAGCCAGAAATGCGTGCAGACATTTTATTCCGTGCTGCAGCAATCGTTCGTCGCAGAAAACATGAATTCTCTGCTATTCTTGTAAAAGAAGCAGGTAAACCATGGAATGAGGCAGATGCTGATACAGCAGAAGCAATCGACTTTATGGAATATTATGGTCGTCAAATGTTAAAATTAAAAGACGGTATTCCAGTAGAAAGCCGTCCAATTGAATATAATCGTTTCTCTTACATTCCATTAGGAGTAGGTGTTATCATTTCTCCTTGGAACTTCCCATTCGCAATTATGGCAGGTATGACAACAGCTGCTTTAGTTTCTGGTAACACAGTATTACTAAAACCAGCTAGTACAACTCCTGTAGTAGCAGCGAAATTCATGGAAGTATTAGAAGAAGCTGGCTTACCAGCTGGCGTAGTAAACTTCGTTCCAGGTAATGGTTCTGAAGTTGGTGACTACTTAGTAGATCACCCTCGTACACGTTTCGTGAGCTTCACTGGATCTCGTGATGTAGGTATCCGTATTTATGAGCGTGCAGCGAAAGTAAACCCAGGCCAAATTTGGTTAAAACGCGTTATCGCTGAAATGGGTGGTAAAGATACAATCGTTGTTGATAAAGAAGCAGATCTTGAATTAGCAGCTAAATCTATCGTTGCATCAGCATTCGGATTCTCAGGACAAAAATGTTCTGCATGTTCTCGTGCAGTAATCCATGAAGATGTATACGATCACGTATTAAATCGTGCTGTTGAATTAACGAAAGAATTAACAGTTGCTAACCCAGCTGTATTAGGTACAAACATGGGTCCTGTTAATGACCAAGCTGCATTCGATAAAGTAATGAGCTATGTTGCAATTGGTAAAGAGGAAGGTAGAATCTTAACAGGTGGCGAAGGAGACGATTCTAAAGGCTGGTTCATCCAACCAACAATCGTTGCTGACGTTGCAGAAGATGCTCGCTTAATGAAAGAAGAAATCTTCGGACCAGTAGTAGCATTCTGTAAAGCAAAAGACTTTGATCATGCACTAGCAATTGCAAACAATACAGAATACGGTTTAACAGGTGCTGTTGTTACTAATAACCGTGATCATATTGAAAAAGCACGTGAAGAATTCCATGTGGGTAACTTATACTTTAACCGTGGATGTACTGGTGCAATCGTAGGTTACCAACCATTCGGTGGCTTTAACATGTCTGGTACAGACTCTAAAGCTGGTGGCCCTGACTACTTAGCACTTCACATGCAAGCAAAAACTACTTCTGAAACTTTATAAGAAATAGTAGAAGAGATCTTCGCAGCCTGCGAAGATCTCTTTTTTTTGAAAAACTTGCTATATGTGAATTAAGATAGATATACGTAGAAAAACTAATAAGGTTTACTTCAGTAAATAAGATATATTATATTTGTTGAATAGATTCTCTTTACGGACAAGAAAAGTAGGTGAACAAAGTGGGAAAATATCAATTGGATTACAAGAGTCAGGTAGCTGTGGCAAAGTTTCATGAAAAACAGACGCCTGCCAAATTTGATAAAAAGCAGCAAATTGAAAATTTGCGTGCGGAGTATTTGAAAAAGAAGCAAAAACAAACAGATAAATAATATGTTACGTTTTTGATAGGAGAAACTAGCTCTAATTACCATATATTACTATTCGGTAATTAGAACTAGCTAAACCCTATTAATATCTGGATAAACATGTAAATAGAAACAAAACAACGAGAAAAGTTGACTTATTAGTCATATTTTTTAGTATTCATTTTAAGGATTTCCTGTATAATACAATTTGAAAGAAAATCTATGGTTTGACAAGAAACACTCTTTTCGGTTTTGCTCACTGAAGGGAGTGTTTTTTTGTAGCCAAAAACTCCTCTGTACTCATTACATTTGCATATACTCCATTTAAACTAGCCAAAATTGTGTTATGAATATAAACGGCTGGTATCGTAGCATTCTTAAAAGAAAGATCTTTTGTAGCACAAGCATCATGTATAACGGTACATGGAAAGCCGAAATCAAAAGCAGCTCTTACGGTAGCATCAATACACATATGAGTCATCATCCCGCATATGACGACGTGCTTAATGTCTAAACGTTGTAATTGTTCTAGAAGATCAGTTTCGCGAAAACTATTAGGATAATGTTTGAGTATAACGGTTTCTTCTCTAAGTGGACGTACGCTTTCATGAATATGTACACCTTCTGTATTGGGTAGGAAAAAAGTAGCGCCATCTTTTATTGCTACATGTTGGATATGAAAAATAGTTTCGTTTTTCGTTCTAAAGAGTTGTAGCAGCTGACTAGCATATTCGCTTGCTTCTACTGGATTACGCAATTCCATCTTTCCATGTGGAAAATAATCATTTTGAATATCAACGAGTAAAAGAGCTGTTTTCATATATTTATCTTCCTCCGATTTCATATTCAAATAATGGTATTCAATTTATAGAGAGGATTCTCCTTTTAAAAAATATGAAGGAGGAGAATTTAACATAACTTTAAAAATCATTATTGTATGTGATTTTTTATTTGAAAATTTCAATAGAGAAATAATTAATATTTTCTAAAAAATGTATTGACTCTTATTATTCTGAGTTCTATAATGAGAATTAATTAAACGACAATTAAATCGATACATTCTTATCCAGAGAGGTGGAGGGACTGGCCCTACGATACCTCAGCAACGGGTTTTTTAATACCGTGCTAACTCCAGCAAGCCTATAAAGGCTTGGAAGATGAGAAGATGTGAACGAGTACATATAAGTGCTCTCCTTCTTATCTTTATGGTTGATAAGAAGGAGAGCACTTTTTATTTTACCTCGAAAGCTCTACTTCAAGTTTTTACAGCATATAGGAGGGAAGAAAATGATTTCTTTTAACAACGTAAGTAAAGTATATGAATCAGGTGGGCAATCTGTTCATGCGGTGGAGGATGTAACATTATCAGTTGAGAAGGGCGAAATTTTCGGTATCATCGGTTTTAGTGGCGCTGGAAAGAGTACGTTATTACGCCTAGTAAATATGTTAGAGAAACCAACGGCAGGAACGATTTCAATAGATGATAAAGATATTACATCACTATCGACGAAAGAATTACGAAAGCTAAGACAAAGAATCGGGATGATTTTTCAAAGTTTTAATTTATTTAATTCAAGAACAGTGTTTGGGAATATTGCATACCCATTAAGGTTAGCGAAAGTACCAAAGAATGAGATAAAAGAAAGAGTAAACGAACTGCTGAAATTTGTAGGATTAGAAGATAAAGCAAACTATTATCCAGAGCAACTATCAGGTGGTCAAAAACAACGTGTTGGCATTGCTAGAGCACTTGCAACATCGCCAGACATTCTTATATGTGATGAGGCAACATCAGCTTTAGATCCAGAAACAACGACAGAAATTTTGAACTTATTAAAGAAAGTAAATCGAGAATACAATGTAACGATTCTACTCATTACACATGAAATGCATGTTGTGAAAGAAATTTGTCACCGTGTAGCTGTAATGGAGAAGGGAAAAGTTATTGAAGAAGGAAAACTGTTTGACGTTTTCACACAACCGAAAACAAAGACAACTCAAAACTTTGTACGCTCCATTATTAATGATCATTTACCGGAAAGTGTTCTAGGGAAAATTCAAAATGGTGGACAGATTTATCGCTTAACATTTACTGGTGAAGAGACAGGGCAGCCGGTACTATCATATATCGCGAAAAATTATAACGTCGATGTAAACGTACTGTATGGAAATATTATTGAACTCCAAAATGTGCTATTTGGAAATCTTCTTGTAGAATTGCAAGGTGAACAGAAGGAAATTCAAAAAGCATTACAACATCTAAGACTGCAAGTGCAGCTGAAGGAGGTAGAAGCTCATGCGAGTTGATTGGAGTATATTTTGGCCTCGCATAGTAGATGCGACGGGGGATACCCTCTTAATGGTAATTGTAACCCTTATATTCGCTACAATCCTTGGTATACCTCTAGGTTTACTTTTATATGTAACGAGAAAAGGAAACTTTTTAGAAAATAAATGGGTCTTTTCTATTCTTAATATCATTATCAATACAATTCGTCCGGTTCCATTCATCATTTTCTTAGTGGCTTTAAGCCCACTAACAAGAAGTGTTATCGGAACGACGATTGGAACAGCAGCAGCAATCTTTCCAATGACGTTAGTTGCATCAATTGGTATTGCTAGAATGGTTGAAACAAATCTTGTTTCAGTTCCAAAGGGAGTCATTGAAGCAGCTCAAGCGATGGGTGCTTCACCATTTAGAATTGTTTTTGAAATTCTTGTGCCAGAAGCGTTAGCTCCATTGATTTTAGGTGTTACGTTTATGACAGTTGGTTTAATTGAATTTTCTGCAGTTGCTGGGCTTGTCGGTGGTGGCGGTCTTGGTGACTTAGCGATGACATATGGTTATCAACGTTTTGATACATCAGTTATGTTCGTAACGGTCGTTTTACTTATTATTCTTGTACAGGTAGCTCAAAATTTAGGAAACTACTTTGCGAAAGTCTTTTTACGCAGATCATAAAAAGGAAGAGGGAAAAAGAAAATGAAGAAAATTTTAGCATTTGCATTATCAGCGATTGTAGGAATTTCAGCGTTAAGCGGCTGCTCAAGTGGAGACACGGGGGCAGGAGCAAAAGAGAAAGTAGTTCGCATTGGTGTAACTGGAACGGATGGAAACGCTTGGGAAATTGTAAAGGAAAAAGCTGAAAAAGAAGGGATTAAAGTTAAACTAATTGAGTTCTCTGATTACACAACGCCAAATAAAGCGTTAGCTGATGGAGATATTGAACTAAACTCATTCCAGCACGTTGCTTTCTTAGAGCAATTTAAAAAAGAGCATAAGTTAGATATTACAGCTGTTGGTACAACGCAAATTGCACCAATGGGCTTATACTCTGAAAAATATAAGAAGGCAAATGAAATTCCAGATGGTTCAGAAATTGCGATTCCAAATGATCCAACGAACCAAGCTCGTGCATTAAAACTTCTTGATGCAGCAGGTTTATTAAAGCTTAAGAAAGACTTTGGTTTATTTGGAGATCCAAGCGGCATTGCTGAAAATCCGAAGAAGTTAAAAATTACACCGGTTATCGCACAGCAAACACCTCGTGTATTAAAAGATGTAGCAGCTTCAGTCATTAATAACGGTGTTGCTGGTCAAGCTGGATTAGATCCAGCGAAGGATCCAATTTTCTTAGAAGATCCAAAGAATGAAAATGCGAAGCCATATATTAATATTTTCGCAGCTCGTACAAAAGATAAAGATGATCCAACACTGAAAAAAGTAATTGAACTATATCATTCAAAAGAAGTAACAGATGCAATTAAGAAAGAAACAAATGATGGTTCCATTTCAGTAGATCTTTCACTTGATGAGCTTGAAAAAATCGTAAAATAACTATCGGGTTTAACGATTAACAGTAGGAACCCCTCCGCTGTTAGCTCGTTCAACATATAATCTACTTAACAAACAAAACCCTAATTCTGTACCTTCCAATTCTGTATAACGTAGAATCCAATGTTTGTTAAGTAGAGTGATGGACCAGGAGTTTTCCTGGTCTTTTTTTATGAATGAAAGTAGCTAGCGAATAGTAAAGTAATCCAAATTATAACAGGGTAAGAAAATAAGCTGAAAATGAGTGTAAGTATGAATTGTTTTTTTAAAATGAGGTGTTTTTCGAATGAAAAAAAGAAAATAGAAAAGATAACAATGAAAACTGCTGATATTACGCCAGGATTATAAGAACGATATATGGAAAACAAAATAATATGTTGAACGGAGTTGAAGAAGATAGCCCCTTGTATAAAAATAATCCAGTATATAGAAGACAAGAAGTTTAGTTGATATAGAAAGGTGATAAGTAAGACAAAGATTGTTAGTGCGGAAATGGCAATGAAAAATTGTTGGCTTGTTATAAAATGAATTGAAAATTGATTAGCAAGATATTGAGGCATTTGGAAAGATTCTTCTAGATTATGAATGAAAAATAACAAGGGAATAACCCAAAGCATAATAGTGGAATGTTTTTTCAACAACTTACATCACTCCAATATGGAGATAGAAAGCCTAGAGAGGCTCTCTATCCAGAGATGTTCATTCAATTATGATACTTTTTAAATTATTTTCTTGGTGCTCTTGTTCTTTCGGATAAGCAGCTAGCTCCTCTTGCAAAATATTTAGTATTTGCTTAGCTGATTGTTGGATTGGGGTAGGGAACTCTTCTAATATATTCATACCGATTTTTATTTTTGTACGAATTACCTTTCTTAGTAGTTCCTCATGCATGTACTACACCTCCAAATCGAATATTTAGTACATCTTCTTCGAACTTAGCTCCTTGAATAGAAAGGTGTGTTAACGTTTTTGGCAATGTGATGTTCCGTTTCACAGAACCTGAACGAATGATAAGTTCATCACCTTTTTGATTTAATGAAAGTTCACTTTTGTTTGAGAAGGGAATGGAGAGAACGAAAATATACTCATCGCCATCTTTTTTTACATATTGAGTGCGCCCGTTAAATTTCACTTTCGTAGGAGAAGAATCTGATTTAAATAAAGCGTCTCCTACACGCTCTAACATGGACAAACCGACAACTTCTTGTTCAAACATAGGAGCTTCGTAAATAGGAAGCGGCTGAAAACTATCTTGAATTAATGTTTTATATTTTTTTTGAGTATCTTTCCATGCTTGAAAATAAGGATCGGTGACAGTGTTAGGGATGACGCGGTTAATCATAATGGCATCTACGTTATAATCGTATAAATTTAAATAAGTAAAGCTACGCTGAGCTTCTTTAATGACCATTTTTTCGGGATTTACAACGATGCGGATACTTGTTATTTCTCGGTTTGATAAAATATCTCTCATTTCTCCGAGCTGTTCAAGTGTATTCGTTAATTCGTCCATAATATCATCGGTTGGAAGAGGAACACCAAGAAGTGGTTGAGCTACAGGGCGAACAACTTTTAAAACTTTTCTTTTAATAGGAAAGAGTTTTTCCATCCACCAGCTGAGCATGTCTGGAAAGCTGAGCATTGCTAATGTTTCTCCTGTTGGAGCACAATCAATGATAATAACATCATATGTGTTTTGTTTATAATAATCGAGTACGCGAAGTAAGCTAATTAAATCTTCCATACCAGGAAACATCGTTAACTCTTCTGTTGTAATATCATCAGCTGCTTTGGAAGTGAAGAGTAGCGTAATATATTTCTGTAATTTCCCCCAGCCTTTTTCCATCTCATAAATCGTATTAATTTCTTGTGCCCACAAATTTTCACGAATTTCTAATGGCTCAGAAGATAGCTTTATACCAAATGAATCTCCTAAACTATGAGCAGGATCTGTACTCATTACTAATGTTTTTAATCCTTGTTTTGCGCTTTGAAGCGCTGTTGCTGCTGAAATGCTAGTTTTTCCTACGCCGCCTTTACCTGTATACAAAATAATTCTCATTATTCTATCCCCTTTGTTTCGAGTGTCGAATATTACGAGCATCGAAATAAAATATTGAATAAAAACCCAACTAGGGTTTTATTCAATCGGAATGTTTTTCATTTTAGGTGTAGAAACCTTTTCTTCTGTTTTTTGCTGTGACGTAGCGATGTGATTCATGATCTTTTGGAAGATTTGTAGTAAGAATGCTTTTTCTTCTTCTGATAATGCTTCTGTCACTAGGTTAAAGTAATGGGCTGCATTTTGTTTTACTTCTTGGACGAGCATTACGCCGTTTTCTGTTAAACGAATTAATACAATGCGTCGGTCGTTTTCATCACGGTACCTTTCAATATATCCCTTTTTTACGAGGCGATTTACAACACCTGTCGTTGTACTCATCGGTATATCAAGAAGGTCAGCAATTTTTGTCATTGTAATATCTGTATTTCGCTCCATCCAAAGTAAACAAAATACTTCTGTTTTAGAAAGTGTTAAATCTAGGCTTACCCATTCTTCAGGATAAAAAAGCTTCTTGGCGTTATCTAGCAGCAAGTCTAAAAAATGTTCATATTGCAACAATTATTTCCACTCCCGTATATTTCGAGGTTCGTAATATTTGTTTTTATTTTATGTAGAATTGAAATAAATGTCAATGATTTTAAATGTTTTTTCAGATTAGACAGAAAACTAACTTTAAAATAGTATTCTTTTATGATAGATTTATAAATATAAAACTAGAATTTACATAAAAATCCATCGTGGTAAATATACTTATCTATAATGGATGTACAGCTAACGAGGGGGAGAACGATGAGAAGACGTAATACGCAAGCGTTCACGTTTTTAGCATGGACTTCATTTGTTTGTGCACTTTCAGGTATGCTAATTGGAATTTATACGTTAGATGAAACGCTTAGTGTAAAAGGATATTATTTAATTGGAACATTATTTTTAACGATGTCTTGTTTTGTATTACAAAAAACAATTCGTGATAATGAAGAAGATAACGAGAGATTTCCGAAAAATAAACCGTTAGATAAGGAGTAAATTGTAAAGAAAGGCATTTGCCTTTCTTTTTTTATGTAAAAATGCCGTAAGTGCCGTGTGTTGACTTGCTTGAAGTACTGAAAATTTGGTATCATCAATAGTATTGTAGATTGAACGATATATTATGGAGGTGGCCTAGCCGTGTCAAGAATTTCCGTTGAGAATGTAAAGCACGTAGCACATTTAGCACGTCTTGCAATTACTGATCAAGAAGCAGAAAAATTTCAAAAACAACTGGATGCAATCGTTACATTTGCAGAACAGTTAAATGAATTAGATACAACAGATGTAAAACCAACAACTCATGTATTAACTATGAAAAATGTTATGCGTGAAGATGTACCAGAAAAAGGTTTACCAGTTGAAGAAGTATTAAAAAATGCACCGGATCACAAAGATAATCAAATCCGTGTTCCAGCAGTATTAGAATAGAGGAGGGGAATTTCGATGTCATTATTTGATCATTCCGTATCAGAGTTACATAAGAAATTAAACAACAAAGAAATTTCCGTTACGGATTTAGTAGAAGAATCTTACAAACGTATTGCGGATGTTGAAGATAACGTAAAAGCTTTTCTTACATTAGATGAAGAAAACGCACGCGCGAAAGCGAAAGAATTAGACGCGAAAATTGGTGCTGAAGATAATGGTTTATTATTCGGTATGCCAATTGGTGTAAAAGATAACATTGTAACTAACGGTCTTCGTACAACTTGTGCGAGCAAAATGTTAGCAAACTTTGATCCAATTTATGATGCAACAGTTGTGCAAAAGCTAAAAGCTGCTGACACAGTTACAATCGGTAAATTAAATATGGACGAGTTCGCAATGGGTTCTTCAAATGAAAACTCAGGTTTCTACGCTACGAAAAATCCATGGAACTTAGATTACGTTCCAGGTGGATCTAGTGGTGGTTCTGCAGCAGCTGTAGCGGCAGGAGAAGTATTATTTTCTCTAGGTTCTGATACGGGTGGTTCTATCCGTCAGCCAGCTGCATATTGCGGCGTTGTAGGTTTAAAACCAACTTACGGACGCGTATCTCGTTACGGATTAGTAGCATTCGCATCTTCACTTGACCAAATCGGACCGATTACACGTACAGTAGAAGATAATGCGTACTTATTACAAGCTATTTCAGGTATTGACCGTATGGATGCAACTTCTGCTAACGTTGAAGTCGGAAACTACTTAGCTGGTTTAACAGGCGACGTTAAAGGTTTACGCATTGCTGTACCGAAAGAATACTTAGGAGAAGGTGTTGGCGAAGAAGCTCGTGAGTCAGTACTAGCTGCTTTAAAAGTATTAGAAGGTATGGGCGCAACTTGGGAGGAAGTATCTCTTCCGCACTCTAAATACGCTCTAGCAACGTATTACTTATTATCTTCTTCTGAAGCATCAGCTAACCTTTCACGCTTTGATGGCGTACGTTACGGTGTTCGTTCTGATAATGTAAATAATTTATTAGACCTTTACAAAAACACACGTAGCGAAGGTTTCGGTGATGAAGTAAAACGCCGTATTATGCTTGGTACATTTGCACTTAGCTCTGGTTACTATGATGCATATTACAAGAAAGCACAACAAGTACGTACATTAATTAAAAACGACTTTGAAAATGTATTTGCTAACTATGATGTTATTATTGGACCAACAACGCCAACTCCGGCATTTAAAGTGGGCGAGAAAGTTGATGATCCAATGACAATGTATGCAAATGACATTTTAACAATCCCAGTAAACTTAGCGGGTGTTCCAGCGATTTCTGTTCCATGTGGATTCGGTGCTAACAACATGCCACTTGGTTTACAAATCATTGGTAAACACTTCGATGAAGCGACAATTTACCGCGTTGCACATGCGTTTGAGCAAGCAACAGACTATCATACAAAAAAAGCAAGTCTGTAAGGAGGCGAGCATAGATGAATTTAGAAACAATTATTGGTTTAGAGGTTCACGTTGAGTTAAAAACAAATTCGAAAATTTTCTCTGCGAGTCCAACAGAATTCGGAGCGGAGCCAAATACACAAACAAGTGTAATTGACTTAGGATACCCAGGGGTACTTCCTACTTTAAATAAAGAAGCAGTTAACTTTGCAATGAAAGCTGCAATGGCATTAAACTGTGAAATCGCAACGGAAACGAAGTTTGACCGTAAAAACTATTTCTACCCAGATAATCCGAAAGCTTATCAAATTTCTCAATTCGATAAGCCAATTGGTGAAAATGGTTGGATTGAAATTGAAGTAGACGGTAAAAAGAAACGTATCGGTATTACACGTCTTCATTTAGAAGAAGATGCTGGTAAATCAACGCATACAGCTGATGGTTCATTAGTAGACTACAACCGTCAAGGTATGCCTTTAATCGAGATCGTATCTGAGCCAGATATGCGTACGCCAGAAGAAGCATATGCATACTTAGAGAAGTTAAAATCAATCATTCAATATACTGGCGTATCTGATTGTAAGATGGAAGAAGGTTCTCTACGCTGTGATGCGAACATTTCCCTTCGTCCAGTTGGACAAGAGAAGTTCGGTACAAAAGCGGAACTGAAAAACTTAAACTCATTCACTTACGTACAAAAAGGTCTTGAGCACGAGCAAGTGCGCCAAGAGAAAGAATTGTTATCTGGTGGTATCATCCAACAAGAAACACGTCGTTATGATGAAGCAACGAAGAAAACAATCTTAATGCGTGTGAAAGAGGGATCTGACGATTACCGTTACTTCCCAGAGCCAGACTTAGTTGAACTTTACATCGATGATGAGTGGAAAGAAGAAATTCGTGCTTCGATTCCAGAACTTCCAGATGCACGTAAAGCTCGCTACGTTGCAGAAATTGGCTTACCAGCTTATGATGCACACGTATTAACATTAACGAAAGAAATGTCTGATTTCTTTGAAGCAACTGTTGCAGACGGTGCTGACGCGAAATTAACATCAAACTGGTTGATGGGTGAAGTGCTTGCATACTTAAACAAACAACAAAAAGAATTAAAAGACGTTGCATTAACGCCTGCTGGTTTATCTAAAATGGTTCAATTAATTGAAAAAGGTACAATTTCTTCTAAAATCGCGAAGAAAGTATTTAACGAATTAATTGAAAAAGGTGGAGACCCAGAGGAAATCGTTAAAGCAAAAGGTCTTGTTCAAATTTCTGACGAAGGTACACTTCGTAAGGTTGTAACAGAAATTCTTGATAATAATGAGCAATCTATTGAAGACTTTAAAAACGGTAAAGACCGTGCAATTGGCTTCTTAGTTGGTCAAATTATGAAAGCTACAAAAGGACAAGCAAATCCGCCGCTTGTTAACAAAATCTTACTTGAAGAGATTAATAAGCGATAATAGTAGTAACTTTTAAAGATTAAGCAGAAAAACACCCGTACATGGGTGTTTTTCTAGGTTAATCAAACGTTTGTTTAAATGAGAGAAGATCGTTTAAACAAACGTTTGATTAACTGTCAAAAGTGGAAAAATGTTTGTATAGCAACTATGGTATGATAGTTGCAAAAAGGTGGGAATAATGATAAATCTAGACATAGAGGTTTTTTTCATCTCATGAAATAATAGATAATTATTATTCGTTATATGTAAATTGTTGTGAGGAAATAGATAGACATAAATTTTTTGTCAAATAAAACAAAACCATTGAAATGAATATTTACTTTTGATGGACTACACGAATCGGGTTCTTACTGCCTGTTTGAGCGGGATAAAAGAAGGATAGGAAGATGAGAGGAGGTAGGCATAGGAATACTGAATAGAAGTTCGGTATGTTCTTTTTGATATATAAAGAAATTTCCTGTGCTAATAAATGATGAAGCGAGCAAGAATTATTTATAATCCTACTTCTGGGCGCGAGCTATTTAAGAAGAGCTTACCGGAAGTATTACAAAAATTAGAACAAGCTGGATATGAAGCGTCTTGTCATGCGACAACTGGTCCTGGAGATGCGACTGTGGCAGCGAGGCAAGCTGCGGATCGTAAGTTTGATGTTGTTATCGCAGCTGGTGGTGATGGTACATTAAATGAAGTGGTGAACGGTTTAGTAGGACATGAACATCGTCCAAAGTTTGGAATTATTCCAGTTGGAACGACAAATGATTTTGCGCGTGCGATCGGTGTACCTCGTGCTATTGAAGAGGCTGCGGATATTATTTGTGAAGGGAAAACAGTTCCGTTAGATCTCGGTAGAGCGAATGATACATATTTCATTAATATCGCTGGTGGCGGCCGTATTACAGAATTAACATATGAAGTACCAAGCAAGCTAAAAACGGTATTAGGCCAACTTGCTTATTATTTAAAAGGAATCGAAATGCTACCATCATTACATCCAACATATGTTGAAATTGAGTATGATGGAAAGTTGCTACAAGAAGAAATTACGATGTTTTTAATTACGAATACTCGTTCAGTTGGTGGATTCGAAAAAGTAGCACCATATGCATCGATTAATGATGGCTTATTTGATTTATTAGTACTGAAAAAAGGTTCTATCGCTGACTTAATTAAAGCAGCAACACAAGCGCAGCGTGGTGAACATATTAACAATCCAAAAGTGCTATACACACAAGCGAATCGAATTAAAGTGCATTCACCAGATAAACTAATGATTAACTTAGATGGTGAATACGGTGGAGATGCACCGATGGAATTCGAAAATATATATCATTGTCTTGAACTATTTGTTCCTGAACATCAAGAGGATGCCCTGTAAAGGCATCCTTTTTATTATATAGAGGAATTGTAAATTGGAAGTTAGTTTGATTTTTATGGTATTTTTACAATTCGTTTATTTTATATCCATACTTTATTGATACACTGGAGGAGATAAGAAAAGAGAGGTAGTGTGCTATGGAGAAGGTAAAAGCAATATTATTTGATAAAGACGGGACATTAATGGATTTTCATTCAATTTGGATAAAAGTAGCTGAAGAACTTGTGGCGGAATGTATAAAATTATATCAACTCCCACAGTCAATGCAGCCTGCTTTATTAAAAGAGATCGGCGTGGAGGGGGTGTTTGTGAACCCTCGTAGCGCAATAGCGGCAGGAACAAGCCTTGATGTTGCAAAGGGGCTTTGTAAGTATATTACGTCATCTAAGGAAGAGGAGATGCATCAGTGGGTAAGTGAAAAGTTATTTTCTCTTATGTATGAGCATCGTTCCTATATGAAAATGACGGCGGATTTACCGAGAATTTTACAAGGTTTAAAGGATAGAGGATTTATTTTAGGTGTTGTTACAGCTGATGATTTTGCACCGACAGAATTGTTTTTAAAACAGTATCAATTAGAGTCTTTTTTTGATTATGTTGTAGCTTCAGATACGTTTCCGGCACAAAAACCAGATAAAAGAATTGTAGAATCTTTTTGTGAGAAGTTTCATTTAGAAGCATGTGAAGTAGCCGTCGTTGGAGATACACCAACTGATTTACATTTAGCGAAAAACGGTGATTGCTATGCAATTGGGGTGCTATCTGGTACGGGAGACCGTCAAACATTAGAACCACTTGCGGATATGCTCGTACAATCTATTGGGGATTTTATTTCTCATTCGGGTGAGTTGACTTGGGAACAAGGAAAGTCTAATGTGTAAGGAAAATAAGTCTATAAGGACTCTTAATGAGTCTTTATAGACTTATTTTTTATGTCGACATAGAAGGTAAGTAGGATGAATGCTGGAAAAGAATGTTGGCATACATTTTGCAACGAAAAGAGAAAACAATGTAAAGAAAAGGATGGGATACGTAATGAACACAAAAAAATTTGCTAAAGTAAATGAACAAATTCCTGGACCGAAAGCAGCGTCTTTATTAGAACGCCGCCAAAATATAGTACCAAAAGGAGTAAGTAACGGCATCCCAACGTTTGTACAATCTGCAAATGGTGCTCTTTTAACAGATGTTGATGGTAATCAGTACATTGATTTCGCAGGAGCAATCGGAACAATTAACGTAGGGCATTGTCATCCAGCTGTTAAAGAGGCGCTCCATAAACAAGTAGATCAATACATTCATACTGGATTTAATGTCATGATGTATGAGCCATATATTGAATTAGCAGAAAAACTTGCGGCATTAGCACCAGGAAGTTTTGATAAGCAAGTACTATTTTTAAATAGTGGTGCAGAAGCGGTTGAAAACGCAGTGAAAATCGCTCGTAAATATACAAAAAGGCCTGGTATTATTGCATTTTCTAAAGGATTCCATGGGCGTACATTAATGACAATGACGATGACAAGTAAAGTAAAACCATATAAATTTGGATTTGGCCCATTTGCGCCTGAAGTCTATAAAGCACCATTTCCATATGAATATCGCCGCCCAGAAGGATTAACGGAAGAGCAGTACGATGACTTTATGATTGAAGAGTTTAAGAATTTCTTCATATCAGAAGTAGCGCCAGAAACAATTGCAGCCGTTGTAATGGAACCTGTTCAAGGGGAAGGCGGATTTATCGTTCCAAGTAAGAAATTTGTGCAAGAAGTACGCAATATTTGTTCAGAACACGGCATCTTATTTGTAGCGGATGAAATTCAAACAGGATTTAGTCGTACAGGAAAATATTTTGCCATTGATCATTATGATGTCGTTCCAGATTTAATTACGGTATCTAAATCATTAGGCGCTGGTGTACCGATTAGTGGTGTTATTGGGCGCAAGGAAATTATGAATGAGTCTGCGCCGGGAGAGCTTGGTGGAACGTATGCAGGAAGCCCACTAGGATGTGCGGCAGCATTAGCAGTGCTTGATGTAATAGAAAAAGAGAATTTAAATGATAGAGCGATAGAATTAGGGAAAGTTGTAATGAACCGATTCGAAGAGATGAAAAATAAATATAATTGCATCGGTGATGTGCGCGGCTTAGGAGCAATGTGTGCATTCGAGCTCGTTCAAGACCGTAAGACGAAAGCACCTGATAAAACGTTAACAGCTAACTTGTGCACAGAAGCAAACAAACGCGGATTACTTCTACTATCAGCAGGGACATACGGTAATGTTATTCGTGTGTTAATGCCATTAGTTATTACAGATGAGCAACTTGAAGAAGGATTAACAATAATTGAAGAATCATTGCAAGTCTGTTATGAGAAAGCAAATACTGCTCGTGTTTAAAAGCTAAATAATAAATCGCAAACATTCTAGCTGACTCTATATAAAATGCAGAAAATTCACTTTATAATAAAGGTAGTGAAGTGAATCGATGGATTGGAAGTTAGGGGTGGCTAGGATGGTTGGAGAAAAGGAACGAGTGTTAATGGATTTACAAGATGTATTTGAATATGCGTTTGACGAAATTTTTGTGACTGACGAAAAGGGAATCGTTGTGCGTGTAAATAGTACATGTGAAAGGCACTATCAACTAGCTGCTAAAGAGTTAGTAGGTAAGCATGTGAAAGAATTGCAGAAGGATGGTATCTTTTATCCATCGGCAACGTTAGAAGTAATTGAAAAAAAGAGACCGATTGAACTCGTTCAAACGACAAAATCAGGAGAGTATTTACACGTTCGTACAAGGCCTGTTTTTGATAATGAGGGAAATTTAAGAAGAGTAATTAGTTATTCTCGTGATCTTACAGAACTCTACCAATTACGTCAAAAGGTAGAGGAAATGGATAATCAGTTAAAAACATATAAAAAAGAATTAAGAGAAACATATGAACATGAAGGACTTATTTTTAAAAGTATCGCTATGCAAAAAATAGTCGAGACAATCAAGAAAGTATCCGTGGTAGATAGTACAGTTCTCATTTTAGGTGAGACAGGAGTAGGGAAGAGTCGATTAGTACGTCATTTACATGAAGTGAGTAACAGGAAGAATGAAAGTTTCTATGAAATTAATTGTGCGGCATTGCCAATGAATTTAATTGAATCAGAGCTTTTTGGATACTCAGGTGGATCTTTTACAGGTGCGAATCGTGAAGGGAAAAAGGGACTATTAGAATCAGCGCATAGAGGAACTCTTTTCTTAGATGAAATTGGCGAAATGCCGCTTGAAATTCAAGCGAAACTTTTGCAAGTATTGCAAGAAAAAACGTTTCGCCCTATAGGCGGAAGAGAATTAAAAAAAGTTGATGTTAGAATTGTAGCGGCAACAAACCGAGATTTAAGTATGATGGTGAAACAAGGAACATTCCGGAAAGATTTATATTATCGTCTGAATGTCATTCCAATTTTAATTCCGCCACTTCGGGAAAGAACCGAAGACATTTTGCCACTCATTTATCATTATTTACAGCACTTTAACGAGAAATATGGCCGAAATGTAAAATTAGCACCTAGCACATTGCAAATGTTTGTTGGTTACCCATGGGAAGGAAATAATAGAGAAATTGAAAATGTGATTGAGCGAATTGTTATAACTACTGATGATATCGTTACGATAGAAGATTTGCCAATAGCGATGCAAGAATCAACGGTTGAACAGTCCGGTCAAAGTCTCTATAAAATGTTAGAAGAAGTAGAACGTAATATTATTTTGAAAGCATATAAAACATATGGATCGAGTTATAAAGTAGCGGAGTTTTTAAAAATAAGTCAATCTGCTGCCACTAGGAAGATAAAGAAACTTTTAGAGGAGGAAGAAAACATTGGATAAAAAAGCGGCGTTTGTAAATGTAGAGAAAAAGGCGATGTATATAAATGGTGAGTGGATTACATTGCAAGAACAAATCGAAGTAAATAATCCAGCAACGAAGGAAATATTTGCGACGGTACCAAAGGGCGGGGTAACAGAGGCAAAGCAAGCTGTTGATGCTGCTCATGAAGCTTTTAAATTATGGTCTAAGTTAACAGCAGCAGACCGTGCAGTGAAGTTGAAAAAATGGTTCACACTTATCGATGAAAATAAAGAAGAGATTGCAGCGATCATGACGAGAGAACAAGGAAAGCCATTTGCAGAAGCACTTGGTGAAGTGAATTATGCAAATAGCTTTGTTGAATGGTATGCGGAAGAAGGAAAACGCGTATACGGTGAAATGATTCCTGCTTCTCATCCGAATAAACGTATTTTAGTTATGAAGCAACCAGTTGGAGTTATGGCAGCTATTACACCTTGGAACTTCCCGGCTGCTATGATTACGAGAAAGGTAGCACCGGCACTTGCGGCAGGATGTACGGCAGTTGTAAAACCTGCAAGTCAAACGCCGTTAACTGCGTTGAAATTAGCTGAATTAGCTCATAAAGCGGACATTCCAAAAGGCGTAATAAATATTGTAACAGGTAGTGCGAAAGCAATTGCTGATACGTGGATGGAAGATGGACGTGTTCGAAAAGTTTCCTTTACAGGATCAACGGAAATTGGGAAGGAATTAATGGCCAGTGCTGCACAAACGATGAAAAAGGTTTCACTTGAGTTAGGTGGTCACGCGCCGTTTATTGTTATGAATGATGCGGACTTAGATAAAGCGGTAGAGGCGGTAATCGGTTCGAAATTCCGTAACGCAGGACAAACGTGTATATGTACAAACCGCGTCTTTGTTCAAGAAGAAGTTTACGAAGAATTTGCAGGAAAGTTCACAAAAGCTGTAGAGCAGCTTAAAGTTGGAGACGGATTTGGCGAAGGAACAACTGTAGGTCCACTTATTGATGCGAATGCAATTTCGAAAGTACAAGAACATATTGAAGATGCAATTCAAAAGGGTGGAGAAGTTTTATACGGTGGCCATAAATTTGCAGAGTTAGATGGATATTTCATTCAGCCAACCGTAATTGGATTGGCAAATGACACGATGCTTTGTATGAATGAAGAAACATTCGGTCCGGTTGCACCAGTTGCTAAATTTAAAACGGTTGAAGAAGTAATCGAACGTGCAAATAATACACCATATGGCTTGGCTGCTTATATTTTCACAAAAGATATTAGTCAAGCATTCCAAATTAGCGAAGCGTTAGAGTACGGAATTATTGGCTTAAATGATGGACTTCCATCAGTTGCACAAGCACCGTTCGGTGGCTTTAAAGAAAGTGGTATCGGCCGTGAAGGAGGCCATTTCGGTATCGAGGAATATTTAGAAATTAAATATATTTCGTTAGGGCTATAAGTAGTATACTAGAATCTCTATAAGGTAACAGAGAAGGAGATTCTAGTATGGTATATTGGCTATTATTACTCGTAACAATTATTTTTGAAGTAGCAGGAACAATTGCGATGAAATTATCAAACGGTTTAACAAAGCTCGTTCCAAGTGTACTTATTTTCGTATTTTATGGAATTTGTTTCAGCGTATTTGCTATCGTTGTCAAAAAAATTCATTTAAGTATCGCTTATGCCATTTGGTCTGGCGTAGGAACATTACTTATTACAATCATTAGCGTATATTTCTTTAAAGAACACATTAGCTTATTCCAAGCGTTTTGTATTCTATTTATCGTTTTAGGAGTAATTGGACTTAAGGTTTCATCAGCATCATAAAAGGCTATCTTCCAGTGTGGAAGATAGCCTTTTGTTTTTATTAAAATGCCCAGTTACCTTTACGGAAAATCGGTTCATGTCTTCCGTCAGCTGTAATACCATCGATATCAAGCTCAGCTGATCCGATCATGAAGTCGTTATGTGTAATACTAGTGTTTGCTCCGTTTTCAGCAAGTTCTTCTTTAGACATTGTTTTTCCGCCTACTAAGTTGAATGCATAAGCACTTCCGATTGCAAGGTGGCAAGATGCGTTTTCGTCAAATAGTGTATTGTAGAATAAAATATTTGTATTTGAAATTGGTGAATCATGAGGTACTAAAGCAACCTCGCCTAAGAAGTGAGAGCCTTCATCTGTTTCTACTAAATGTTTTAAAGCTTCTTCTCCGGCTTCCGCTTTGTAGTCTACGATACGCCCGTTTTCAAATGTTAACGTGAAGTTATCGATAATGTTACCTGCAAATGCTAACGGTTTTGTGCTAGATACTTGGCCGTTTACACCTGTTTTAAGTGGCATTGTAAATACTTCTTCAGTTGGGATGTTCGCCATAAATGGTACGTTCTTTTCATTTAAGCTACCAGCACCAGCCCATACATGCTTTTCTGGAAGTTCGATTGTTAAATCTGTTCCAGGAGCTGTATAGTGAAGGGCTTTATAATGCTTTTCGTTTAAGTAATCAACTTTTGTATGTAACGTTTCATCGTGTTCTTTCCATGCTTCCACAGGATTTTCTAAATCCGCACGAGTAGCTTTGAAAATAGCATCCCATAGTTTTGCTTCTTGTTCTTCTGGTGCAACGTCAGGGAATACTTTCGCAGCCCATTCTTTCGTAGGAACAGAAATGACACACCAGCTTACTTTATCAGCTTGTACGTAATCACGGTATACTTTCATTGCTTCACCAGCTACTTTATGAGCTGTTGCGATACGCGTTGATTCTACACCTTTTAATAAATCAGGGTTTTCTGCATAAATAGACATAAATGCAGCACCTTCTTTGGCTAATTCTTCACGAGCGTGTGCTTTCCAAGATGGGAACTCAGCGAATGCTTCTTCAGGAGCTAGATCGAACTTTAAGCGTGTTAACGTCTCATCATTCCAGTCCACATATACGTGTTTTGCACCAGATTTATATGCTTTTTCTGTAACGAGGCGTACAAATTGTACAGCCTCAAGAGGTGCACTAATTGATAATGTTTGTCCTGGTTGAATATTAACACCAACATTGACTGCAAGGGCAGCATATTTCTCTAACGTTTGTTCAAATGACATATGTATAATCTCCTTTAATTTGAAAGATTTCTTACTATATATAATACAAGAAAATTCAAAAAATATATATAAATATAGCGTGAAAAGAGAGCTCAAAATATATTGAGCTCTCATCGTTATTTAATCGAAGAAGCAAATTGTTCTACAGTCGTCGAATTGTGTATGCGAACACGCTTCATTTTTAGTAATTCATCGGGTTCACCTTTCGTAATGAACTTTCCGGGTTTTGTTGTCGTCGCAAATTGATAATATTTCTTCGTTTCTGCAACAACTTTATCATCCACATGACCGAATGGATAAGCAACTGCAATAACAGGCTTACCTGTTATTTTCTCTAGCTTTTCCTTTGATTCTTTTAATTCTTCTTCATAGTTTGTAATTTTCGGCAAGTCTGCATGTGTTGCAGTATGAGATTGCATAGAGAAAATGCTGGAATCAACCATTTCTTTTATATCAGATGTAGAAAGTGATCCTTCTACATCAACGTTATCAACAATCATATATTCTGTTGCTGTAGGTTTAAACGTATCGTCTTTTAGTTTTTGTAAAACATGAAATGCATTCATATTATTTTTCATACCGTCATCAAATGTAACAAAGATAGGTTTATTTACTTTATTAATATCGCCCCAACGTTCAAAAGTTAGTAATGTATAGCCGTTGTCCTTTAAATATTTCATTTGGGCTTCAAAATTAGCAGGTGATACGAATAAGTCTTTAATGCCTTGTCCATGATAATCATCGATTGCATGGTACATAAGAACGGGAACCTTTTGCTCGAAAGTAATAGTAGATTTTGTGAGTGGAATGTTTTTCCCATCTTCTTTCATTCCTATTGCTTCAATTTGAAACTCACCGCGTTTTCCTTCAAATTCTTTTATGTCAAAAGGAAGTGTAAATTGTTTCTCCTTTTCTTTAGAAGAAAAAGATTTAGCACTTTCCTTCCCATCAGCTGTGCGCCAAATTTTATATTGTACCTCACTTAAAGTATCCTTTATATCTGTCATATGAATAGTAGTGTTTGTAGATTCGTGTGTAATCGGATGATAAGAAATTTTACCTTGTTCTTGCACAGTCTCTTCTTGTTTCTTAACTTCTTGAACCTTTTTCTCTTTTTTAGGCTCTTGACTTACATCGCTAGTATTACAACCTGCTAGAATGGCAGACGTACATAAAGCGATTGCTGCGTATTTTCTCATAAGATCACCTTCTATTGTGTATTATGTTGCATACGTATTTAAAATCCCCACCGCTGTAAGAGAGGTGGGGACATACCCTTGTTCATCATATCATTTTAGTAATGAGATAGGTTAGTGACTTTTAATAGAGCTATTTCTATCATCTTTTAGTAAAGTTTACTGTATCCCGCTATTTGTGGGCAGTAAGACCCCACCTCAGAATTCAGCAAAAGCAAAGAGGTTAGGTGGGATCAGCTGCCCGTAAAAGCCCGATTGGTGAGGGCTAATAATCAGTGGGGGTGAACAAAACCCCCACTGATTAAAGTTTTACTTTATAAGAGATATGAATTTTTCCATTGATGTATTAGGCCCTACAAAGTGGCGTTTAATTAAGTACTGTTCGTTTGGCATCCCTTTTGTAATGTGATTACCGTGATCAGTAGTTACTGCGAACTCATAATGTTTTTTTGTTTCTTCAACAGCTGGGTCATTATAAGAACCTACTGGATAGGCGAGAGCGATGACCTTTTTACCAGTAAGGGCTTCGATTTTTTCTTTCGAACTACGTAATTCCTCATCATAATTGCTTGAATGAGCCATCATCGTATGATTAGCAGTATGTGATTGAATAGAAAAAATGCCTGAATCCATCATTTGTTTTATCTCATCTGTTGATAGACGATTTGGTTTGTCTATCTCATTTGCAGTAAGAAATTCAGTAGCCGTAGGTTGGAATCTATCATCCTTTAATTTTTGTAAAATATGAAGAGCATTCATATTATTTTTTCGACCATCATCCATCGTTACAAAAACAGGTTTATTTACACGATTTATATCATTCCAACGTTCAAACGTAAGCATCGTATAACCGTTATCTTTCAAATACTGCATATGCTTTTCGAATTGCTCAGGTGGTACATATAAGCCGTAATCCCCATCACTTGGCCCAGGGTATTTTTCAATCGCATGGTACATTAAAACGGGTACATGTTGCTGGAATGTAATTTTAGATGTTACTAGATTTGTTTCAGTATGATCTTCTTTGATTCCTACTGTTTCAATTTGAAATTCGCCACGTTTTAAATGAAATGATTTTAAATGTAGTGGGAGGGCAAAGTCACGCTCTTTTTCTTGTGAAGTAAAAGCTTGTTTGCTTTCAGGACCGTCAGCAGTACGCCAAATAGTGTAACGTACTTGTTTGAAGGAATCTCTTAAATCCTTTGTATAAAGCGTGGTGTTTTGTGCATTATATTCATACGGATCCCATGTAATAATCCCTTGCGTTAAAGGCAGTTCAACCGCTTTCGCTTTTTTTTGTTCAACTGTTTGTTTCGCCGTTGCTTCTTTTATTTGTTTATCACTAGTGCTACTAGTGTTACAACCTACGAGAATAGCAGAAGAAAGTAAAGCGATATATGTATATTTTTTCATTCTATCATCCTTCTATTGTGTTTTAATTATCATCACTTATGTCTTGAAATTATCATTCGTATAAGTGAAACTAACTCAAATTTTCGATTTTAAAAATTTGAATTATACCCTTGTACATCATATCACTATAGAATATAGAGGGGAATACATTTTTGGAATAATTCGGAAAAAACCTTATATTTTTCTGGTGGAGTTTACATAAAAATACATATAGAAGAAAGTAAAAAACTCCACCTAAATTTCCTTTTGAAAAAGGAGAAGTAAGGTGGAGTTTTTTATTATATAAACAATCCAGCGATTGTTGCAGATAAGATAGAAGCAAGTGTTGATGCAAATAACATTTTCCAACCGAATCTAGATACGACACTTCCCTGTTTTTCAGAAAGAGCACGGATTGTCCCAACGATCGCACCAATTTGGCTAATACTTGCGAAGCTAATTAAGAATACTGTAACGATTCCAACTGTACGTGGAGATAATGTTGATGCAACACCTTTTAAATCAAGGATTGCTACAAACTCGTTTAATACGATCTTCGTACCCATAATTCCACCAGCTGGGATAATATCTTGAGTTGGAATACCCATTAAGAATGCGAATGGAGCAAGTATATAACCGAAGATTTGTTGTAAAGTAACAGCATATCCCATTGCACCTGAAGCTGCGCTAATTACGTAGTTTACAACTTCCATCACACCGATGAAGGCAATCATTAATGCAGCAACGATACCAGCTACTTTTAAACCATCAAGCGCACCGTTAATCATTGCGCCGATAAAGCTGTCTCCGAATAAAGTTCTATCAAATTTTTGAATCACTTCATCTTCTTTCTTCGTATCAACTGGTGTTAATAGCGAACAAACGATTAAGCTTGAGAATAAGTTTAGTGGAAGAGCTGCTAGTACATATTTCGCATCTAACATCATTACGTATGATGCTGTAACAGAAGCAGAAACGGAACTCATTGCAGAACAACAAATGATGAACATACGGTTTTTGTTAAAATGCTGTAAATCGTTTTTAATAACGATTAACGCTTCACTTGAACCGAAGAATACAGAGTTTACTGCGTGGAATGACTCGACGCGTGGTAAACCAGTAATTTTTGAAATTGCACCGCCGACAACGCGAACGATGAATGGTAAAACACCTAAATAACTAAAGATAGAAAGTAGTGCTGAGAAAAATACGATAATTAATAATACATTTAAGAAAAAGACAAAATCTCTTTGAATTCCATTAAAGAGAAAATCGACACCTGTCGTACCAAGTTTAATTAGTTTGTTGAAAACTTTACTAATGAAGATGATAATTTGTTGACCAATTTTGGTGCCAAACATAAACCAACCGATTAAAATTTGGAAACCAATCATAATAGCAATTGCACGGAAGTTGATTTTACTTCTATTGTTTGACAAAGCAAAGCATAAACCTAAAACGACAAGAATACCGATAATGCTCATTACATATTGCATGTAGTTGCCCCTTTCAGAAGTTCGTATAAAGTTTGTACATAAAACGCTCGTTATATTACTAAAAATAAAACAAAGAGGTTTTATGTCATACGTAAGATGTCTGACCTTTTAGAAAAATAAAAATAAAAAAAGACCCATATGGATTCACTTTCATCTATGAGAGAAAGCTAATCAATATGAGTCCTTTTTTGCACATAGGCTAATATTCATTAGTTTTCCCCATAGTCCAGCAATTTAAGGTTGCCGGGTAGAAACTCTCGATCCATATTATCGAATATATATGAGGTAACATCGTCCGTATTAAATTAGTAGTAGCGTAACATTAACAGAGAACTATCGTCAATAGCTTTTTTTCTTCCGATAGAAATAGACCATATAAGTATGATAAAATGTAACGCAGTGTTATGAAAAAGAGAGGTCGGAAAATGAGTACAAAAATGACGCCACCAGTTGAGAAAAATGAGTTTATAGATGTAGTATTTGAAGATTTAACACATGATGGTGCCGGTGTTGCGAAAGTAAAGGGCTATCCTATTTTCGTTAAAAACGGATTACCAGGTGAAGAAGCACAAATTAAAATTATTAAAGTGAAGAAAAACTTCGCATTTGGTCGTTTAATGAAGCTTCATACAGAGAGCCCATATCGTAAAGATGCAGAATGCCCAGTGTACAATCAGTGCGGCGGTTGTCAGCTTCAGCACTTAACATATGAAGGACAATTACAAGCGAAAGAAAAACAAGTACGTGACGTTATGCAGCGCATTGGCGGATTAAGCGATGTTCCTGTGCACCCTGTACTTGGTATGAAGAACCCATGGGTATACCGTAACAAAGCACAAGTACCAATTGGAGAACGTGAAGGTGGACTTGTAGCTGGTTTCTATCGCCAAGGAACACATGACATTATTAATATGGAATCATGTTTAATTCAGGCAGAAGAAAACGATACATTAATCCAGGAAGTAAAACATATTTGTGAAAAACATGGTATTTCGGCATACAACGAAGAGCGTAATAAAGGAACACTTCGCCACGTAATGGCTCGTTACGGACAAGTAACAGGGGAAATCATGCTTGTCTTCATTACTCGTACAGCAGAATTACCAAACAAAAAAGCAATCATTGAAGAAATTGCAGCGAAATTCCCAGAAGTAAAATCGATTGTTCAAAACGTAAACACGAAACGTACAAATGTAATCTTTGGAGACACAACGACAGTACTGTACGGATCCGAATACATTTATGACTTTATCGGTGACATTAAATTTGCAATTTCAGCACGTTCATTCTATCAAGTAAATCCAGAACAAACGAAAGTACTATACGATAAAACGTTAGAATATGCAAAATTAGATGGCAACGAAACAGTAATTGATGCCTATTGCGGAATTGGATCAATTTCCTTATTCCTAGCGCAAAAAGCGAAAAAAGTGTACGGCGTTGAAATCGTCCCAGAAGCAATCGAAGACGCAAACCGAAACGCAGCACTAAACAACATGACAAACGCTGAGTTTGGCGTAGGAGAAGCAGAAGTAGTTATTCCAAAATGGTACAAAGAAGGCATAGTCGCCGACACAATGGTCGTAGATCCACCGCGTAAAGGTTGTGATGATGCACTACTAAACACAATCATCGACATGAAACCAAAACGCGTCGTATACGTATCATGTAACCCAGCAACGTTAGCACGTGACTTAAAAGTACTAGAAGAAGGCGGATATAAAACGCAGGAAGTACAACCTGTTGATATGTTCCCGCATACGACTCATGTGGAGTGTGTGGCTTGGCTTAAGTTGGTATAATAGGAAAGCAGTTGATATAGGAGAATCTATACCATCTGCTTTTTGGTTTATTGAGAGTTTGAAATTGTATTCATAGTGAGAGGATTTGAATTTGAAATGATAGATAATTTTTGGCGTGATTTACCACGACCATTTTTCGTACTTGCACCAATGGAAGATGTGACAGACGTTGTTTTTCGTCACGTAGTAAGTGAAGCTGGTAGCCCAGACGTATTCTTCACAGAGTTCACAAACTCGGATAGCTATTGTCATCCAGAAGGTATGAAAAGTGTACGTGGCCGTTTAATTTTTACAGAAGATGAACAACCAATCGTGGCGCATATTTGGGGAGATAATCCTGAATATTTCCGTCAAATGAGTATTGGTATGGCAGAGTTAGGATTTAAAGGTATTGATATTAACATGGGTTGCCCTGTACCGAACGTAGCATCAAGAGGAAAAGGTAGTGGTCTTATTCTACGTCCAGACGTTGCGGCAGAACTTATTCAAGCAGCAAAAGCGGGCGGACTACCTGTCAGTGTAAAAACACGACTGGGCTTTAAAGAATTAAGCGAATGGGAAGATTGGTTAACGCATATTTTCAAACAAGATATTGCAAACCTTTCTATTCACTTACGTACAAGAGAAGAAATGAGCCAAGTCGATGCGCACTGGGAGCTAATTCCGGAAATTAAAAAATTACGTGATCGTATTGCACCAAATACGCTAATAACAATAAACGGAGACATCCCTGACCGTAAAACAGGGCTAGAACTTGCTGAAAAATATGGCATTGATGGCGTTATGATTGGAAGAGGAATCTTTAAAAATCCGTTTGCTTTCGAAAAAGAGCCAAGAGAGCATAGCAGTAAAGAACATTTAGATCTTTTAAGACTACAACTTGATCTTCAAGATCAATATGCAGAAGTACTGCCACGCTCCATCACAGGGCTTCATCGCTTCTTCAAAATTTATGTAAAGGGCTTCCCTGGAGCTGCTGAACTAAGAAATCAATTGATGAACACAAAATCAACTGATGAAGTACGCGCATTACTTGATAAGTTTGAGACGAGTGTTAATGTGGTAGAAGGTAGTGAAACAGTGTAACTTTTGAAAGTTACACTGTTTCATTTTAATTAAGGTAAACCGTATCATAAGTAAGTGAGGTATTCTATGTAAAAAAGGGTAAGAAAAGAATACAGGAGAAAAGTGAAAATGGTAGGTTGGTCTTGATTTTCAATGATAGTATCATGTTTATTTTATTATGCCTATAATTGGAGGCCATGTGAATGTTAAGTGATCAGGCGAGATATTCTAGGCTCGCGAATATAACAAAAATAATAAATACAAAATTAGAACTACGTGAAGTATTGCAGCGTGTAACAATGGCGATATCAGAGGAGATTGTTAAGTGCAACGCTGTTGGAATCTATTTACCCCAGGAAGATGGAACATTTAGAGGATTTGCAGGAAAACCAGAGACAATAAATGGCGTAACGCTCGATACTCAGGTAATTGATCCTGAAATAGACTTACTGGCAAAAGAAGTTATTGAAACTAAAAAAACCATTTATATTCCTGATACATCAAAGGATCATCGGCCGGATCCGAGACCAGTTGCTGCGTTCAAAATTAAGTCCTTATTAGCTCTACCTATCTCATTTGGGCAAGAGTTATTTGGTCTGGTTTTTTTATTTGATTATGGAATTCCAATGAACTTAACAAATTCAGAAATTCAAAGTGTTGAAGCTTATGTAAATATGGCTGCGGTCGCAATTCAAAACGCAAATAATTTAACACAAAAGGAAAACCTTATTGCCGAGAAGCAGCTGTTACTAAATGTTACCCGTGATTTATCAATGTGTTCCTCGATACAGGAGAGTTTTGATAAATGTTTTCTTTACTTAGGACAGATTTTAGAGAGTAAAAACATGGCAGCCCACCTTTTAGCCCCCCTAGACAAAACAACGATTAAAACAACGAAGTTAAGCAAGAACTGTGATTGGACAGAAGCGGATTGGATGGAGAAAAGCTATGAAGCTAGGATCCAAGAGGTTATTCAAACAAAAAATATAGATAGTAAGGGTCTACTGATGATTCCATTGGTTTCAATGGGAGAAGTATTAGGGGTAATCGTCGTTGGCAAAGAGGGAAAAGCTCACAATTATGATAATTCCCAAATGCAACTGGCAAAATCTATCGTTGATGCCACAGCGCCTACGTTTTCCAACTTGTTATATATGGATCGACTTGAAAGCATGGTGGAAGAGCGAACGAGAGAACTAGCTGTTGCTAATGAAAAAGTTACAAGTGTTATTGAAAGTATTACGGATGGATTTTTTACTTTGAATAATACATGGGAATTTACGTACGTAAATAAGCATCAATATTTTCCACAAAGAAAAACAGCAAAAGATGTATTAGGTAAGAATATATGGGAGATTTTCCCGAGTAGCGTGGACGAAGTTATGTATAAGGAACTTCATCGTGCAATGTCAGAGCGAACTACAGTGTATTTTGAATTTTTTTCTACCTCTGATGAATATTGGCACGAAGCTATTGCATACCCGTATGATGATGGTATTTGTTGTATTTTTAAAAACATAACGGAAAAAAAGCAATATGAGCAGGAATTGAAAAGGTTATCGAACATAGATTTAATAGGGCAAATGGCAGCAGGTATCAGCCATGAGATTAGAAATCCAATGACAACAGTACGAGGATTTTTGCAGTTATTAAAAGAAGAGCCCACCTATGAGAAACATAATAAGCACTTAAATTTAATGATTGAAGAACTTGACCGTGCCAATTCTATTATTACTGAATTTCTCTCAATGGGTAATACAAGGAAATCGGATTTGCAGATGTTAGATTTAAATTCAATTATCCGCGATATTATTCCTTTAATAAAGATTGATACGTATAATCAAAATAAAGATATTCAAGTCGATACAAATGACATTCCGGAATTACTGTTAAATCGTAATGAGATACGGCAATTATTAATAAACCTATATCGTAATGGCTTAGAAGCGATGGGCACAGAGAAAGTTCTAACCATTAGCACCTACAAAGAAGGTCGAAATTGTGTGGTGCTTGCAGTGAGGGATCAAGGAAAAGGTATCAGGCCTGAAGTATTAGAGAAACTGGGTACTCCATTTTACACGACAAAAGATAATGGAACTGGATTGGGGCTAGGCATATGTTATGCCATTGCTGCCCGTCATAATGCAAAAATAGAAATTCAAACAGGATCGGAAGGCACGACCTTTTTTGTTAAATTTAATCATGAAAATAATGAATAATAACCTCATTTAGATTAGTTACGGTGAACCGTACCACAAATAAAAAGTAAAACCTAAGTAAACATAATCAATCTATTTCACCTGGATTTTGCGTAACATTTACGTTTGAGTTGCCTACTAAATTAGAGTTGCATAAAAAGAAATGGACTAACCTATATCAGGTTAGTCCATTTTTTAGTGTGTTAATTAATAGTAAATCCCCATCTTTTTTTGCTTTATTACTATCATCCTTAAAGGAAGGAGTTATCCGACTACCAACTAAAATACTTTTTACAGTATTTGATTGAAGGCGTTTCTATCGATAGGACCTTTCTTAATTTCTAATACAATAAATTCGTTATTAGAAATATCTCTTAATAAATAAAATCACCCCCATAAGCATTAATCCACCTAAGACTACAAAACCTCCCATTAAAATGTTAAAGTAGTAACTTGACGACATTAATTTATACATGCTAAAAGCATTACTATAATCAACATTTCAGGAGGAAAAACAATGGCAATGAGCAACAACGATATATTAAAGAGAGTAAGGTACGCTTTAGATATAAGAGATATAGATATGGTAGAAATCTTTAAACTTGGTGGTATGGAAGTAACGAAAGAAGACGTAGTTGATATGCTTACAAAAATAAAGAGAGCACCTCAGCATGAATCTGAAAATGATGATGTAATAGAAGATGAGTACGTATTAACATGCGACATGATGATGTTAGAGGCATTTTTAAATGGATTTATTACTTTAAAAAGAGGGAAGCAAGATCCGAAACCAGGACAACCGGCACCTGTACAAAGCAAAGAGAGTGCGAATAACCTTCTGCTAAAGAAAATGAAAATCGCACTATCTTTAACGAGTGAGGATGTACTTGATATATTAGATAGCGTAGGCGTTATAGTAACAAAGGGAGAACTAGGCGCACTATTAAGAAAAAAAGGCCATAAAAATTACAAAGAGTGCGGCGATAGATATGCAAGGAATTTCATTAAGGGATTAGGTGTAAAGTATAGAGGGTAATGAGTCCGATGAATTGGTAAATGATATAATAGGTAGAGTAGGGCTTTTGTGTCCTATTCTTTTTTATTTGTAAAATAATACACTAGGTGATGAAATGGTACATACATATTTAGGTGAGACAATTCATTTTCATATAACTTATAAAAAGAAAAAGTCGGTGCGTCTTTTTGTAGATTCGTACGGAAATGTGGAAGTGCAGGCTCCAAAGGGAACACCTGTTGAATACTTAGTCCAGTTGCTAGAGGAGAAATGGGATTGGATTCAGAAAACACGTAAGGAAATGCAAGAGCGAGCGCTTGGACCACAGGAAAAGGATTATGATCAAGGAGAGGGATTTCTGTATTTAGGAAGTACGTATCCGATACAGATTTCTCAAGATGCAAGTATTACGCAAGACAATGCAGTATTTGAAGGGAATAAGCTACATATTTATGTGAAAGAGCTTAAGGATGAGAAAATACAACAAGCGTTAAAACGATTTTACTATAAGCAGTGTAAGTCATTAGTAGAGAAGAGTATTAAAGTGCATCAAAGTAACTTCAAAACAAAACCGCGTTCTATTCGTATTACAGATAGTAGTCGTACGTGGGGAACTTGTGATTCAAATCTACAACTAACATTCAATTGGAAGCTAGCGATGGCACCACAGCAAGTAATTGATTACGTAGTTGTTCATGAAATGTGCCATATGGTTCATTTAAATCATGATCGATCTTTTTGGCGTCTTGTCGGGAAAATAATGCCCGATTATAAGGAAATGGAGAATTGGTTAGCGTTATCTAGTTGGAAGATGACGGTTTAATGGTGAACTTTATATAGGTTGCGATTATTATCAATACTTGTCGGTAAGTCGATATATTTCAAAAATCGCTGATATATTTGGAGTTACAATCGATATGTTCAAAAAAACGCTTATATAATTTCATTTACCAATGCATTTTTCAATGAAGAGAAAGTAAAAGGAGATGTCACAGCAGACATCTCCTTTTTTTCAGGTATATAAATCATCGTCTAAACTTCACAACAAAATCTCCGTCTACTTTCTCCATTCCATACCCACGATACCCCTCCGAAAGTAAAGCCTGCTGTCCAACAGCGTCACTCATCGGAACACTCTTAACATCCGTCCAATTTCTTTCCTTGCCTCCACGCAATTCCTTCACAAAAACATACCGCATACTCCCGCCATATTTCGCCTTCAATGCAGCAATCTCCATTCCTTGCGCAAACTTATCTTTTAAACTTGGAATGTTAAAAGGAGCAACGGTGCAGCAAACGTAATCGTATTTGCTATCTTTGTTTTGTAATTCGTCCATGATGACTGTCGCTAATATTTTTTGCATCCCATTTCCTCGGCTGTTCGGGTGAACATTTGAAATTTCTTGATAGATGACGCGATGTAGTTCGCTTTCTGCTATGCCAATATCAAGTCCTAAATGTTCGTCGTCGATAGGAGGGACGAGTAGGGCACGAAATGCGATGAGTTTGTTCTCGATAAAAGCACCGATCATCATACCGTTTCCTTCTAGAATGTATTGAAACTCTTCTAGCGAGAGTGGTTGTAAGCGACTTTTATCTTCTAGCGCCTTAACTACAACGTTTTGTAGTGATAAGATGTGTTCGATATGCTCAAGTGATAGTAATGTAACGTGAAATGACTCGTTATTTTGTTTTAATGCTCCTTTGTATAGAACTGTCATGCGTTAGTCCTCCTTTAGCGTACAACGTCTTGAAAGACGGTTAGTTCTTGTAATATATCTTCATTTATTTCAATGCCGAGTCCTGGCTTTTCGTTTAAGCGAATAAATGGTACTTCGTAATGTAAGTTTCCGATGTCTTTCGTGAACTTTAATGGACCTGTAAGTTCAACGCTCGTAATGATTTTTTTCGAGAAAGCGACATGGAATCCTGCGGAAGAGGCAACGGATGATTCGACCATGGATCCAACTTGGCATTCAATGCCGACCATTTCTGCTTGATGAGCGAGTTTTACAGCGGGATATATGCCGCCGCATTTCATTAGTTTTATATTTACTTTATCAGCCGCATCTAATTTAATGATTTGGCGCATTTCACGAGAACCTTTTAATCCTTCATCAATCATAAGCGGAAGGTCTGTTTTAGAACGAATGTGAGCCATTGCGTCAATATCTTCTGCGACAACAGGCTGTTCAATCCAGTCGATGTTTAAATGACCTAATGAACGAAGTGCCGTTAATGTGTTGGCGCTATTTTTCCATCCTTGGTTTACATCAACACGAATCGCGATATCATTTCCTACACGTTCACGTACCGCTTCAATTCTTTTTACATCTTCTATTACATTTGTACCGACTTTCATTTTGAAAGATTGGTAACCTTTTTGAATCATAGAGGCAGCCTCTTCAGCCATGTCTTCAGGTTCGGCGATACTTAAGACGTGAGTGACAGGGAAGTCTTCATGGTAGCGTCCGCCAATTAATTGATATACAGGTTGATTTAGTTTTTTGCCCATTATATCAAAACAAGCAATATCTATTGCGGCTTTTGCAGTAGGAACACCGTAAATTGTATTGTCCATTATATCGTGTATTTTCTCGATATTCATTGGATTTTGCCCAATGAGCGCAGGAGCAAGTGTATGTTTTAAAGTATGGAAAGTACTTTCCCATGATTCGCCTGTAACGTGATCATCAGCGACGCCCTCACCGTATCCGATAATGCCTTCATCTGTTTCCATTTTGACGATAATAGAAGGCATATCAGAATAAGAACCATAACTAATAACAAACGGATCGCGAAGTGGTAAACGAATTGCGTAAAGATGAATAGCTGTAATTTTCATTAGGTAGAGACCCCTTCCTGTTTACAATAGTTTTGTACATTTGATATAGTTGACGTTAAATAGTCGTTAATTAATGATAAGGAGTTAGAGAAATGATGATAAAAATTGCAGTTGTCGGTTCAAAAGAGTTTATGGAGACACTTTTACCTGTCGCTCATAAACTAGAAGAAATAGAGATTGATCCATATATTTACCTTCATCCGGCGGAATCTTCTGAACTTTTAAAGCGTTTAAAGCCTTGTGACTTCATCTTTTTCTCAGGTGCTTTACCTTATTATATGGCAAAAGAAATAAGAGAACAATTACGAATTCCAAGTACGTACTTACAGCAAGACGAGACAACGGTCGTATCTTCCATTCTTTCTGTCATGTATCACCAAGGTATTCAACCACATAACATTTCAATTGATTTAGTAGACCGCTCATTCATTACAAATGTGTTCCATGATATCGGTATAAAAGAAAGTCCGCAAGTGTTTGATTATGAAAATATGCTGTGGAGTAAAGATGAAATAAAGAGAGTTATTGATTTTCATGTAACTAAACATCGATCTGGGGAAGCTCATTTAGCTTTAACTAGTATTCATGCTGTCTATGATGAACTTCAAAAAATAGGTATTCCTTCAGAGCGTATGATAGATCTGAAGCAATCGATTATAAATGGGTTAAAAGATGCGAAAATAAAAGCTGAGCTAGCGAAAAGCCATTCAGCTACTGTTGGTGCTTGTATGATTTCTTCTTTAGAATTACGAGAAGGTTTGCTTGAGCAATTAGATGTCATTTCAAAAGAACTGCGTGGTTCATTTAAAAAAGTTGATGAAATGACGTTCATTTTGTATACGACTCGTGGTGATATTGAATCGATTATAAAAACAAATATGATAAATAATTTATTTGCGAGTATAAAAGGAACGATAGCTATTGGGTTTGGTTACGGAAAAACTGTGAAGGAAGCAGAGCAAAATGCTAAAATCGCTCAAAGTTTCGCGAAGAATAATCCAATAGACCACTGTTTTTATATACTAACAAGTGATAAAGAACTATTTGGTCCGTTCCCGAAAGAACAGAGAGTACAAAGTTTGAAGAATGAAAACCCGGAACTCATGAAAATAGCGAAGGAAACGAAACTGAGTCCAGCAAACTTATCAAAAATTATTCAATTTAGTCAATCACATCCGTCATTGAAGTTTACAGCAGCGGATCTTTCTGAATACTTACAAGTGACTCGGCGATCAACAGAAAGGTTATTAAAGAAACTAGTTGATTATGGGTATGCTCATATTTGCGGCGAGGAAATGCCCTATCAACAAGGGCGCCCTCGCGCAATATATGAAATGAATTTACCGGTATCTTTAAGCTTCTAGTTGTGCCTTTTGTTTTTTTAGTAGTTCCGCTTTTTCAATGTCTGATAGTTTCGTAATTGTGAGACCAGTTATGCCGTAAATGATTGAAATAATAGGTACGATGAAATTCAATATAGCATAAGGAGCATATTCGAATGCGCCAACTCCAAGTGTTGCGAGTATAAATACACCACATGTATTCCAAGGTACGAAAACAGAAGTTAATGTTCCGCCATCTTCTAATGCTCTGGATAAATTTTTAGAATGTAGTCCTTTTTCTGTGTATGCATTTGCGTACATTCTTGAAGGAACAACAATTGAAATATATTGTTCAGAGCAAGTAAGGTTGGTTGCAAAGCAAGACGCGATAGTAGAAGCGATAAGTCCTTTTGCTGATGTCGCTAATTTTAAAATTTGATTTACAATTGAGCGAAGAATGCCAGTATGTTCTAATACTCCTCCAAAAGTCATAGCGACAATTGTCATAGAAACTGTATTCATCATCGAATCTAAGCCACCGCGGTTAAAGAGTTCGTCTACTAGCTTGTTGCCAGTGTCTATGACAAATCCATTTTGGAGTGCACCGATAGATGCGGAGACAGAACCACCTTGAATAAAGACTTGTGATAAAAATCCTAAAATAATACCTACGAGAATAGCTGGTATAGCAGGAACCTTTTTAGCGACCAATACCATAACGACTACAGGTATGATTAGTAGGAAAGGTGAGATAACAAAGTTTTGTTGCAATACTTGTAACGTTTGATCGATACCTTTTGCATCAATATTGTTATCGCCGAAGCTTCTTCCTAAGAAAGCATAAACGATAAGAGTAATAATTAAACCTGGAATTGTAGTAAATAACATATGACGAATATGTGTGAATAGATCTGTATTTGTTAATCCTGCGGCTAAGTTTGTTGTGTCTGAAAGCGGTGACATTTTATCGCCGAAATAAGAACCGGAAATGATAGCACCGGCAACCATTGGAGCTGGGATTCCCATACTTAGGCCAATCCCCATTCCTGCAACACCAATTGTTCCCATTGTAGACCAAGAGCTACCGATAGCTAATGCAACAATAGAACAAATAATTGTAATTGAAACTAAAAATAGTGATGGAGTTAAAAGATTTAAACCGTAATAGATCATTGTTGCGACGATTCCGCCGCCAATCCAAGCACCGATCGTTAAACCTACTAGAATAATGATAACGATAGCGGGTAATGCGAGGCGAATTCCTTTATACATTGCTTCTTCGATATCGTGCCATTTGTAACCGTAACGCCAAGCGACGATAGAAGCAACGGTTGTACCGATAATAAGTGGGACGTGAGGGCTTTGTTTTAATACAACAATTGTAACCATCATAACTGCAACTGTAATGATAATAGGGATTATTGCTACGCCAAAAGGTATTTCTTTTTTCATAAACTGCCTCCTCATTATGTATGTTTGTATTTTTAGAATTGTCGCAAAATAGACGTTATTAAATTATAATAACTAAAAATTGATATGAGCGTCAATAAAAAACAGAAAATAAGGAATGTTCTATCGTTATGAAGTGAGTTGTCGATCGTATTTAAAAATAAACAATTGACTTTTTTCTTAAAATTCAATATGTTCATAAAAACATCTGTTTTTCATAAGTATAATTAACCTGAATGGTTTTGGAATTTGGGAAGGAGAATGTAGCTTTGAAAACATTAGAACTACAAGAGCGGTTAACTGAAATTTTTCAGCATTTACATGAAAACCCTGAAGTGAGTTGGAAAGAGTATGAAACGACAGCGTATATTACTAACTTTTTAAAAGAAGAAGGAATTTCATATAAAATATTTGATGATTGCCCAGGCGTGATTGCTGAAATTGGAAGCGGAAATCCAGTTATTGCAATTCGTGCCGATATGGATGCACTTTGGCAAGAAGTGGACGGAGAGTTTAAAGCGAATCATTCATGTGGTCACGATGCTCATATGACAATTGTGATGGGGCTTATTTTACAATTGAAGAATACGAGATGGGATAGCGGTACTGTTAGATTTATTTTTCAGCCGGCAGAGGAAAAAGGAAATGGTTCTCTAAAGATGGTAGATAAGGGTGCTGTGGATGATGCTGATTTCTTATTTGGTGTTCATCTAAGACCGATTGAAGAACTACCTTTGAAACAAGCTGCCCCATCTATTCGTCACGGAGCAGCAGGATTTTTAGAAGGAACGATTCATGGAGATGATGCACATGGGGCACGCCCACATCAAGGGATAAATGCAATTGATGTCATTTCTATGATCAATATCGGTTTGAAAAATATATGGCTACCACCGCAAAGTTCATATTCAGTGAAGATGACAAGGTGCCAGGCTGGCGGGGATAATTTGAATATTATTCCGGGTAACGGGCATTTTAGCTTAGATGTTAGGGCAGAGAGTAATACATTATTAGAAGAATTGAAGAAAAAAATAGAGCATGTAATAGAATCGGCCGCATCTATGGGATCGAAAACCTCATACAAATGGATCGACCTTGCACCAGGAGCTGAAGTGTCAGAAGAAGCTGAGCGCTTTATGCGAAAAGGCATTCTTGAAGTGTACGGGGAAGAGGGATGCACTGGACCACTGTATACGACAGGAAGCGATGATTTCCATTACTACACAGTGAAGAGACCACATTTAAAAGCTGTCATGCTTGGGCTAGGGGCCAACCTACAACCTGGATTACACCATCCATATATGAAGTTCGATCATAGTTGTATTATGGATGGAGTAGAAATATTGAAACAAACTGTATGGAAAGTATTAGAGGACAGGGGCTAGAGAGCTCCTGTTTTTTTGTAGTAATTTGTCGTTAAGTCGATATATTGAAAAAATCGTTGATATATTCTAAGTTACGATAGATATATTCAGAAAATCATTTATATAATTTTACGTACCAGTAAACTTGATGCAAAATGAGTCTCCAGTACATGGTGTATAATAATAAGTACCATTTTCTAATAGGAGAAGACGAATGAACGAACAATATTACGATGCTGTATTACATATAAAAACTGTCGGTGAGCAAAAGGGCTTTAATAAATCTATGCATTATCACCGTTATGAACCGACGCCATATAGCGGATTAGATGAGTTATTGAATCAATATGAAATAAGAAGTAGCGACCGAATTGTAGATTTTGGGTGCGGAAAAGGACGATTAAACTTTTACATGCACCATAAGTGTGGTGCTTCAGCGGTTGGAATTGAAATGAATGAAGAGTTTTATAAAGAAGCAATGGATAATCTAGAGCGCTATGCACGAAAGGTAAGAAACAGTAAAGATAAAATTGGGTTTGAATGCTGTTTAGCGCAAGAATATGAGATTGATTCACGTGATAACCGGTTTTATTTCTTTAATCCATTTTCTGTACAAGTATTTATGAACGTAGTAAATAACATTTTACTTTCGGTAGAAGAAGCGGAGAGAGAAGTGGATATTATTTTATACTATCCTTCTGAAGATTATATTTTCTTCTTAGAGAACCAGACTGCGTTTGAGCTGAAGAGGGAAGTAAGGTTGTCGGGTGCTTATGAGAAGAATGGGAATGAGAGATTTTTAGTTTATACATTAAGAATATAAAAAAGCAGGTGCCTTGGCACCTGCTTTTCTTTACTCACGTCTATATACTTAGTTACGGATTAAGTAATCAAATGCACCTAAAGCTGCGTTTGCACCTGAACCCATAGAGATGATGATTTGTTTGTACGGATTATTTGTACAGTCACCTGCTGCAAACACTCCTGGTACGTTTGTAGCGCCGTGCTTGTCTGTTACGATTTCACCGCGAGCGCGTTCAACTGTTTCGCCTAACCAGTCTGTGTTTGGCACAAGACCGATTTGTACGAATACACCTTGTAATTCAACGTGATGAACTTCTTCAGTTTCACGATCGATGTAAGAAATACCGTTTACTTTATCAGTACCAGTGATTTCTTTCGTTTGAACGTTTTTCAAAACAGTTACGTTTGGTAAGCTGTTAAGACGCTCTTGTAATACAGCATCAGCTTTTAATTCTGGCATGAATTCAAGAACAGTAACGTGCTTAACAATACCTGCTAAGTCGATAGCTGCTTCAATACCAGAGTTACCTCCGCCGATAACAGCTACGTCTTTTCCGATGAATAATGGACCGTCACAGTGTGGGCAGTATGCTACACCTTTATTTTTGAACTCAGCTTCACCTGGTACGCCAACGTTACGCCAGCGAGCACCTGTTGAAACGATTACGCTCTTACTTTTCAGAATAGCGCCGTTTTCAAGTTCCACTTCAATAAGTTCTTTTTTCTCTAAACGTTTTGCACGTTGTAGATTCATTACATCGATGTCGTATTCTTTTACGTGCTCTTCAAGACTTGCTACTAGCTTAGGACCTTCAGTGCGTTTTACGCTGATGAAGTTCTCAATACCCATAGTATCCATTACTTGACCACCGAAGCGCTCAGCAACGATACCAGTACGGATGCCTTTACGTGCTGCATAAATCGCTGCACTTGCACCAGCAGGGCCGCCACCAACAACAAGAACATCGTATGGATCTTTATCAGAAAGCTCTGATGCATCTGGACCGTTACCCATTTTAGCTAAAATTTCTTCAAGTGTCATACGACCGCTTCCGAAAGATTCGCCGTTTAGGAAAACTGTTGGTACTGCCATGATGTCTTTGCTTTCTACTTCCTCTTTGAATGCAGCGCCATCAATCATAGTATGTGTAATACCAGAGTTTAGAACGCTCATTACGTTAAGAGCTTGTACAACATCAGGACAGTTATGACAACTTAGGCTGATATAAGATTCAAAATGATATTCGCCTTGAATGTTTTTGATTTGATCGATTAATTTTTGTTCAACTTTTGGAGCGCGTCCACTTACTTGTAGTAAAGCTAACACTAATGAAGTAAATTCGTGTCCTAATGGAATACCAGCGAATACGACACCAGTGTCTTCACCAGGACGATTTACGCTAAAGCTTGGTGTTCTCTCTAATTCAACTTTTTCTACTGTAATCTTAGATGACATAGTAGCTAATTCGTCTACTAGAGCTAACATATCTTTAGATACGTCGTCGTCTCCAGCGCTTACTTTAAGTAAAATATCGTTCTCCATTAACTGAAGGTATTGGGATAGTTGTGTTTTTATATCTGCATCTAGTATCATTTTGATCGAACTCCTTAGATTTTGCCTACAAGGTCAAGGCTTGGTTTAAGTGTTGCAGAACCCTCTTGCCATTTAGCTGGGCAAACTTCACCTGGGTTGTTACGTACGTATTGAGCTGCTTTAATTTTGTTAACAAGAATGCTTGCGTCACGGCCGATACCGTCAGCATTGATTTCCATAGATTGGATAACGCCGTCTGGATCGATGATGAATGTACCACGAGCAGCAAGACCTTCTTCTTCCATTAAAACGTTGAAGTTTGTAGTGATTGTGCGAGTTGGGTCACCAATCATAATGTATTCGATTTTGCCGATAGTTTCTGAGCTATCATGCCATGCTTTGTGAGTGAAGTGAGTGTCTGTAGATACAGAGTATACTTCAACGCCTAAGTCTTTAAGAGCTGCGTATTGGTTTTGTAAGTCTTCAAGTTCAGTTGGGCAAACGAATGTGAAGTCAGCTGGGTAGAAACAAACTACACTCCATTTTCCTTTTAAACTTTCGTCAGTAACTTGGATAAATTCTCCATTATGGTAAGCATTAGCTTTAAACGGTTTTACTTCTGTGCCGATTAATAACATATTAAAATTCCTCCTAAATGTTGGTTTTGAGCATCAAAAAATAGTGTGCTCATAAAATATATTTTTTAATTAACTATAATAATTCTAATTCGATATTAATTATCATATAGAAGTGGTTATTTTGTCAAGAGAATAAACCAACTTTATACCAATTTAATTAATATTTATTCTCAATTAAGGTTGTTAGGGAATTAAAAGGTAATTTTCATGTCATAAATTTTCAATGAGTGTTTGAAAGAGTAGTGTGTATGTTAGAGATATGGTGTAAGTATAAATTCTTAGGAAGGAGATATTTCTTAGAAGTTGTAGATTTGAAAAGGAACTGCTTATTTCTATTTTACAAAGAATTGTGCGATAAATAAAATAAAATGTATCGGAATCTTTGTGAACAATTATTGTCATCTTAAATGCATATAATAAGAAGTAGATTGCAATGAGAAATAGAAATATTGACGCTCATTTCTAACAAGATATAATAAAAACGAGATATGTATTGCAACAATAAAGATATAGTATAGATCGAAAAGATTTCAGTCTATTATTTTTTACGGCTTTTAGAAAACGCTTACAATTAGTGTGGAGGGGAAACCATGTCTAAGTTCACGAAGTATTTTTTAATGGAAGCTAACGATGTGATTGCATATGTGAAAGAGAAATTATGTAAGTTTGAGAGTGCAAAGGGGTTACAGTGTAAAGAAATTGGTGATGGGAATTTAAATTATGTGTTCCGCGTTTGGGGTGAACAGAAGAATATTTCTGTCATTGTAAAGCAAGCTGGGCATACAGCGCGTATTTCAGATGAGTTTAAGTTGTCGACGAATCGTATTCGTATAGAATCGGATGTATTGCAGTTAGAGGAGGAGTTAGCACCTGGGCTTGTTCCAACGGTGTATTTGTTTGATAGTGTTATGAATTGTTGCGTAATGGAAGATTTATCGGACCATACAATATTACGTACAGCACTTATAAATCATCAAATGTTTCCAAAGCTTGCGGATGATGTAACGACCTTTTTGGTAAACACACTCTTATTAACATCAGATGTTGTAATGAATCATAAAGAAAAGAAGGAACTTGTGAAAAATTATATAAATCCTGAGTTATGTGAAATTACAGAAGAACTCGTCTACGCTGAGCCATTTACAAATCATAATAAGCGTAACGAGTTATTTCCGTTAAATGAAGGATGGATTAGAGAGCATATTTATAGTGATAAAGAGCTTCGTATGGAAGTAGCAAAACTTAAGTTTTCTTTTATGACGAATGCACAGGCGCTTATTCATGGTGATCTGCATACTGGTTCTGTTTTTGTGAAAAATGATTCCACGAAGATTATTGATCCTGAGTTTGCCTTTTATGGACCGATGGGATATGACGTTGGGAATGTAATGGCAAATTTAATGTTTGCTTGGGTGAATGCAGATGCGACCATGGCGCTTGGAGCTGAGAAAGATACGTATATGGGTTGGCTACAATCGACAATGGTAGAGGTAATTGATTTATTTAAGAAGAAGTTTTTAGATGCTTGGAATATCCATGTGACCGAGATTATGGCGAAGGAAGAAGGCTTTAACGAAGTATATTTACAATCTGTATTAGAAGATACGGCTGCAGTGACGGGCCTTGAGTTAATTCGTCGTATTGTTGGGCTAGCGAAAGTGAAAGATATTACTTGTATTGAGAATGAGGAAGCACGTGCTAGAGCGGAACGCATTTGTCTTCAAGTAGCGAAGAAGTTTATTTTACGAGCGAATCAATATAAAACAGGCACAAGCTTTGTAGAAACGTTAAAAGAACAGTCAATGCACTACGCGAAGTAAGGGGAGAAGATGATGGAAGAGCAATTAATACCAATTCAGTGGAAAGAAGATGCTTTAGTTTTATTAGATCAAACATTATTACCGAATGAAGTTGTCTATGAATCTTTCAAGACAGCTGAAAGTGTGTGGGATGCCATTCAAGTAATGAAAGTAAGAGGAGCACCAGCGATTGGTGTTTCAGCAGCTTATGGTGTGTATTTAGGAGCTAAGGAAGTTAATCAAAGTACGGTGGAAGAATTTATAGAGGAAGTCAAAAAAGTATGTGCATATTTGGCAACATCAAGGCCGACAGCAGTAAACTTATTCTGGGCACTTGAAAGAATGGAGGCGGTAGCGACAGAGAACGCGCACTTATCAATCGCCCAGTTGAAAGATAGATTACTAGAAGAGGCAAAAGAGATTCATAGAGAAGATGAAGAAATTAACCGTCAAATTGGAGAACATGCATTAACATTATTCCATGATGGAATGGGGGTATTAACACATTGTAACGCTGGTGCGTTAGCGACGACTAAGTATGGTACTGCGACGGCTCCAATGTACTTAGCGAAAGAAAAAGGATGGGACTTAAAAATCTTTTCGGATGAAACACGTCCTAGATTACAAGGTTCAACGTTAACAGCACTAGAACTACAGCGAGCGGGGATTGATGTTACTGTTATTACGGATAATATGGCAGCTATGGTCATGTCACAAGGAAAAATCGACGCTGTAATCGTTGGGTGTGACCGTGTGGCAGCAAACGGTGATGTAGCAAATAAAATTGGGACATTAGGCGTATCTATTTTAGCGAAATACTACAACATTCCGTTTTATGTAGCAGCACCAACACCGACAATCGACTTAAAAACACCGACAGGAAAAGAAATTCCAATTGAGGAAAGAGATGCTTCTGAAGTGATTAATCGCTTCGGACAATATTCTGCTCCGAAAGAAAGTAAAGTATATAATCCGGCATTTGATGTCACATCACATGAAAATGTAACAGCGATTATTACGGAAAAAGGGATTGTAAAAGCACCGTTTACGGAGAATTTAAAAAAGCTATTTCAATAAGTAGATAGATTTAAAAAGTCAGTCATCATAAGCTTCATACTTAGGGGGATGTATATGTTATTACAAAAAGAAAGAGAAGAAATTGTAGCGTATGGAAAGAAAATGATTTCTAGCGGTTTAACAAAGGGGACAGGCGGCAATATTAGTATTTTCAATCGCGAGCAAGGTCTTGTTGCAATTAGCCCAAGTGGTTTAGAGTATTATGAAACAAAACCTGAAGATGTAGTTATATTAAACTTAGATGGTGAAGTGGTAGAGGGAGAGAGAAAGCCATCAAGCGAGTTAGATATGCATCTTATTTATTATAGAAATCGTGAAGATATAAATGCGCTTGTGCATACACATTCACCTTATGCGAAGACGATTGCATCATTAGGATGGGAGCTTCCTGCTGTATCGTACTTAATTGCTTTTGCAGGCCCGAATGTTCGCTGTGCACCGTATGAAACATTTGGTACGAAGCAATTAGCAGATGCTGCTTTTGAAGGAATGATAGATCGCCGTGCCGTTTTACTTGAGAACCACGGTTTAATTGCAGGTGCAAATAACATAAAAATGGCATTTACTGTTGCGGAAGAAATCGAGTTTTGTGCGCAAATTTACTATCAAACAAAAAGCGTCGGAGAGCCGAAACTATTGCCAGAAGATGAGATGGCGAATTTGGCTAAGAAGTTTGAAGGGTATGGGCAGCAGTAGAATGAAATAAAAACCCCCTCAAGAAAAAATCTTGAGGGGGTTTCTTTACGCCTTCTTAAGCAACAAATACATAAAGTAAGGAGCACCAATTAAAGCAACGACAATACCTGCTGGGATGCCATTAGGTTCAACGATGTTTCGGCCAATTGTATCTGCTAATAGCAATAGCCATCCGCCGATTAAAAGGGCGATAGGCATGAAAATTTGATGTCTTGGACCTACTAAAGATTTCGCGATATGAGGAGCCATTAGTCCGATAAAACTAATTCCTCCTGTTACGGAAACAGCTGCAGCAGCAAGCGCAACGGCTGCAACTAATAAGTATCTGCGTTCTTTTTCAATTTCAATTCCAACACCGATTGCGACTGGCTCGTTTAATGCTAGAATGTTTAATCGGTTTGCTTTATAGAAAACGAACGGAATTAATACGATTAACCATGGGAGCATTGCTAAAACGAAGACCCAGTCATCTCCCCAAATGTTTCCGGCAATCCACTTGGCGATAAAGTCCACTTTCATACGATCAGCGGATGAAATAAGGACAATCATCATTCCAGATAGTGCAAATGAAAAACCAATACCAGTTAATGTTAGTCGAATTGGCTGAAGCCCAGTTGATTTGCTATATGAAAATACGTAGATTAGAACAGCTGTAAGAAAAGCTCCAATAAATCCAACGACTGGTAGTAAGTAAAGAAATGAACCTACATCTATTGGAAAGTATAAAAAGAAAATAGCAACAGCAACACCGGCCCCAGAGTTGATTCCGAGAATACCAGGTTCAGCTAAATCATTTCGAGTAATTCCTTGGAAGATAGCCCCTGATAAAGCGAGAGCCATACCAGCTAATAATGTAATAACAATTCTAGGTAGTCTTAAAGAGTATAAAACAAACTCCTCTTTAAAAGTCCCTTGTCCCATTAATGTTGGGAGTAGTCGATCATAAGATAAAGATGCTGAACCAAGTCCCATTCCAACTACAATGGTGGTGATGGTCAGTATTAGTAAAGCGAGTATAATAAGACGTTGTTTTCTTAGAATAGATTGCATCATGAGAATGTTTTTCCTCCTTTACGTACAACGAATAGGAAGAATGGCAGCCCTACAATTGCGACAATAGCGGCAACTGGTGTTTCATATGGAGCGTTAATAGTACGTCCGATTGTATCTGCAAGTAGCATAAAGGAAGCTCCAGCAATTGCTGACATCGGTATAACAAATCGGTAATCTGGACCGACAATTGGGCGTACCATGTGAGGTACCATTAAACCGATAAATGCCATATTTCCGACAAGCGCTACAGAAGCACCAGCAAGTAAGATAATAATGATAAATAGAATGGTTTTAATAACAATAATTTTTTGACCTAGTCCAATAGCCACTTCTTCACTGAAACTAAGAACTGTTAATATTTTTGCTAGTAAGATAGCGATAAAGATACTAATTGAAATGACTGGAATAATAATTTTCAATTGGCTCCAAGTAGTTCCAATTACGCCCCCGGCAGTCCAAAGTGATACATCTTGTGAAATTTTGAAGTAAATACCGACTCCTTCTGAAATTGCGAGTAGAAATGCTGAAACGGCAGCACCGGCTAATACAATTCGAAGAGGGGACAGCCCGCCTTTTTTCACCATACCAATTCCAAATACCATAATCGCGCCAATTGCAGCACCGATAAAGCAAGCAAATGTTAAGTAAAGATAGCTTATGGAAGGGTTGAAGGCTAGCGTTAACGCAAGTGCAGCATTTGCTCCACCAGATAGCCCTAATAATCCAGGATCTGCAAGTGGATTTCGTGTTAATCCTTGCATAATTGCTCCAGAAACAGCAAGGCCCGCTCCTACAAAAATAGCAGCAACTTCACGTGGCAAACGTATTTCGCGAATAATAGATATTTTGTCCCCTTTAGCGGAGGATGTGAGTGCTAACCATACGTCTTTTATTGAAGTATCTGCAGCACCTAATACCATTGCCACCATAAAAATAAGAAAGAATGCAATTATGCTCAAAATGAGTTTGTATGTAAAAGCTATAGAACGTGGATTGTCGTGATCTTTTGTCATTCGTTTCACATCTTTTCTGTTCATAGAATAAAGGAAGAGGAATTCTTAATTTAAGAATTCCTCATGTTTGTATTATTTACCAAGAAAGCTCTTCTTGAAGAAGTCTAGTTGGAAGTCTAATGTAAGTGGATCATTGAAATAGAATTCCATCATGTTTGCTTCGTATACGCGATTATTTTTTACTGCTGGGATGTTTTTATATGATTCTGTCTCTTGGAATGAGTTATCAGTATCTTTGTTTTTACTTACGATTAAGTAATCACCAGCAAATTCAGGTAATACTTCAGTAGATAATGCGTAGTAACCTTCTTTTAATGCTTTTTCTTTTACTTTTTCAGGCATTTTTAATTTCATTTCTTGGTACAGAATTTCTGTTCCACGGCCCCAGTTTTCGCCGTATACATAAAGCTGTTTGTTGAAGTTTTCTACAACAGAAACTGTTGCATCTTCACCAATTTTTGCTTTAATTTCTTTACCAGCGTCTTGTGCACGTTTCTTGAAGTCATCAACCCAAGTTTTTGCTTCTTTTTCTTTGTTTAATAACTTACCGATTTCTAAATGCTGTGTTAAGTAATCAACTTTTCCGTAAGTGTACGTTACAGTAGGAGCGATCTTCTTTAACTTATCAACATTTTTAATATTTGATAAACCAATGATTAAATCTGGATTTAGTTCAGCGATTTTTTCAACGTTTTCATCTGATACTTCAGCAACATCTTTAAGTTTGCTATCAAAGCGTGGGTTTTGTTTAGACCATGAATCTACCCCAACAAGATTTACATCTAATGACATTACGTTACCAGCGAATGATGATAAAACAACAACGCGTTTTGGATTTGCAGGAACTTCTACTTTACCATTTTCAGATTGGTATGTAATTGTTTCTGATTTACTACCTTTTGCATCGTTCTTTTTGTCTGTAGAGCCATTACTACAAGCGCTCATAACAAGAACGAAAAGAACTGTTAGTGAAATAAATAACTTTTTCATTGTCTTTCTCCTTTAACATAGATGATATGTGTATATAATAATTTGTTTAACTGCAATCTTTTTGAAAGAGTAGTGGTAATGCAAAATGCTTATTAAAAATCTTGAATATGAGATACTACAATATAGTATTAACCATATTAATAAAAGAAGATGTAATCTCAAATTTGCTAATTATTAACAAATTGATAATGATTATCACTATTGATTCTTTAAATAATATAATTTTATATAGGTGTATTGTCAATAGTAATTTTGATTGTAAATTTTGCGGAAACAGGTTATATTTTATTGAGAATGATAATCAACGACTAGTAGCTGAGGAGTGACACGAATGAATCAAGAAGAATTGTTTGATGTAACTGTGATAGGCGGAGGACCTGCAGGGCTTTATTCAGCTTTTTATAGTGGACTCAGAGAGATGAAAACGAAAATAATAGAATTTCAACCACAGTTAGGTGGAAAAATACATGTTTATCCAGAGAAGATGATATGGGATGTAGGAGGGCTGCTGCCAGTTACAGGTGATAAACTAATTGAACAACTTGTACAGCAAGGGCTAACATTTAAGCCAGAAGTGGTATTAAATACAAAAGTAGAATCGATTATTCGTAATGAAGATGGCACTTTTACGTTAAAAGCGAGCACTGGAGAAGAACATTTTTCAAAAACAGTTATCGTCGCAACTGGAAGTGGTATATTGAAACCTCAAAAGTTATCAATTGAAGGTGCTGAGCGATTTGAAGTATCTAATTTAAATTATACAGTGAAATCTTTAAAGCGTTTCAAAGGTAAGACGGTCATTATTTCCGGCGGAGGAAATTCTGCTGTTGATTGGGCAAATGAATTAGAACCAATTGCGAAAAAAGTGTATGTAACATATAGAAAAGAAGAATTATCTGGTCATGAAGCACAAGTAAAACAACTGCTGAACAGCTCGGCGGAGTGTTTCTTTAATACATCGATTACAAAACTCATTGCTGGTGATAATCATGAAGCGATCGAATATGTAGAATTAACGAATCATGAAACAAGTGAAATTTCACATTTACCTATTGATGAAGTGATTATTAACCATGGATATGAACGTGACATTACGTTATTAGAAAATAGTGAGTTAGACGTTGCAATTATAGATAATTATTATATTGCAGGTAATGCGAATAGTGAGTCCTCTGTAGATGGATTATATGCTGCGGGAGATATTTTAAAGCACGAAGGGAAATTACACTTAATCGCGGGAGCATTCCAAGATGCTGGAAATGCTGTAAATAAAGCGAAACAATTTATTCAACCAGATGCAAGTGAGTACGGAATGGTTTCTTCGCATAATGAAGTATTTAAGAAGAGAAATCGTGAATTGATCAAGCAGATGATGAAATAATAAAAAAACAAGTATACCCCCATTTACTTCTCTATTCGAGTGATAAGAGAGGTAAATGGGGGTTTTCCTGTTTACTATATTTTCAATCATTATAATGACACCGGTTTCATCAGTTCATGTGATATGAACGTTTTATTTGTAAATCTTCCTAGAAAACAATGAATCTATGTTTTGCTGACGCAGAACAATATTACATTATGCTGTCCCTTTAGCTCGTTCGTTAGGAAATGGCATATTTAATATAGACGCAATATACTGTTTTCCATGCATTCGAGCTAATGATTCTAATATTTGACGGACGCGTTTTGTAAGATGTCCTTGTCCCTTTATAGCTTCACAATATGCGTCATAGAAAGCGTATTTAGCCCAAAGGAAATCATCTTGTTGGAATAAAAAATGATTTTTGTACCATTCCCCAATTGTATGGTAACAATTGTTTTCATGTATTACTGAGCTTTGAGAAAGAATACGATCAGATAAAGATGTAGTTAAATGAGAAATTGTGTTTTCTGTTTCAACCTGTAATGTTTTTTCTAACATTGTAATGATGTGACGAGTAGCCATATGTTAACTCTCCTTTGTGTAAATGGGTAATACCATTCTATATTTAAAAAATCCTTACTATATTATTATACAATATATGGAATGCATCCACCTTCTTTTTAAATTGCATTTACAAAATCTTTTTTATTTGTTTACAAAAATAAAGTAAGATACAGTATATATGAAAAAATAATAAAGGAATGAACGCGTTGTATATAACAGTAGAAGAAGCTGCGGAGTATTTGAATTTACCAAAGTCGTATATTGAAGAGCTAATTCAGCAAAAGAAAATTCGTGCATTATTTGATGGAGAGCAATATTTATTAAATAAAGAACAATTCAATACACATTTAGAACAAATGGAGAAATATAAGCAATTAGTGGAAGATATATTGAACGAACCAATTCCAGAAGATATGGATGTTAAAGACGAAGATTAAACTATGGGAGATCCCGTATGAAGATATGCAGAAATGTATCTTCATACGGGATTTTTAGTTTCAAGATATCAAAATTTTAAGGAGTCCCCAGGATTTTTTGGAATTTGATAGGTAGTAGTCTACCATGTTAAAAGCATATTTTTTTACAGCTAGGACAAACATAGAGCACGTAACCTGTACAGATACATATACTATCAGTGCAAAAGCTTATAAATTAATGGAAGGGGTTTTCTCGTGAGTTTATTTCATTGTGATTTTCTGAAAGACTTAATTGGATCTTATGTGAGAGTAAACAGGGGTGGTCCGGAATCTCAAAAAGGAACAATAATATCAGTATGTCCGGACTACTTCGTATTGCAGAATGAAAAAGGTGAGCTTTATTACTATCAACTTAGTCATCTAAAAAGTATTACAAAAAATGCGAAAGACTGTGGATCAAGTGATTCCGAGTGGGAAGATTGCGAATGTGCAGAAGACTTTGAGGCACTACTTCAAACTTTCAAATATTGCTGGGTAAAAATTAATCGCGGTGGTCCAGAGAAAGTAGAAGGCATTTTGCAAGATGTATCTTGTGATTTCGTAACATTAATCGTAAAAGAGGAACTTATATTAATTGCAATAAAGCATATTAAAAGCGTTAACTATAATGCATTAGCATGCGGAGAGAGCGATGAGAGCGATGATAGTAGCAGTAAGGAAAATAGTAGCAATAATTCAGGTCGCGCTCGTGCACAAAGACAATCAAGTAGAGGAAGATAAGAGGAAAGGGGGATACGAAATTGGAGAATGTATTATGCTGTGACCAAATTAAATGTTTAGTTGGTGAGGCTGTAAAAGTAAATCTTCGCGGACCAGAAAGTCGAGTGGGTGAGCTCGTAGCGTTAGGCAAAAATTATCTAACGCTACAATTACCTCATGGTGAATTAGTATATTATCAGTTGAAACATGTGAAGAGTCTAGTTAAGAAAGTGAAAGAAAGTAAATGTGGCGATTGTTATAGTTCATATTTCTGCTCTGATGAAGATACTTTTGTCGATGTATTACGTGACTTGAAGTATAAGTGGGTAAAGATTAATCGTGGTGGTCCAGAGTGCGTGGAAGGTTTATTAGGTGAAGTGCATGAAGAATGTATTACACTAGTAAACTGCGATGAAGTCATTTATATCATTAATTATCATATTAAGAGTGTGAGTCAAGTAGTGAAATGTAAAAAGAATGAAGATGAATAATGTTTAATAAATAAGAGGGGCATTATGAGGGAAAGAGAAGAACAATTTCTTATTTCGATAGTATGAAAAGGAATTACTTACTATTAAAACAGAACTTTGCCCTGATTATTTTTTTAGAAATGAAAGACAGGAAAGAAGAAATCCATAGGAAGGAGGATACAGATGAATGAGTTAAACAAAAGTATTGGAGAAAATATATATGTTAAATTAATCGGTGAAAAAAGATTTAAAGGTGTATTAATAGACGTAGGAAATGATATTGTTGTTCTTTACAACGGACAAGACTACGTATATATATCTTTATACCATGTACAATATTATAAATTTTTAAGACCACATGATGAAGAAATATCAAAACCAGATGTTGATTCTGTAATTAAGAGGGAATCACCTTCCATTTCTTTGAGAAAAGTATTAAGTACTTCTAAAGGGATTTTTACAGAAGTTTATGTAGCAGGAAATGCTCCAATACATGGTTATGTTACAAGTGTAATGAACGATTATATTGTTTTTTATAGTCCAGTTTATAAAACAGTATATATATCTTTAAAGCATTTGAAATGGTTAATTCCGTATAAAGAAAATCAAGTCCCGTACGCCCTCAATAAAAATGAACTCCCCGTGAATCCATTAAATATTACGTTAGCTAGAACATTTGAAGAACAGCTTATTAAAATGTCCGGCAAAATTATGGTGTTCGATTTAGGTGAGGAATCTAATAAGATCGGAAAGATGGCAAAGATTGATGAAGGGCATATTGAAATATTAAAAGCACGTGATGCAAAAATGTATGTGAATATTCAACACGTGAAATCTGTCCATTGTCCGTAGACTAGTTGAAAGGGCTGGCTTTTTCTTTTATATGCAGAAGAAAAGGTCGAGCCTATTTGTTTAGCTCGATTTGAATATGAGGGGGAAAAATGAATTGAATATAAATGTGTTAGTGTGAACGTTGAAGAGGAAATCTTGTGCTAAATCATAAAAAATATGTACGAGCTGTCTTTTGATGTATTCAATTTATTTTTTGAGGGAGAACTGCTTAACTAATTTATTAAAGGGGTTTTGTTTGTGGAGCAGTTTCCAAATTCGTTATCGATTACATTACTTGGTAGTGCTGGTGGAGCAGCAAAAGCAGTTTTAGCAATTTTAAATCAAGCGATAGTAAATGAAAAAGACCCGATTTATGAAGTGATAAAGAATGTTACATTTCATTTGGTTGATATAAAACAAAAAGATAGGACTTATTATGATGAGTTGTTTCCAAATTTGAAAGATCAATTGTTTTTATATGAAATCGACCTTCAAGATGTAGTGACATTTAAACAGCATTTAAAAGAAAGTAGTACGAGTGTTGTTATTGATGTTTCAGGGGCAGATACAATCAGAGTATTAAGTTGTTGTAATGAACTTGGAATTTGTTATATTAATTCAGCTTTGGAAAATGAGGCAGTAGATCAGGACGATAGTTTAATCGGCTTTCAGCTTACGGAAAGATATACGAGGTTTGAGAAGGAGAAAGAGAAATTTACAGGTACAAAGGCAATTATAGGCTCAGGTATGAATCCAGGTGTTGTTCAGTGGATGGTTGTTGAACTTATGAAGGAACGCCCACAGGAAAAGCCAAGAGCATGCTATATAGTAGAACATGATACGTCATTTTTGAATGATACAGCACTAATAAAGCCACATACACTGTATGCTTCATGGGCAGTAGAGCGATTTCTAGATGAAGCGATATGGAGTTATCCGATGTATATGAGTCATCATCGTCCCCTTTATTTTTATGAAGATGTATATGCTTCAGAGTATAAAGTAAAGTTAGGAGAGAAAGAGTTTTATGGTTGTTTAATGCCACATGAGGAAGTTTTAATTTTAGGGAAAAACTTCAATATGGAAGTTGGGTTTCTTTACCGAATTAACGAGTATACAACAAATGTAATTAGGCAGAATTTAGATAAGGTAGAAGATTTATGGAACTGGAATCGTAAAGTATTTAATCCAGCGGAAGAAGAGATTGCTGGCGAGGATCTAGTTGGTGTATTACTCGTTTATGAAAATAGCGAGACATATATGTATAACGTGATGAATAGCAGTCAAGTTTTTCGTAAATATAAAACAAATGCAACTTACTTCCAAGTAGGATGCGGAATTTATGCTGGTTTGTGTAGTTTACTTTTCGATAACTTTAAACAAGGTGCCTATTATGTAGAGGAATTATTATTAAATACAGAAAGTAAGTATGGAGAATATTTAAATTTATATATGAAGGATTTTGTAGTAGGGGGAAATGATTTTACGGATGGATTGCTACATGATCGGGTAAGATGGATATAAGTTATAGTGAAAAGGGAGGGGGATGGGGATCCCCTTCCTTTTCGTATTGCCCTGAAAGCAATTTCATACTGATAATTTAAGGAGATAATATGTAGAGTGTTTGTATAGAACATGAGGAGTATTTATATGAACAAATTTAAAAGCTTTATTTATGAGGAAAAAGAAGCCTTAAAAGTATTTGAAAGAATTAACGGGTTTGTTAGTGAATTGATGTTATTAGGAAAACCGAAATCAACGAATTATGAATGGTGTAATATACGGGAATCCTTTTATATGTTGTACAGCTAATGGAAAGTTATGTAGCGCGATATAGAGTGACATTTCATATGCAAGTAGATGGAAATCTACCTGTTATAAATGGTGATGATAAAAAATTAAAACAAGTGTTATTAAAAATGGAATAGAATCAATGCCAGAAGGTGGAGATATTCATATTCGTGCATATCAAAAAACTGAAAGGCATTTGTATATTTCTGTTGAAGATCAAGGCTTTGGTATAGAGAAGGTTGAAAAGGCTTTTTACACAACAAAGGAGAATGGTACGGGACTTGGGTTAATGATTACATATAAAATTATTTAGGAACATCAAGGAAGTATCGCGATTTAAAGTAGCATGGGAATAGGAACGAAAGTGGAAATTTTTTTACCGACAGCATAATATGCTAGAGGAAAATATTTTTCAGAAAAGTGTTCTTGTTGTGTAAATATAAACATTTTATAAAATGTTTCAAGAAGGGTTTTTTTTATAAAATACTTCGTTTATAATGGAGGAAAATATCGACATGAGATTTGTTATTCATGTAACGGTTCGGTAGTGTTAGAGAAAGAAGGGGTGCACGCGCATCCTTTTTTCTATGCAGATATTATGAAAGAGGTGGTATGATGGAATTAACATTAAATTCGACTGTATGTTTACACACGATTCAATTTCGAAAAGAGCAAAAGAATTATATTGTAAAAGATACAATTACAGGAGAAAAATATGAAATGCCGCCACTTTGGATTGATGCATTGGCAATGATGCGTGACGGTTTTTTATTAGGGGAAATTGAGGAGAAATTAAAAGAAGAGTATCCAGACGAAGAAATAAATATGCTAGCATTTACGAGGCAACTGTTAGAGCTAGAGCTTGTCGGAATGGTAGATGGGGAAGAAATAGCTTGTACAAAGAAGAAAGAGAAAGATTATTTAGCTTGGTTACGTCCTCGTGTTGAGCAATTCTTTCTTAGTTTAAATAAAAAAAATAGAAGCAAAGGTCAATGATGATCTTTGCTTTTTTGTATAGTTTGTTTAAAAAATTACAGCGAATGCTCTTGCGAAAGCACCGTCGCTATCTTTAATTTTTAAAGGTGCCGCTGAGAAAAAGAAACGTTTCGTGTGAATTGCATCTAAGTTTGTTAAGTTTTCAATTAAATAAATATTATTCCCAAGTAGTATGTGATGTATTGGTGATGTTTCTGTCGTTACCTCATCAGGAGAAATGAAATCTAGGCCGACCGATTTTACTTTTAATTGAACTAATTCCTCGGCTAATTCTTCAGAAAGATAAAAAGCTTCTTGCTCATACGCCTCTGTATTCCATTTAGTAGATAGATTGGAATGGAAAATAACAATATCTCCTTCTTTTATGTCAGCGTTGTGTAATACTTCCTTACGTAACTTTCGCTCTTGAATATGAGTTACATCAATAAGAACAGCTTCGCCTACAAATTGATCTAGGGGTAATTGATCAATAGTCGTTGCGCCTGAAATGAAATGAGCAGGAGCATCACAATGCGTGCCAACATGAACGACAGAATGAAAATCTGTAACTTGATAGCCTGTCTCTTCAACGCTTGTAATGGCTCCTAAATTGATTTTTGGTGTTCCAGGGAATTGGGACATATTGTTTTCAAATGTTTGTGATAGGTCAATTACTTTCATTTTAAATACCTCCAATATATGTTTTGAAATAAAAAAACTCACCCTTCATAATCAAGAAAGATGAGTTTTGCACACAATAGTTACGTTTTATCTTTCAAAATGCAATGCATTTTGCAGGAATTAGCACCTATTCAGTTTATATAAACTGAGGTTGCTGGGCGTCAAAGGGCCGGTCCCTCTGCCTCTCTTGATAAAGACATATTAAGTTTTCATTTCTGAATATTCACTACTTTTAAATTGTAATTCATTTCCTTTTTTCGTGCAATACAAAATAGGTATTCACCCAAATAAAGTTGCTCGCATATTGTAGCTTATGTAAATAGAATGCTGCGAAGGAGTGAGTGCAGTGACAGGAAATGTATTGAATTATTACGCTGGTGGAAATACAGCTAGAGGATTTCATAATTTATACGACGAGAATTTAAAAGGGCTAAACAGGTTATTTATTTTAAAGGGTGGTCCTGGAACCGGGAAATCTTCTTTAATCAAAGCAATAGGTCGTGAGTGGGTTGAAAAAGGATATGATATTGAATTTTTACACTGTTCTTCTGATAATAAATCGGTTGATGGTGTAATTATCCCGAAGTTAAAAGTAGGAATTGTTGATGGAACATCACCGCATGTTATTGAGCCGAAAATGCCAGGAGTTGTCGAAGAGTATATTAATTTAGGGGTTGCTTGGGACTCAGATAAATTAAGAAAGCAGAAGGTGGAAATTGAACGATTTGTTTCAGAAGCAAGTAAGGCTTTTCAAACTGCTTACGCATGTTTTAACGAGGCACTAGTTATACATGATGAGTGGGAGAACATATATATTAATAATATTGATTTTAATAAAGCAAATGAACTAACCGATCAGCTGATTCAGAAGTTATTTACAGATAAAGGCGGGAAACAATCGCTTGTGAAACACCGGTTTTTAGGGGCAGCTACACCGAAAGGAGCAGTTGATTTTGTTCCGAATTTAACAGAGGGATTACCACATCGTTATTTTATAAAAGGACGCCCAGGCTCTGGGAAATCAACAATGCTTAAAAAATTAGCTAAGGCAGCAGAAGAAAAAGGATTTGAAGTTGAAGTATATCATTGTGGATTTGATCCAAATAGTCTTGATATGGTTATCGTAAGAGAATTAGGGTTTGCAATTTTTGATAGTACCGCACCACATGAATATTTTCCGAGCCGCGAAGGTGATGAAATTATAGATATGTATGCCTTGATTGTGACACCAGGGACAGATGAGAAGTATGCGACAGAAATTCGTGACGTGTCGATTCAATATAAAGCAAAAATGAATGAGGCGATGTCTTTCCTAGCGAAAGCGAAATCAGTTCGTGATAAATTAGAACGAATTTATATTGCTGCTATGGATTTTTCAAAAGTAGACGCATATAAAGAGGAGATTCAAAAAGAGTTTGAACGAATTGCGGTTAGTGTAACAGAAAAGAACAAGTAAAAAATAAGGAACTTTGGTAGGCTGTCGGGAATTTTCTGACAGCTATTTTAGTATGTAGTAAACTTAGTAGTATATTTGTCGAATTTCCAAGGAAATAATCAAAAAATGGAGAGGGTATGAAATGAGAGAGAAAATTAGGTTGGAGTTAGCAAGAATTGAACAAGAGAATGATGTGAAAATTTTATTTGCAGTGGAATCAGGGAGTCGTGCTTGGGGATTTCCATCGAAAGATAGTGATTATGATGTTAGATTCGTTTATATGCACCCGGTCGAATGGTATTTATCAATTCATGATAAACGAGATGTAATTGAGTATCCGATTAGTGATGATTTAGATATAAGCGGATGGGATATTAAAAAAGCGTTACAATTATTCGCAAAGTCAAACCCAGCTTTACTCGAATGGATTCGATCGCCGATTTTTTATTCGAAAAACTCTCATTTTCCAGAACAACTTCAGCAAATGAGTGATAAGCACTTTGATCCAAAAGCAACGATATATCATTACCTACATATGGCTTCAAAAAATTATCGTGAATTTTTGCAAGGTGAGAATGTAAAGTTGAAAAAGTACTTCTATGTATTACGTCCTATTTTAGCTTGTAAATGGTTAGAGGAGAAAGAGACTTTACCACCTGTAGAATTTGATCGGTTGATTACAGAGTTATCATTAGAACGCAGTGTATTAGATGAAATTGAACAGTTGTTAATAAAGAAAAAGGCAGGTACTGAATTAGATATTGGATTAAAAATTGAGGTGTTGAATCAATTTTTAGAAGAACAACTTCATTACTACCAGCAATATGTAAAAGGAATTGAAAAGGGATTAGGAATCGACATTGAGAGTTTAAATACATTGTTTCGAGATATGTTGTTTGCAGTAAATGAAAAAGAGCACAAGTGAGTTTGTGCTCTTTTTCATTTTGTAGGAATAAAGAAAACAGATATAGCTGCGAGAAGACCTGCGAATGAGAATAAGTAAAAATTCCATGCTAAGTCGTACTGCATTGTCATAATAATACCGACAAGAATAGGACCAGCAATTGCACCAACTCGGCCAAGTCCAAGTCCCCAGCCTAAGGAAGTAGCCCGGATATGGGATGGGAAGTATTGTGTTACATATGCATTTAATATTTGAGTAATGCCGACTGATCCAATTCCAGCAAGACCAATTAAAAGGTAGATGGTTGTAACAGATGGTTTAATTGTTAATAGTCCAATACATATAGCTGCCATAAGATAGGAGATGCTAATAACAATTTTAGCTCCTATACGATCCGCAATTGCTCCAGCAAATAATGCACCGATAGCGGCAGTAATATTTAGCATAAGTAGAAATGATAAACTAGATCCAAGAGGGTATCCTGCTTGGCGCATCATCTGCGGTAACCAAGTATTTAAACCATATATTAAAAACATTCCCATTATATAAGTGATCCAAAAAAGCAGCGTTGCTTTTATGTATTCTTTTGAGAATAAAGTAAGAAATCCATTTTTCTTTCGTATATTAGATGAGGTTTGATGAGTTTCATCGTTTTCATGGAATTCAATTTGAAAACGATGAAGGATTTTTTCTACTTCTTCTTGGCGATTACGTGATAATAAAAATTGAATGGATTCAGGTAAATAACGAATGATGAAAGGAATGAGGAGCAGTGGAATCATTCCGATGCCAAACATAGTTCTCCATCCGAAATCTTCTAACAGGAACATAGACAAAATAGCGCCTAACACGATACCTAAAGGATAGCCAGTAAACATAAGAGCATAAATAAAAGATTGCCGCTTTTTTGGTGAATATTCAACGGTAAGTGCTGAAGCTGTTGGAATAACACCGCCTAATCCGATTCCTCCAATAAATCGAGATAAACCAAATAATTCAGGAGAAGGAGCAAGTGCAGCTAGACCCATTGTGATAGAAAAAAGTGCTAAACAGCATATAAGCGTCCATTTTCGCCCAATTAGATCTGTAATGGTTCCAACTAGAATAGCGCCAATAAACATCCCAAATAAAGCATAGCTAGCAATTGTACCAGCGTGTGCTGGTGAAAGTGCCCAGCTTTTGTCTTCTAGGAGCTTTGGCAGAACGGCCCCGTAAATACCTAAATCATATCCATCAGCTAGAATAGCTAGCCAACAAATAAAAACAACAAGTTTTGTAATAGAGCTCGAAAAGATAGTTTCTGTAGATTCTAGATGAGGTGGAGCTGAAGGTTGCATAATATTCACTCCTTTTAATTTGTAGATGAATATATTATTTTATTTTATGTTAATATTTTCCTTCTTGTATCGGGATTTATCTGAAAATGTTTTATAACAAATAAAGAAGTTCAACAGGAAACCTGTTGAACCGTGGCAAGGACAGTCCCAAGTACAATCACCATTATTCCATTCAACTTCGCAGCCGAGATGTGTACAAGTTGTATCGACAATATGTAATTTTCCATCTTTGTCTTTATAAGCACCTGCTCGTTTTCCGTTAACATGTACGACAGATCCTTCACCAACTTCGAGATCTTCTGGCTTACGTAATGTGGTTTCAATCTTTCCTTCAATTAAATGTTTCGCAACATCAATGTTCTGGGAGAGGAATGTTTTTATATCTGGATTTGCATGGAAGCGTGATGGTGCATACAGTTCCTTATAGGGATTGTGGACTTTTAGAATGGAGTCCTTCAGTAAATGAGCGGCAGCAGTTCCAGTTGTCATTCCCCATTTACGATATCCAGTTGCAACAAATATATTTGGATTTCTTTCGTTAATATGTCCGATATAAGGAAGCTTATCTAGCGTGATTAAATCTTGTGCTGACCATCTATAGGGAACTTCATCTACTCCAAACGTTGCTTCCGCAAAAGAATACAGTGCTTCATAATGAAGCATTGTGTTTATTCCTTGTCCTGTTTTATGACTTTCTCCGCCAATTAAAATTAATTTTTCTCCATTGTTTGTTGTATAGCGCAAGGAACGTTTTGGGTCATCAATACTTAAATACATGCCACCTGGATAATCCGTTTTTGCTTTGATTGCAAGAGCATAAGAGCGTTCGGCATACATTCGCGTAAAGAAAAAGCTATTCGCATCATAGAAAGGAAAATGTGAACAAGAGACAACATATTTGCAAGTGATGCGATGTCCGCCCTTTGTAATGACTTGTGGATAATCACCCTTTTCCACATCAATAGCTGTTGTTTGTTCATAAACTTTTCCGCCCATCTCCACAAACTTTTCTAAAAGTGTTTTCAAATAAAGGAGGGGATGGAATTGTGCTTGGTTTTTCATGACAAGTGCAGATTGTACTGGGATCGGAATTGATAGAGATTGAACATAGTCACAAGGTATATTTAATTTTTGATAGGCTTCATATTCTTTCGATAAACTTCTTAATCCATTATCAGTAGTTGTATATAAATATGAATCTTCATTTGAGAAATTACAGTCGATTTTATATGTTTGCACCGTCTCATTTATGAATTGTAGAGCATGATTATTTGATTCATAGTAAAGCCTCGCTTTTTCCACACCGAAATGATTTATTAATTCATCATAAATAAGATCGTGTTGTGCTGTTACCTTTGCTGTTGTATGCCCAGTCGTTCCATTTAAAATAAGCCCAGAATCAATTAAAACAACGTTCATACCTTCTTTTGCAAGTAAATAGGCAGTCGTAATGCCTGTAATACCAGCTCCGATAACAGCAACTTCTGTCTTTGTATCTTCAGATAAAGGGGGAAAAGCAGGGACCTGAGTAGATTCAATCCAATAAGATAATGGGAATTGTGGAAATGTATCGCTTGTCATTATAAAACCTCCCGATTTTAGAACAATTTTCCTTTTAATATTTCCATATGATATGAAATTCATGTGCGCTGTTTTAGAAAGAGTCTATTTTTATTAAAAGAGAGATATAATTATTTTAATATAATTATTTGGTGTTGTCGGTATGAAGAGGTATGAGTTGTGTAAAGCTAGATTCAGGTGAGTTTATTTGTTGTTTATAACGAGAGTTCTTGAATAAAATAGAGTTTGTAGGATGGAATTGTATGTATATAAATAAGGAGCGAAACCTTATAAAATATATGTTTATTCTTTAGTGAAATAAAGTATAATTATAAAAATATAACCAACTTTTATTACTAGGTCATAAAAGTTGTTGACAATATAGAAATTCTATTGATATGATTCATCATGTGGAAAGGTTGATAGAGAGTAAAAAGAGAAATGTTTTTCATTGATAATAAAAGCGAAAAATAAGTGACGATAGAGTGAGTATATTTTCCTTATAATAGATGCTTTTTTAATCACCTAGTAAAATCAATCTGGAAGCAAGAATTGATATATGTAAGTTGCGCAAGGCGCGGCATAAGAAAGGGGCAAAAGGATGAAGGAGCTTCATACGTTTGGGTGGTATGCAGCACGTGTATCACCACATTTGCCGAAAAAAGCATTTAAACCAGTTCCTACTCGTTTATTTGGTGGACTGGCTTATTTGCTTGTGGCATTGGCGGGGTTAATATCGATTGGTGTATTTGAATTGAATGTGTGGGCGAATCTAGGAATTGCGATTGTTCTTGGATTATGTTTTGCTTCACTTGGATTTTTAGGACATGAAATTTTACATGGAACAGTGGTAAGAAAAGCATGGCTTCGTGATTTTTTAGGCGCGATAGCATTTATGCCATTATCAACTGGCCCGAAGCTTTGGAGAAAGTGGCATAATGCAACGCATCATGTTCATACACAACATGAAGAGAATGACCCAGATGCATGGCCTACACTGGAGAAACTGAAAAAGAGTAAGTTTTTGAGGTGGGTATATCGCATGCCTCTTTATGTTCGTTCATTCTTTAGTTTTCTGTCACTAACCATTCAATTTACGTTACATTCGACTCGAATGTTCTTTCATTTTATAAAGGAATTTAAGTCATCCAATCAAAAATCTGTATGGCTTCAACTTCTTTTGCCTTGGACTGTTTGGATTAGTTTATTGTTTATTATGGGACCTGGAAAATGGTTATTTGCATATGTAATTCCATTGTTAATTGCTAACTTTATTGTAATGGCATATATCGCAACAAATCATCGCTTAAATCCAATTGTTCCAGTAAATGATCCGTTAGCGAACTGTTTATCAGTAACAGTGCCGCGCTGGGTAGACGTTTTACATTTCAATTTCTCATATCATACAGAACACCATTTGTTCCCTGCTATGAGCTCTAAATACTATCCGTTAGTAAAAGAGAAAATTAAAGAAATGTGGCCGGAACGCTATCATGAGATGCCAATGACAAAAGCTTTGGCAGCGCTATGGAATACACCACGTGTGTATTATCAAGGAAGTGAATTAGTGGATCCGCATAGAGAGCATTTCTATGGTTCTTTAGGAAATGGACTAGATCCTCATAATATTTCATATCGTGAGGAACATATAGAGGAAGAAGAGAGTATTAAAAAAGTAAATCAGTAAAAATTGATATATTTTGCAGTGAAAAAGCAAGCCATTTCAGGCTTGCTTTTTTTTATAAAGAGACTTCTTTTTTATTCTTTTTACTAAATTGAACTGAATTTGTTTCTTTTCGTTGTAGGCGTTTTTCTAAAAGATTAACAAAATAAGTAAATACAAGAACAAGTACGAGGTAATATAAACCAACGATTATGTATGTATCTAACTGTTGGAAGTTACTTGCAGCAATTGATAAACCTGATCCCCATAATTCGGACAATCCTACATATGCAACGAGAGAAGAGTCCTTTAATCCAATAATAAACTGATTTCCTAAAGGAGGAAGAGATTGACGAAATGCTTGTGGTAATACAATACGGCGCATAGCTAAAGGATAAGGCATGCCTAAAGAACGAGCAGCTTCCAATTGTCCACGGTCGACAGATTGAATGGATCCGCGGAAAATTTCAGTAATATATGCACCGTTATGGATTGCTAAAGCAATTGCTCCTGCCCAAAAAGGAGTGAAGACAATAATCGATGTAATACCGAAATAGAGAATGGCAATTTGAACAATTAAAGGTGTACCACGAATAATGGCGATATATACATGAGCAATACTATTTAAAATCTTATTGTTAGAGATTCGAAAAAAAGCGAATAGTAATCCAATTAGTGAACCAATTAATAGGGATGTTAGTGTTAATTGTAATGTGACAATAGTAGCCTTTAAGAGTGTGGGATAAGTAGACATAAAAATTTCAAACATATGTGTCACCTCATATTGTATGGATTTTGGTAGGGAATGAAATACCCCACATAAAAAGTGGGGCATAATGTCTGAAACATTTGACTAGCTAATTTACTTCGTTTTTTCCTCTTCACCGAGAATATTACGTCCAAACCATTTTTTACTGATCTTTTCATACGTACCATCTTTAATGATTTCATCTAAAGCTTTATTTACTTTCTCAACCATTTCTTTATCATCTTTACGAATAGCAATTCCCATTTCATCAAGATTTAATGGTTTTCCAGCTTCTTTTATATTTGATTTACCTTCTTTGATCATGCGTAAACCAACCATTTGATCAGTGATTACTGCATCAATACGTCCAGGTTCTAAGTCCATAAGTGCAGTAATATCGCTATCATATTCTGTGATTTGATTTGTATGTTTTGCAACAAGGTCTTTAAAGGTACTAGCTTTTACAACACCAATTTTCTTACCTTTCAAATCTTCTGGAGAAGAGATAGATGTATTCTTTTTAGCAACAAAAATTTGGGCACCAGAACGATAATAAGGATTGGAGAAACTAACGGCTTTTAAGCGTTCTTCTGTAATTGCCATACTGCCCAATATAGCATCATATTTTTTCGATTGTAGACCTTGAATTAGCGTTTCCCACGGATTTGTAATAGGAGTGGGTTTCATATTCATTTTTTTCGCAAGTGCCTCACCAATTTCCACATCAAAACCGGCAAGCTTTCCGTCATTTTCTTTATAGTTAAAAGGTTTATATAAGCCACTCATCGCATAACGAAATTCTTTTTCACCATTTGAAGTAGTAGCACTTTCCTTACTACAGGCTCCTAGTATGAAGGATGTACATAATGTAATACTCGCAACAATGGTTAATAGTTTTCTTTTCATAAAACCCCTCCTATATATTGATCATACGGATGGTTTTAAGTATGTTACTGAGATATTTTATTTGGACAATTAGTTGTGCACCGTATGAATGTATTTCTTTTCATTTGAAACAGAAGTTACATTATAAAACGTTGCGTAAAAATTGCTTTGCTCGTTCATGTGATGGAGCTGAAAAGAATTGTGCTGGCGGAGCGTCCTCTACAATCTTTCCATCATCCATAAATATGACGCGATCTGCTACATCTCTTGCGAAATTCATTTCATGAGTAACAATAACCATGGTCATTCCTTCTTCAGCAAGTTCTTTCATAACTTGCAATACTTCTCCAACAAGTTCAGGGTCTAAGGCTGAGGTAGGTTCATCAAATAGCATAATTTTAGGATTCATAGCAAGAGCTCGTGCAATGGCAATACGCTGCTTTTGACCACCTGACAGGAGGTGGGGAGTTACATCTGCTTTATCTTGTAGACCGACTTTTTGCAAAAGCTGATTTCCAATTTCCTTTGCATTTGTTGTTTCTAATTTTTTTACATGGATAGGTGCTTCTATGATGTTTTCTAGCGAGGTCATATGGGGAAAGAGGTTAAAGTGCTGAAAAACCATTCCGACATTTTCACGGACTTTGTTTAAATTTGAATGCTGTGGATCAATTCGTTCACCTTGTAAGTGAATTTCACCTTCATCATACATTTCTAAAAAGTTAAGACAGCGAAGTAATGTACTTTTACCGGAACCACTGGCACCAATTAAAACAACAACCTCTTTTTCTTTTACTTGTAAATCAATTCCTTTTAAAACATCAAGCGAGCCGAATGATTTTACTAGATTTCGAACCTGAATCATACAAAACCCCCAGTCAAAAATATATTTTACAAATGTTTCCCCTTATTTCTGTTATTAGCCACAAATTGTCAGAATCCTTCATTTTTTTCGTGGGATTTGATATTCAAGGAAATAATAAATTTTAAAAATCCCTATATCCTTCTATAATGAAAATATGGATAATAATATATAGGTAGTATTTATATTGCTTATAAAAAGGGGGAAAGAAAAAATGGAAAAAGAAAGGAAGACATTTTCCTTTGGCTTACGTATGCAGCTTATGCTATTCACTACAATTTTAGCTTTTATTACATATTCGACAAGTTTAATTTTTATTTACGTTATATATGATTATTTTCAAGATTATGTAAGTCAAACCGTTTATAATATCATTGTTATGCTATTAGGCGTAGTATGGTCTGGAATATTAGCGTATGGAGCAGCCATATTTCTAATTAAACCGCTTCGAAAGTTAGAGGAGGCGGCAAGGAAAGCGGCTGAGGGTGATATTCGTGAAGATGTTCCATTACCGAAGGCAGATGATGAAATTAAATCTTTAAGTGTCGCATTTAATATGATGTTAGGAAACTTAAGGGGCATGGTAAAAAATATTGATACAACATTTTCGTATACAAACAATCAAGTACAGCAAATTAGAAGGCAAACAGGGGAAGCAACAAAGCAAGCACGAGGTGTGTCTGAAACTCTTACAGAGATTTCTTCTGGCGCTGAGCAATCAGCTGCTTCCATTCAGGCGATTGTTTCTGCTGTTGATACAACAACTTCTATTGCGAGTGAAGTAGAAGAAAAAGCAAAACAGTCTGACGAGTTGTCTTTAGAAATGGTTCAAGCTTTAGGGCAAAGTACACGAGTCTTTACTTCTTTAATTCAAGGTATTCAAGCATTGGCAAAAGAAAATGAAAATTCGATGCAAAATGTACAGAAATTAGAAGAACGAATGAAACAAGTAGAACATATTGTTTCTGTTGTGAGTGAGATTGCTAGTCAAACGAATTTGTTAGCACTAAATGCTTCTATTGAGGCGGCTCGTGCTGGAGAGCATGGAAGGGGCTTTGCAGTTGTTGCGGAGGAAGTACGGAAACTTGCTGATGAAAGTGATCATTCTGCAAGAAACATATCGCAGTTATTACGAAATATGCAAGATGAAGTACAACAAGTTGCAATGAAAATGACAGAACAAGTGACAATAGCTAAAGAAGAGGCACAACGTGGGGAAGCTACGGAATTAATTTTAAAAGAAATGTCATCAAGTGTTATGGAAGTAGCCGATGCAACGAAGCAAATTAGTGGCTATATGAACGAACAAGTGAGGCACATTCATCAAACAGGAGCACAAACAAAGGCTGTAGCAGCAATTGCTGAAGAAACATCAGCTGGTTCACAAGAAGTAGCACGTGTGACGTTGCAACAATCTAAAAATATGGTAGTAATCGATCAATTGTTAAAGGATTTAGAGAAGCAAGCAGCAGACTTGAAACAAACAATTGAACGATTTTCAATGTAAAAAGGAAGAACAGTATTCTGTTCTTCCTTTTTTACGTATGAAAAGGAGGGATACTTTGTTGAAAACGAAAAACATTGCAAGGATCATATATGGTTTTCACTTTACGCAATCTTTGAAAGTTAGAACCATAATAACTAGTTTGCCAATTTATAATATCGATATCGGGCCAATTGACATAGTCACCTAGTGTATAAGGATCTAAGCTTTCTCGTAAATCTTTAACCCAGCGTATATTGCGATTTTCTTCATCATCGCATTTCCAAGAGGTAATGTATTCTTGTGCAATAATTGCTTTACGATGGAAATAAGCTGTTTCAGTAGGGGTAATATTTTCAACAGCACCTACGAGCGATTGGTGCCAAATACTTGCATCTTTATTTGGTGCATGAGAAAGAAAATATTTCATGATTTGAAGGCCTTTAAGAGGGATAGGTTCATATACGTAGGAACCGGAGCGCTTAAAGTTTTCAGGGATATTCCCACTGTTAAAAAATTCAACAGCTTTTATATAAGGAACTTCATCTATAAAGAGAGAGGGGGTACCAGTTTCAAGAAGAGGAGATAATAAGGAATGGAGTTCAGAGGGAGAGCCAACAAATTCACCTTTTACTTCAATTTTATTTCGTTGCTTTGCGAATAATTCAATTGATGAAGTGAGACGTTTGTCTATATAAGGCGCCCAGTTTTGCCACGCTTGAAATGCAGCGATAAACTCTTCCCATTCCCATGTAATTGAGAAGATTGATACATTTTTTATAGGATGCATTCGAAAAGTTAAAGAAGTAACAATTCCGAAGTTTCCACCACCACCACCGCGGCACGCCCAAAACAAGTTATGGTTTTCATGTTCGTTTGCGCGAATGATTTTTGCTCCGAATTTACCGCATGCTTGTACCATTTCGACTTCTACTAATTGATCACATGTTAATCCAAATAAGCGTGAAAGCATACCGATGCCACCGCCAAGTGTTAATCCAACAATTCCAACGCTTGCGCTTGTACCAGCCGGTATTGTCACACCATAATTCCAAAGCTCTTTATAAACAGTGCCAAGGTTTGCACCAGCTTCAATTGTTGCTGTTAATTTATCTGTATTAACAGTAATGCGATGCATTTCACTCACATCAATAATAAGTCCTCTATTTAGAAGAGAAAAATTTTCATAGCTATGACGTCCGCTTCTTAAGCGAAATGGTATATGACGTTCACGTGCCCATTTTAAGGCGTTACACACATCATTTTTATTTTGGCAAAAAACAATAATACAAGGGAGTTTTGGAATACTTAAATTTAAATTCATTCGGGCTACGTCATAGTCAGGATCTGAAGGAACAACGATACGACCTGTTAATTTTGTTTGTTTCAATTGATCACTCCTTTCTAAAATAAGCAGTTCTTTTTATTAATATATGAAAATCGTATGTAACCTGTGTGGACAAGAATAGGTGAGGAATGAGATTTGCCTTTGTGAGAAATAAATAAAGCATAAGAATGAGGAATCTACATAGAGTTCAATGAAAACAGTTGCAAACTATTCATATTTTGTTATGATAGTGTTACGAAAACGTTTGCATAAAATTTCCGATGGGATGCAAAAGGAGAGAAGGACTATGAATAAGACATGGTGGAAAGAAGCAGTTGCTTATCAAATTTATCCACGTAGCTTTATGGATTCAAATGGTGATGGTATTGGAGATTTACAAGGTATTATTGCGAAACTGGATTATTTAAAAGATTTAGGTATAGATGTAATTTGGATTTGTCCAATGTATAAGTCACCTAATGATGATAATGGTTATGATATTAGTGATTATCAAGATATCATGGATGAGTTTGGTACGATGGAAGACTTTGATGCGTTACTAGATGAAGTTCATAAGCGTGATATGAAGCTTATTATTGATTTAGTTATTAATCATACAAGTGATGAACATCCATGGTTTATTGAGTCTCGTTCATCTAAAGACAATCCGAAGCGTGATTGGTATATTTGGCACGATGGTAAAGATGGTGCGGAACCAAACAACTGGGAAAGTATTTTTAATGGGTCGGCATGGGAATATGATGAAGTAACAGGACAATATTATTTACACTTATTCTCACGTAAACAACCAGATTTAAACTGGGAGAATAAAGAAGTTCGCGAAGTTTTATACGATACAGTTAATTGGTGGCTTGATAAAGGAATTGATGGTTTCCGAGTGGATGCGATTAGCCATATTAAAAAAGAAGATGGCTTCAAAGATATGCCAAATCCAAAAGAATTAAAGTATGTACCATCTTTTGATAAACATATGAATGTGGATGGTATTCAGCCTTTATTAGAAGAGTTAAAAGAGAATACGTTTTCTAAGTACGATATTATGACTGTTGGTGAAGCGAATGGCGTTAAGATTGAAGATGCTGAGCTTTGGGTTGGAGAAGAGCAAGGCAAGTTCAATATGGTATTCCAATTTGAACATTTAAGTTTATGGGATGCAGAAAAGAAGAAAGATCTTGATGTTGTAGGGCTGAAAAAGGTATTAACGAAATGGCAAAAAGGGTTAGAAAATAAAGGATGGAATGCTTTATATATTGAGAATCACGATAAGCCACGTATCGTTTCAACTTGGGGAGATGATAAACAATATTGGCGTGAAAGTGCAACAGCTCTTGGAGCAATGTACTTCTTTATGCACGGTACACCGTTTATTTATCAAGGACAAGAAATTGGGATGACGAACGTTCAATTATTAAATATTGAAGATTATGATGATGTAGCAATTAAAAATTTATATCGAGAGAAAATTGCAGAGGGCGTACCACATCAAGATATGATGGAAATTATATGGGCTTCTTGCCGCGATAATTCTCGTACACCTATGCAGTGGAACGATGAGATGAATGCTGGCTTTACAGCAGGTGCGCCTTGGTTTAGTATGAATCCAAACTACAAAGAAATTAATGTTGAAAAGCAAAAGAATGAAGAAAACTCTATTTTCAATTTCTATAAGAAAATGATTGCCTTGAAAAAAGAGCACGATGTACTGAATTACGGTACGTACGATTTACTTCTAGAAGACGATCCGCAAATTTATGCATATACACGTACATTAAACGATGAAAAAGTCGTTGTAATTAGCAATATCTCAAAAGAGGAAGCTGTGTATAATGAGGGTTCATTCGCACTAGAACGCAAACGTTTGCTTTTAAATAACTATAAAGTTGCGGAAAATGAACAAGTAACTTCAATCACGTTAAAGCCTTATGAAACAAGGGTTTATCGTATTTCATAATAAAAAAGGATGCTCTTAGAGCATCTTTTTTTATGAAAAAAAATAAATTTCTATTGCAAAGTGAAAACGCTTTTATTAAAATAGATTTATGAAAACGGTTGCGTAAAGATAAAAATAAAGTAACATAAGGAATCGTTTTCATAAGAGAAACAGAAATTATAATTTAAATCATTATGTTGTTATAAATAAAGGGGAGGAAGAACAGATGAAAATTACGTCTTTTGATTTTTGGCAAAAGTTCGGAAAAGCATTATTAGTTGTTGTAGCTGTAATGCCAGCAGCTGGTTTAATGATTTCTATCGGTAAGTTAATTGGGATGTCTGCTGGGGATATTAACGCAGTTCATACAATCGCTCGCGTAATGGAAGACATAGGTTGGGCAATTATTACAAATCTACACATCTTATTTGCAGTAGCAATTGGGGGATCTTGGGCGAAGGATCGCGCAGGTGGTGCATTTGCAGCGCTATTAGCATTCGTCTTAACAAACAGAATTACAGGAGCTATATTTGGCGTAAACGCTGAAATGTTAGCGGATTCAAAAGCGAAAGTTTCTTCAGTATTAGCAGGAGATTTAGTTGTAAAAGATTACTTTACTTCTGTACTTGGTGCACCAGCATTAAACATGGGAGTTTTCGTAGGGATTATCACAGGTTTCTTAGGAGCTACTTTATATAACAAATATTATAACTATAATAAACTGCCACAGGCATTAGCATTCTTTAACGGAAAACGATTTGTACCATTCGTTGTAATTGTTTGGTCTACAGTCACTGCAATTGTATTATCACTTTTATGGCCGTTCATCCAAAGTGGATTAAATGAATTCGGTCGCTGGATTGCAGCATCTAAAGATAGTGCACCAGTTGTTGCACCGTTTGTATATGGAACGTTAGAGCGTTTACTATTACCATTCGGTTTACATCATATGTTAACGATTCCGATGAACTACACAGAGCTAGGCGGAACATATACGATGTTAACTGGCTCAAAAGTTGGACAAATTGTAGCAGGACAAGATCCATTATGGCTTGCATGGATTACAGACTTAAATAATTTACTAGCAAATGGAGATACGAAAGCATATAACGATTTATTAAATAACGTTGTACCAGCTCGTTTCAAAGCTGGACAAGTTATTGGTTCAACAGCAGCGTTAATGGGTATTGCTTTCGCGATGTTCCGTAATGTTGATAAAGAAAAACGTGCAAAGTATAAACCAATGTTCTTATCGGCTGCATTAGCAGTATTCTTAACAGGTGTAACAGAACCAATTGAATTCATGTTCATGTTTATTGCTCCAGTATTATATGTTGTATATGCAATTACAACAGGACTTGCATTCGCATTAGCAGATTTAATTAACTTACGTGTTCACGCATTTGGATTTATTGAATTAATTACTCGTACACCGATGATGGTTAATGCAGGACTAACTAGAGATTTAATCAATTTCGTTATCGTTTCATTAGTATTCTTTGGTCTGAACTTTACATTATTCAATTTCTTAATTAAAAAATTCAATTTACCAACACCAGGACGTGCAGGTAACTATATTGATAATGAAGATGAGTCATCAGAAGGAACAGGAAATGTACAGGATGGTTCATTAGCAACAAAAGTTATTGATTTATTAGGTGGTAAAGAAAATATTGCTGACGTAGATGCTTGTATGACGCGTTTACGTGTAACAGTAAAAGATTTAGATGTTGTTGCACCAGAAGCACAGTGGAAACAAAATGGTGCTTTAGGACTTATCGTAAAAGATAAAGGTGTACAAGCAGTATATGGTCCGAAAGCTGACGTATTAAAGTCAGACATTCAAGATATGTTAGGTGCGTAATAAGATGAAATTGCTAACTTTAAACTGTCACTCTTGGCAAGAAGAGAATCAAATGGAAAAGATAAAATATCTTGCTAAAGTCATTCAAGAAGAAGAGTACGATGTCATCGCATTGCAAGAAGTAAGTCAGTCGATACAAGCTGAAAATGTATGCGGTAACAAGAAAGAAGATAATTTTGGACTTTTACTATTAGAAGAGTTAAAAGCGTTACATGTAAAAGATTACAATATTACTTGGGATTTCTCTCATATTGGTTATGATGTGTATGAAGAAGGATTAGCGATTATAACGAAGCATAATGTTGTAAAAGAAGATACGTTCTTTATTTCAGAAAATAAGGATACAACGTATTGGAAAACACGCAAAATTGTAAGTGCGACAATTGCTTATAATGATAAGAACATCACGTTTTACTCTTGCCACCTCGGTTGGTGGAATGATGAAGAAGAATCATTCAAAGATCAAGTTAATCGTTTGATGGGGCGTGTAGACAGTAATGAACTTTCCTTCTTAATGGGTGATTTTAATAATAACGCTCGTTTACAAGGTGAAGGCTATGAATATATGATGCAAAAAGGTTTGTATGACACATATGAGCTAGCAATAGAGAAGGATGAAGGAACAACTGTCCAAGGTGAGATTGCTGGTTGGGATGAAAATAAACATAACTTACGAATCGATCTAATATTGTGTAACCAAAGTGAAAAAGTTCGTTTTTCAAAAGTCATTTTTAATGGTACGAACAGAAATGTAATTTCAGATCATTTCGGTGTAGAAGTACAAGTAGATATATAATAGAAGAAATCCTCACAGATGATGAAAAGCTGTGAGGATTTTTTTGAGGAATACAAGTATTTCCAAGAGAAAATACTTGTATTTTTTATGACATTTCCTATATATTTGTTATTATTGAATGTAAAACTAATTTGGTCATTTTGTATGCATACTTTTTTTACTTCGTTATATAATGAAGTAAGTGAAATATTTAATGGGAAAAATAGTGTATTTTCGTTTAATCCACGATGTAGAAAGTGATATAATTGCAAAATGTATGTATCATTTTCTAAAGAAGGAAAAATATATAATTAGGTGATAACTTCTATGAAACAAATTTGGCGTATTTATAAGACAGATTTACGGAATGTAGCTAAACATTGGGCTGCAATTGTTATTGTTTTAGGATTAATGATTTTACCATCTTTATATGCATGGTTTAACATTAAAGCTTCCTGGGATCCGTATGGAAATACAAAAGAGGTTCCCATTGCAGTTTCTAACCAAGATGCAGGATCTAATTTAAGAGGGAAAGATATTAATATCGGTGAAGAGATTGTAGATTCTCTTAAGAAAAACAAAAATCTTGGTTGGAAATTTGTAGATGAAAAACAAGCAATTCACGGAGTTGAGCGCGGAGATTACTATGCAAGTATTACAATTCCAAAAGATTTCTCTGAAAAGATTGCAACTGTTCTGGATGAAAATCCGCAGAAACCAGAACTTGATTACTATGTAAATGAAAAGGTAAATGCGATTGCACCGAAAATTACAGCAAAAGGTGCATCAGGTATTACAGAAGAAATTAGTAAAAACTTTGTTAAAACAGCAAACGGTGAGATTTTTAAAGTTTTTAATGATCTTGGAATCGATTTAGAAACAAACTTACCAAGTATCGAGAAAGTAAAAGATCTTGTATTTAAGTTAGAAGCGCAGTTCCCAGAAATGAATACACTGATGGATAAGGCGTTAGATGATGCGACTCGAGCAGAAGATGTTGTGAAGGTAGCACAAAAAGAGTTACCGGTTGTAGAAAGTGTTATTAATGATGGGCAAGAAGCGTTAGGGAATTTAGATAAATTCTTTGCAAACAATGATCAAACATTGCAAAATGCACCTGGGACGATACGAAATCATTTGACAGCAGCTAAAAATGTAATGGATAAAGCTAATGCTTTTACAGATTTTTTAATGCACCCGGGAATAGACTTTTCTGGTATGAAAGGGTTGCCTGAGTTTCCAGCACGTCCGGATCTTTCAAAGTTGAACGATGAAGGGTATAAAAATATTGCAAGAAATATTAATCAAACAGTGAATAACGTTTTAAACTCGGCACGTGCAGGAACAACATACGGGAAAAGTGTTGTAAACGGATTGCAAAATGGTCAATTTGATCCAGAAAAGGCAAAAAAAGATCTTAATGCGGTTTCTGAAAATCTTCAAGGTCGTACAGATAGTATTGCATATCTTATTAATGTATTTACTGAGCTTCAAAAATCGGCGACGACTGATTTTGGTCAAAGCTTTTTCCAAGGGCGAGTGGATCGCTTAACTAAGCTTAAAGGTAGTATGGAAAATGCAAATAACGGCATTAAAGATATTGTAAATGTTATCGGTACAGGACAAGAAGTAAAGAAAGATGTAACAGATGTAGCAAATCAAAAATTAGATGCAGCAAATGGATTAATTGATCAAGCAGAAAAAGATTATAATGAAACGTTTGTAGCAGATTATAAAAAAGCAGTTAGCACAGTTGATCAAGCTAAAGTTGATGCAAATGAAGCATATGATAGTGTGAAAAATGAATATGATAAGTTTAAAAATGGTGTTGAAGATGCTAAGGCAAACATATCAAATAAAGGTGTTACTGATTTAGAGTGGGCAAAAGTATCTTTAAACGATTTAAATGGTCAATTACAAGCTACTAATAATCTAATTGGTGATGCGATTCCGGTTCTAGAAAGCACAAATAAGGTATTAGCAGATGTAAATAGCGGAAAAAACCTTAATGGTGGAATTGCAAAATTGAACAAAATACAAAATTCTGTTCAAAAAGGTATAGATGCAACGAATAAAGCAACTACACTAATTAACAATGGACAGAAGCCTACAAAAGAGGTTGTAGAAAGTATTAATGAAGCTACTAAAAATGCTTCAGCTCAATTAGGCGATTTCTTAGCAACGTATGATTCGGAAATCGTTCCAAACTTTAACACAGCAATTGAACGTACGAAACGTATGTCTAAAAACACATCTCAAATTTTAAAAGAAGCAGATAAAAAGCTTCCAGATGTTAAAAAGTTACTAGAAGATTCATCAAAAGGCTTAGTAGACGGTAAAAAGAAATTAACAGACATTAAAGCTGACATGCCGGAAACTGAGAAAAAGATTAAAGACTTAGCAAATAAAATTCGTGATTTTGAATCTGAAGAGGATATAAAAGACATCATACGCTTATTGAAAAATGATGTTGAAAAGCAAAGTGATTACTTCGCGAATCCAGTAAATTTAAAAGAGAATAAATTATTTGCGATGCCAAACTACGGGTCAGCGATGTCACCATTCTATACAGTGCTTGCATTATGGGTAGGCGCATTATTAATGGTTTCATTATTAACAGTAGAAGTACATGAAGAGGGCGCGAATTATAAGAGCCATGAAATTTACTTCGGACGTTTATTAACATTCTTAACGATAGGTCTTTCACAAGCGTTTATCGTATCAATGGGAGATATATTCTTACTCGGTACGTACGTAGTCGATAAGTTCTGGTTTGTGTTATTTAGTTTATTTATTGGTGGAGTCTTCGTTTGTATCGTATACTCACTCGTTTCTATTTTCGGAAACGTTGGGAAATCGATGGCGATCATTTTACTTGTACTGCAAGTAGCAGGATCGGGCGGAACATTCCCAATTCAAATGACACCAGCGTTCTTCCAAGCAATTTATCCGTTCTTACCGTTCACATACGCAATTAGTGCAATTCGTGAAACAGTAGGCGGAATGCTTTGGGATATCGTAACGCGAGATTTACTTGTGTTAAGTGCTTTCGTAGTAGTTATGATTGTCGCTGCGTTATTACTGAAAACACCAATTAACAAATCGAGTGAAAAGTTTGTTGAGAATGCAAAAGGAAGTAAAATCATTCACTAAAATAAAAGGTTCCTACCGAGAGAGGTAGGAACCTTTTTGTTTAATCAAATTTTAATTTTTTTAATGCCTCTGCGAACGGGTTGTTTAATGGTTCTTCTTCTTTGTTCTGTTGTTTCATATATTTTTGAACGTCGCGCTTATCAGCTTTGTTTCCAGATTCTTTTTTACGTCTCTCTTGGAACGTGGAAAGTTTTTCGCGATAGCCACATTTACATGCGAAGATTTGGCCTGCACCTTCACCACGTAATTCTAATTTCTTCTTACATTGCGGACAGCGAGCGTTTGTTGTACGAGATACGTTTTTACGATGACCACATTCACGATCTTGGCAAACGAGCATCTTTCCTTTTTTACCGTTTACCTCTAGCATTGGTTTCCCGCAGTCTGGACAAGACTTCGTTGAAATGTTGTCATGTTTATATTTTTTATCACTCGATTTAATTTCAGAAACAATTTCTTTCGTATAGTTCTTCATTTCTGAAATGAATACTTCTTTTTTTAGTTTACCCTTTGCAATTGCTTCGAGTTTTTGCTCCCATTCACCAGTTAGTGTAGGAGATTTCAGTTCTTCTGGCACTAAATCAAGTAACTGACGGCCTTTTGAAGTAATGTGAATATCTTTACCACGTTTTTCAAGTAAGAACGAATTGAATAACTTGTCGATAATATCAGCTCGTGTCGCTACAGTACCTAATCCACCAGTTGATTTTAAAGTATCAGCAAGTTGTTTATTTTGCGTATCCATATATTTCGTAGGATTTTCCATTGCTGAAAGTAAAGTCGCTTCGTTAAATCGTGCAGGTGCTTTTGTTTGACCTGATGTTTGCATAATTAACTTTACAGTTAATGTATCGCCTTTTTCAATGTGAGGTAGAAGTTGTTCTTTTACGTCATCAGTTACATCATCATCTTCAAAGCGATTTTCATATACTTCTTTCCAACCGGCATGCAGAATAGTTTTTCCGCGTGCAATGAATGTTTCATTACCAACTTTTGTGCGTAACGTTAGTTGCTCGTACTCGAATGCCGGGAATAAAACTGCTAAGAAACGTTTTACAACTAAATCATAAATTTTACGTTCTTTATCTGTGAAGGCCGAGAAGTTAACGTATCCTTCTGTCGGAATAATTGCGTGATGATCACTTACTTTACTATCATCAACAAATGACTTATTAGACTTGATAGGCTTTTGTAATACTTTATGTGCTAAAGGACGGTACTCTCCAACGCCACATGCTTTTAGACGTTCTGGAAGTGTTCCAACGATATCAGATGAAATATAGCGTGAATCTGTACGAGGGTACGTTAGCACTTTATGTTGCTCATACAATTTCTGCATAATGTTTAACGTTTCTTTCGCAGAGTAACCGAACTTTTTATTTGCATCACGTTGTAATTCAGTTAAATCGTAAAGACCAGGAGAGAATGACTTCTTCTGTTTTTTATCAATTTCCACAACAGTAGCATTGTGTTTATCTAAACCTCTTACGATGCTATCAATTTTTTCTTTATTAAAACTGCGGCTATTACCATTTGCATCTTGCCAAGTTAGTTTTAACTGATTCGTTGTTTGTGCTTCGATGCCATAGTAAGTTTGAGATTTGAAGTTCTTTATTTCATCTTCACGATTAGCGATCATAGCGACAGTAGGTGTTTGTACACGGCCGCAATTCAGCTGGGCGTTAAAGCGAGTCGTTAATGCTCGAGTCGCGTTAAGGCCGATATACCAGTCAGCTTCTGAACGTGCAACTGCTGAAGCGTATAAATTGTCGTAGGCTTTACCTGGTTTTAAATTTGCAAAACCATCTTTAATTGCTTTATCAGTAACAGATGAAATCCATAAACGCTTAATAGGTTTCTGTATTTTAACTTTATCGATAATCCAACGAGCGACTAATTCTCCTTCACGCCCAGCATCTGTCGCTACAATAATTTCATTTACATCTTTTCTAAGTAGCTGACTTTTTACAGCATTAAATTGTTTCCCTGTTTGTTTAATCACCGTTAATTTCAAACGCTCTGGTAGCATCGGTAAATCTTCTAAATTCCACTGCTTATACTTCACATCATAGCTTTCTGGATCTGCTAATGTAACAAGATGACCTAAAGCCCAAGTTACAATATATTTACTACCTTCAAGGTAGCCATTTCCTTTTTTATCGCACTTAAGTACACGCGCAATATCACGTGCAACGGAAGGCTTTTCAGCGATTATAACGCTTTTTGACATATTTAAAACATCCTTTCAAATTTCCATACGTTAACTATAGCATACATCTTCTTGAGATTCAGTTTCGCTCCAAATTTGAATGTTTCTTAGTGGAGTGAACGAAATCTGTTTGAAATCAAATGATGGCGATAGAACATAATATGCACAATGATGAGACTATGAAAAATAGATACTTATTTATTATGCGTATTGTTTTATCAGTTGCTTCTATATGAAATAGAAAAGTAAAGAACTTGTTATTTTAGTAGAATAAGAGTAGACTTTGAAGTAGATGAATACTAAACACATGGGAGTTTGTGGAGACAAACTGAGAGTATGACTAATCCGTCATTGACCATTTGAACCTGTTGGATAATGCCAGCGTAGGGAGAGTGTAAAAGCACATGTTCAGGCACTTTGCATACGCGCAAAGTGTCTTTTTGTGTATCTCCCATCACTATAGTTAGGGGATGAGAAGGATGAATATGAAAGAAATTAGTAAAGTAGTGGATTTGGTGAGAGAATCTAATCCGCTCGTTCATAATATTACAAATGTTGTTGTAACAAACTTTACAGCTAACGGTTTGTTAGCGTTAGGGGCATCGCCTGTAATGGCGTATGCAAAAGAAGAAGTAGCAGAAATGGCTAGCATTGCTGGAGCGCTAGTATTAAATATGGGGACACTTCGTCCTGAAGAAGTAGAAGCGATGTTACTTGCGGGTAAATCAGCAAATGTGAACGATGTACCAGTACTGTTTGATCCAGTTGGTGCAGGAGCAACATCGTATCGAACAGAAGTTGCGAGGCATATTCCGGCTGAAATTGATTTAGCGATTATCCGCGGAAATGCAGCTGAAATAGCGAACGTTATTAATGAGAGCTGGGAAATTAAAGGGGTAGACGCCGGTGCTGGAAATGGCAATGTCGTAAGTATTGCAAGGCAGACAGCGGATGAATTAAATACAGTAGCGGTGATTACTGGAAAAGAAGATGTTGTTACAGATGGAGAGCGAACGATTCTTATTCGAAATGGTCACTCTATTTTAACGAAGGTTACGGGAACTGGTTGTTTACTAACTTCTGTAATAGGAGCATTTGTAGCAGTAGAAAAGGATTATGTAAAGGCAGCGGTAGCGGCATTAACGTTTTATGGTGTAGCTGCGGAACTGGCAGCTGCTAAGACAGTGGAAAAGGGACCTGGTAGTTTCCAAATTGAATTTTTAAACCAGTTAGCAAATACAACTTCAGATGATATTGAGAAGTATGGGAAGATTGAGCTTATATAGTAAGGAGGGGAACTAGATGTCACGTATTACAAAGGCTGAAATGTCTAGATTACTATCAGTATATTTTATTATGGGAAGTAACAATTGTGCGAAGGAGCCACTACAAGTATTGAGAGATGCACTTGAAGGCGGTATAACAATTTTTCAATTCCGTGAAAAGGGGGAAGACGCTTTAACGGGCGAGAAACGTATTTGTTTTGCAAAAGAACTACAAGCAATTTGTAAGGAGTACGGTGTACCATTCATCGTAAATGATGATGTGGAACTAGCTCTCGAGTTAGATGCAGATGGCGTGCATGTTGGCCAAGATGATGAAGGAATTACTTCTGTTCGTGAAAAAATGGGAGATAAAATTGTTGGTGTATCTACCCATACAATTGAAGAAGCACGCTGGGCAATTAAAAACGGAGCTGATTATTTAGGTGTTGGGCCTATTTTCCCAACGAGTACGAAAAAAGATACGAAAGCTGTGCAAGGAACGAAAGGTTTAGCTCATTTTAGAGAACAAGAAATTACAATACCAATCGTTGGGATTGGTGGCATTACAATTGAAAATACCGCTGGGGTTATAGAAGCCGGTGCGGACGGTGTTTCTGTTATTTCCGCGATTAGTTTAGCTGAATCTCCGTATGAAAGTACGAAGAAGCTAGTAGATGAAGTAAATAGGAGTTTGTAGGAAAAGGGAACTTCACAAAAATAGTAAAGAACATAATGGATGGTTAAAAATATTTAAACAAACGTTTGATTAAAAAAGCACAAACCCTTTAAAATTGTAGGTTTGTGCTTTTTCTTTAAAACATAATTGATATTAAAAGCATTCCAATTCCGATAGAAGTGAATGTTGCGATTAGGCCTGGAATCATAAAGCTATGATTTAAAACATATTTACCAATACCTGTTGTACCAGTGCGATCAAAGTTAATGGCAGCAACGATTGTTCCATAGTTTGGAATAAAGAAGTATCCATTTACTGCAGGGAACATCGCGATTAGTAGTGCTGGTGGAATACCGAGTGATAATCCTAGAGGCATTAAAGCACGTACTGTTGCTGCTTGGCTATATAGTAAAATAGATAGAATGAATAATGCGATGGCAAATAGCCATGGTGCACTTGTTACTAGGTGTTGAATTGATCCTTGAATCATATTTAAGTTTCCGTTAAAGAAAGTATCTCCCATCCAAGCGATACCGAAAATAGCAACAACTGCTGTTGCCCCCGCTTTAAAGACGTTACCAGACACGATGCTTTCTACATTTGGTTTGCAGAAAATAATAATAAGAGCTGCGATAGTTAACATAACCATTTCAATTGTGTTTGGCATGGAAAGACGAACTAACTTCCCGTCAACCATCCATCCTGGCCGAAGTGCTTCAAATGAACCGAGAAGGACGACAAGGAAAGTTCCTACTAAGAAAAGGATAACGGATAGTTTAGCGCCCTTTAAACCAACAAATTCTTTCTTCTCTTCAATTTTAGGAATCATTCCTTCTTTTAAACGTTTCAAGTATTCAGGGTCTTCATTTAATTCTTTCCCCATTTTGCTAGCAATAAATGCAGCTACCATACAAGCGATGAAGGTAGAAGGAATACTGACTTTTAAAATATCTAATAAGGTGATTTTATAGTCAGCTAGCATTGCTAAAAGTGCAACTGTTGCAGCTGATATAGGACTAGCTGTAATTGCTTGTTGGGAAGCGATTACGGCAATTGACATTGGTCGTTCCGGTCTAATCCCAGATTCGCGAGAGACTTCTGCGATAACAGGAAGTACAGAATAAGCAACGTGACCAGTTCCTGCGCACAGTGTAAATAAATAAGTAACAATTGGAGCAAAGAATGTAATGCGCTTTGGATTTTTTCGTAATGCTTTCTCAGCCAGATGAACAAGGTAGTCCATTCCTCCAGCGGCTTGCAGTGCACCGGCAGCTGTAATTACTGCTAAAATCATAAGCATTACATCAATAGGAGGAGCTGTAGGTTGTAAGTGAAAGACGAAAACAAGTATTGCCATACCAACGCCACCCATTACTCCTAGACCAACTCCGCCTAAGCGTGCGCCAATAAAAATGCAGAGTAGTAACGTAAGAAATTGTAGCCAAAACATGATAAACTACCTCCGAAATTCATTAGTTAAGATATATTCGAATAATTTAATTTGAATGAAAATTAAAATAAATACTCAAAATAATCCTTGTGTTATATACATTTTTTATTATATAACACAAGAAATATAACATTCACGTACTTTGTTAAATTATTTCGAAAAAATAATCCATTGAAACTTTACATTTGCATCTCTAAATAGGTAGACATTTTAATTCTTATGTTGTAATCTTTGATAGAGAATAATTTAATTCTCATAGAACTCCCATATCGTTCAACTCGTTCAGCGAGAAAGGCAAACTGATGGAAACATTAGGACGCAAAACTAAAGGAGCTAAGGCCGAAAGGCTATGCTAGCCAGTTACCGGACGGATAGGGTTGGTCTTGACCAATGCTCTTTTCATTGGTCTTTTTTTTATTTATAAACAAATGAGAACTTTTATCGATTGTTAATGAGGTTTATATTTTAATAGTTTTACTTTATATTAAGTTAATTAAGAAAGGTGATGTTAATGAAAAAATATTGGCACAGGTTATCATTTCTTCAAAAAAATGTATTGTTAACTGTGTTAGTTATTTTAACGCTTGTTGGTACTATGGGAGCATTAAGTTTTAACATGTTTCAAAATAGCATGATGTCTATATTTGAAAGGCACTCTTTTGAAACAGGAGATACGGTATTACATAAATTAGATGAAGAAATATTAAGAGATGTTGCAAAAGACCCAACGGCAGAAAGAGAAAAGAGAGAGAAGTTAACAGAGAAATTAGATGAATCAACGGAAGAATTGAACAGTGTTGGACAAACGTATATCGTTGGAGCGAAAAAAAATGAAAAAGGTGAGCTGCAAATCATTGATTTGTCTACAGGTTTAGCAAATGTTGTTGAAGTAAGGCCGGGAGAATATTATAAACAACCAGATCTTTGGATGAAAGCATATGATAAAGTAATGAGCACGAAAAAAGCAAACATGACAGAAATATATGAAGACGCATTAGGAACATGGGTAACGATATTAGAGCCAATTAAAGATGGAGAAGGTAACATTGTGGCACTAGTTGCAGCAGATGTAGATGCCTCTATTGTTCCTAGTACAAAGGAAAAGTTCATTATACAAGGTTTAATGTTTATTTGTATTTCTGTTTTAATTGCAACTGTTGTTCAATTCTTAATTGTACGTAACGCGCTTGCTCCATTGCGGGATTTACGTGAAGGATTGCGCAGAGTTGGTAAAGGTGATTTAAGTATTAAATTAGAGGAAAGACCAGATGATATTGGTATTATTAATGCGTATTTTAATAATACCATCGAGAAGTTTAAAGGAATTATAGATAAAGTGAAACAGACAGCAGAACAGGTTTCCTCATCTTCACAAGAATTGTCAGTGAGTACGAAAGAGAATAGCATGGCAGTCCAAGGAATCGTAAGTTCTATAGTTGAGTTAAGGGCTGGCGTTCAATCACAAGAAACTTCAGTACCAAAATATTTAAGTATTGTATATGAAATGGAAGATAGGATGGAAGAGATAACTAATATTGCAAAACAAATGGCAAAAGAGTCTGAAGGTACGAAGCATCATTCAGTAAAAGGAAATGGTGTTATTGAACAGGCGATTAATCAGATGAACATAATACAAAATGCAGTACAAGATTTATCTTCTATCATTCATTCTTTGGAAACAAGATCAAAAGAAATTAGTGATATTGTAAACGTAATTACAGGTATTTCAAATCAAACGAATTCGCTAGCTTTCAATGCTTCTATTGAAGCTTCACGTGCTGAGGCAACCGGAAAGGGATTTGCCGTTGTTGCTGATGAAGTGCGTAAATTAGCAGAGCAGACGGAAGCATCAGCAAAAGATATAGCGAAATTAATAGGGGAAACACAAGTTGAAACGGAAGAAGCTGTTGTTTCAATACAAAAAGCTTCAAAAGAAGTAGAATCCGGAATTAAACTTTTTCAAAGTAGTGGTGCTTTCTTTGAAAAAATTTCAAAATCAGCACAATCTGTTACAAATCAAGTTAGAGTTGTTTCTAGCAATTCAAGTGATATATTGCAAAATAGCCAAAATATTGTTCGTGTTGTAAATGAACTATCACTTATTGCAAATACGTATGCAAATAGTAGTAATAATATTGAAGAAAGTATGAAAGAGCAGGAAATGTCTGTACAAGATATTGCTGAATTAGCTAGTTCTTTAAGCTGGCTTTCACAGGAGTTACAAGAGTTAATAGGGGAATTCAAAAGTTAAATGAAATGATTATACGTGCTTTTGTTTGTTCAATAAAATAAATCATGCTACAATGAAAACGAATTAAGGACCGGGGAGCCAATTGGCTGAGAGGATGTAAACAAACATCGACCCTCAACCTGATCTGGATAATGCCAGCGTAGGGAGTTACTTAAAGTGATGTAGCATATGTTATTCTATAATAACTTGCATACAAGGCTTTCCTACGCAGTAGGAAAGCCTTTTCTTGTTTTAACATTTCATTTTATAAGGGGGATTTTACTATGTCACAACAAGTTACGATTTCATTTTCAGTAGTACCACAAGCGAAGAACAAAGATGTGTATTCTGTTGTCGATAAAGCAATTGAAGTTGTACAACAATCGGGAGTTCGTTATGAAGTAGGGGCAATGGAAACAACGCTGGAAGGAGAATTAGATGTACTTCTTGATATCATTAAACGTGCGCAACAAGCTTGTGTGGATGCTGGAGCAGAAGAAGTGATTACTTCTATTAAAATCCATTATCGTCCAAGCACTGGTGTAACGATAGATGAAAAGGTTTGGAAGTACCGTGATGAATATGCAAAACCAGAAGCAATCTAAAATAATTACAACAATTTGGCTTATCCTTCTCATAGCGATATGGGAAGGATCTGTTTCATTATTTAAAATTGAACCGTGGATTTTACCGAAGCCTTCTGCCATTGTTCAAGAATTAATTGGAATGAAAGATTTACTATTACCGAATACGATGCAAACGTTACAAGAGGTTCTAATCGGACTGTTTTTTGCGATTTTAATTGGGACAAGTATTGCAATTATTATGGATGTTATCCCCTTATTTCGTATTTTAATAAATCCGTTGCTTGTTATTTCACAAACGATTCCAATCGTTGTACTTGCACCGTTATTTATTATTTGGTTTGGATATGGAATGCTACCGAAAGTAATGGTAGTAATACTTGTTTGTTTCTTCCCAATTGCGCTTAGCATTTTAGAAGGTTTTCAAACGGTAGATAAAAATATGTTGAAGTTGTTGCAAACGATGAAGGCAACGAAATGGCAAGTTTACCAGAAAGTAAAGTTTCCAGCAGTGCTGCCATACTTTTTCTCAGGTTTAAAAATTGCAGTTACATATAGCGTAATGGGAGCAATTATTGGGGAATGGCTCGGTGCAAGCGAAGGATTAGGAGTTATGCTTACAAGGGCTACAAAATCCTTTTTAACAGCCCGAGTATTTGGTGTGGCAGCAATTATTGTTATGGTGACATTATGTCTGTATTTTATCGTGGAGTTTATGGCAAGAATAACAGCACCATGGATATATAGAAAGGACGGCAGAAAATGAAAAAAGGTTTAAAAGTTATGTTGGCTGCCTTATTAGCAGTAGGTGTGGCTGGATGTAATCCGGCGAAGAAAGAAGAAAGTGCAAGTAAAGATCAAAAAGTAAAAGTAGTATTAGATTGGTTTCCGAATACGAATCATACTGGCCTATATGTAGCGCAAGCGAAAGATTATTATAAAAAGCAAGGCCTCGATGTAGAAATTATTCAGCCTGGTGATAATGTGACAGCGGAGCAAATGATAGCTTCTGGAAAAGCCGACTTCGCAATAAGCGCACAAGAAAATGTAACGTTGGCTCGTGTGGAAGGTATTCCTGTTGTATCTGTAGGAGCAATCATCCAACATAACACTTCAGCTTTTGCATCACTTAAAAAAGATAATATGACGTCACCAAAAGATTTTGAAGGTAAACGTTACGGTGGCTGGGGAGGACCAGCAGAAGAAGCAACGCTGAAGACAATCATGGAGAAGCATCAAGCTGATTTTAATAAAGTTGAAAAAATCATCTTAGGACAAACAGATTTCTTTAAATCAATCGGTCGTGATGCAGACTTTGAATGGATATATTACGGATGGGATGGAATTGAAGCGAAGCGCCAAGGAAAAGAGTTAAATACGATTATGGTGAAAGACTTAGACCCAGCGCTTGATTTCTATAGCCCTGTTATTATTACGAGTGAAAAACATACGAAGCAAGATAAAGACTTTGTGAAAAAGTTTATGAGTGCAACGACAGAAGGTTATAATTTTGCAATTAAAGAACCGAAAGAAGCTGCTGATATTTTAATTAAAGCAGTTCCAGATGTGAATAAAGAATTAGTACAAGAAAGTCAAAAATGGTTAAGTACGAAGTATCAAGATGATGCAAAAGCGTGGGGAGTACAGAAGGAAGAAGTTTGGACGAATTACATGAATTTCTTATATGATAACAAAGTTATTAAGAAGAAAATTGATGTGAAAGATGCCTTTACAAATGAGTTCCTTCCAAGTGAAAAATGAGTGGATTACAAATAAAAGAGATTGTAAAAGCTTTTGATGGAAAGAATGTATTGGCAAATATTAGTGCTTCTATACGAGAGGGAGAGTTCGTTTCCTTTGTAGGACCGAGTGGTTGCGGGAAAAGCACATTATTAAATATAATTGCAAATGTTGAAAGCCCAACAAGTGGGAATGTAACGTATAAGGATAGGCACGTACAAGAGCAAGATGTTGTAAGTTATATGCCGCAACAAGATTTATTATTACCTTGGCGATCAGCTTTGCAAAATATAGTTCTTCCATTGGAAATCGAAGGGAAACCGAAAAAACAAAGGCTGACAGAGGGAATGGAAGCATTAAAGCAATTTGAACTAGATGAATATGCAGACCATTATCCAGATGAATTGTCTGGTGGTATGCGTCAAAGAATTAGTTTTTTGCGCACATATTTATGTGAAAAGCCAATTATGCTACTTGATGAGCCTTTTGGAAAATTAGATGCCTTTACAAAAATGGAAGTACATAGCTGGCTTTTAAACTCTTGGCACCAAGAGAAGCAAACAATCGTTATGGTTACACACGACCTAGATGAGGCAATCTTGCTTTCAGATCGCGTATTTATTTTATCTCAAAGACCAGCCTCAATAGTTGGTGAGGTACAAGTGAAATTACCTAGACCGAGAACGATGGATATGTTAACATCACTTGAGTTAAAGAAGGATAAGGAAGAAATTCTGAGAGTATTAGCTCCTTATATGAAAAAATAGAAAAAGTCTTTTAACAGTTTTTGGTATAATTACTGTTAAGAGGCTTTTTTATATAGGGGGAGAAAGATGAAATCTATAGAGAAAATAGTTGATTCATTAACGCCGGACAATCTTGAAGAAGGAAAGTCCTTATTAAAAAATCATATTTTATTAATGAAGTATGGTATGGAACATCATGAATTAAAAGAAGAAGAGATGTCAGAAGTTTTAAAGTGGGTTCAAGGCCGGAATCAATTGAGAGAAGATGTTCCAGAATTACGCGATTTACATTTAATTAAAAAGTTTCAAGTGGTATTAGATGAATTTATTCATTCTATAATTTCAAATGGTTATGTGGAAGATGCGGTAGAAGTTTTAGAGAGTGTATTAAAAAGTATGGGAGCAGTCGCTCATATTGTAAAAATTATGTTTGTTGGCAAAAGAAAAGTTAATAGAAATTCTTTAGAAATGGTAGAAGGGTTAAAACGAGAGTGCTACAACTTAATGGAACAGCGTGCTGCTGTCGGGTTGCATGCTCAAATCTTTCATGTTTTAGGTTTTGTTCATTCCATTCAGTTTGATTTAGAAGAAAGGTCGCAGGAACATGGACGAACTGTAATAGGCCTTTTAACGGATTTTAAGACGAAGGAATTGAAATCTGTACAACAATTTCAAAACGAAGAACATATTCCAGAAGTGAAAAATATGGTTAGTAAAGAGTATGGGGTAGAACTACAAAGAAGAATTTATATTTGGAAATCGTTAACGCTCATCTTTACAAGTCCATATGCATTAGAAAAGATGTATAAAGAAATTTACGCAGAAAATGAAAAAGCGGAGAAGGAACAAAAGAAAAAATAGAGAATAAAATATAACAGAGTAGTTTATACTCTTAATATAACAAATGTTAAAGGAGTGAAAGGATAAAATGACTTTATCAACTGTTCTTCAAATGGTTTTAGCTTGATGCGGGAGAAGTCTGCCCATTTTTAACGATTAAGCTAAATTGAAGACAGCAGGTAAAGAACCTTAATCCTTTTTTACTATAATATGTAATGGGTAAGGTGTATTCACCTTACCCATTTTTTATATATACAATTAAATAAGGCTTTATACTGTTGCTCTCTCTATTTAGCTTATGAACTATAAGTAGAGGAGAGAAAAAAATGAGTATATTAACAGTAGAAAATGTAAGTCATTCGTATGGTGAGAAAACCATTTTATATAATGCGTGTTTTCGACTATTAAAGGGCGAGCATGTTGGGTTAGTTGGGAAAAATGGAATTGGAAAATCAACATTGTTAAGGATTTTAACAGGAGAACTTATACATGATGACGGAAACATTGAATGGTTTCCACATGTGAAGGTAGGTTTTTTACAGCAGCATATGGATTTACAAGAAGGAATAACAATTGAGGGATACTTACAAAGTGCATTTTCTAATTTGTATGCGGTTGAATGTGAAATGTTAAAAATTGCTGAAGAAATGAATGGAGCAGGAGAAATAGAAAAGTTGTTAGTAAAGTATGGAGAATTACAAACTATATTGGAAAGTTCTAATTTCTATCAAATTCATACAGAAATTGAGGAAGTAGCAATCGGTTTAGGTTTATTTGAAATGGGGCTTAAAAAGGATGTTTCAAAGTTAAGTGGAGGACAGCGAACAAAGTTATTACTTGGGAAGCTCCTTTTAGAAAAAGCTGATGTTTTATTGCTAGATGAGCCAACAAACTATTTAGATACAGCCCATATAGAATGGTTGCAATCGTATTTGAGACTGTATGAAAAAGCTTATGTAATCATTTCACATGACGAAGCATTTTTGAACAATATTACGAATGTTATTTATCATCTAGAAGAACGGAAAGTGAAGCGGTACGTAGGAAATTATGAAAAATTTGTGCAAAGTTATCAATTGCAAAGGAAACAATTACAATCGGCGCATGCGAAACAACAAAAAGAAATCTCTCAGTTAGAAACATTTATTCAAAAAAATAAAATTCGAAAAGCGAAACAGGCTAAAAGTCGAGAGAAAGTATTGGAGAAAATGCAAAGGATTGAAAAGGTTAATCATGTACCTCGATCCCGTTTTGATTTCAATGTTTATGAGGAGCCAGTTAGTCGCATATTACAGGCTGAAAAACTAAGGATAGGATATAGTTCTCCGTTATGTCCAGAATTGAATTTGCAAGTAAAAAAAGGAGAAAAGATAGCGATTGTTGGTCATAATGGGATTGGAAAAACGACAATGTTAAAAACGTTATTAGGTCAAATAAAGCCGCTAAGCGGTTCAATTTCTGTTGGAGAACGAGTAAATCCTGCTTATTTTGCGCAGGAGGAGTTTGCTTCAGAAACAACACCATTAGAAAAAGTTTGGGCAGAACGACCAGATATGACAAAGAAAGAAGTACGCCAAGTATTAGCAAAGTGTGGATTGAAAGAAGAACATGTATTAAAACCTATTCGTTTATTAAGCGGCGGGGAACAAACGAAAGTACGTTTATGTGAACTTATCGTAACGAAAAGCAATGTTTTAATTTTAGATGAACCGACTAATCATTTGGATATAGAAACAAAGAAGTCTTTGCAGGAAGCGTTACAACAATATAAAGGAACAGTTTTACTTGTCTCACATGAGCCTTCTTTCTATGAAGCATGGATAACAAAAGTATGGAATATAGAAGAATGGGACGCTGAACGATATGAATAAAGAAAAGGCATTAGCTTGTATAAGCTAATGCCTTTTCTTTGTGATTAACATGATTTTCGAGAACTCTTACATGAGAATTGTATGAAGAAGCACTCTTATGGTGCGCTTATAAGCGTGCTTTTTCTTATGTTATGTTTATATTTAGATGCCTTTCCCTAACAGGCGACTATCTTTCTTTATATATATAGATAGTTTGAAATGGAATGAAAATAATTCCTATATGTAAAGAATAATGTGATTAGTATAGGAAGACAATAGAACTTAAAGGAAATTCATGTAAAATTCAGATGAACTTCACATGAACTTCATATTAGAAACTAAATATGATTATAATAGGTTATTATAATATCAATTTGTGATTTTTCATAAAATTAAAAGTTTGAATTTAGGATAGAGCACTCAAACCTAAATTCAAACTTTAGTGAAATAATTAATGGAGGTTACGTTTAGTTTTCGCTAATAGATGCATTTAAAAGTTCGGCAGGATTGCCTGTTCCTGCCCCTCCGATTGTAATCGATCCACCAGGAGGAATTTCACCATTCCATCCTGCATTCGTAATTACGTAATGATTATTTGTTTTACTACTAATTTTAGAATCCCAAACTTGTGTTAAATTGCCGTTATAATCAAATTCTAATTTCCAGTTTTTAATAGAGGTCGTTCCACTATTTTTAATTACAATCGAGAAGTTGTAACCACTTCCCCAATTTGAAGTGACTGAAAAGGTAGCATTCCCATTTCCACCAGGAGGTGTTGTGTTAGTATCGTCTGTTTTTACAATAATAGAAGTAGGCTGTGATTTATTCCCAGCAGCATCCTTTGCTATTACTGAAAATGTGTATTCTATATTAGATTTTAAATTTTTAATTGTAATGCTATTTGTTGTTGTACTCCATTTCTCTTCTCCGGCAGTAATTTCATATTCCGTAACTCCTACGTTATCAGTAGATGTAGTCCAGTTTAATTGAACGGAGTTTGAATTTTTATTTGTAACAGCAATATTTTTTACGTTTGTTGGTGGTTCAGTATCTTTTTGAGTAATAGGTCCACCAAGTAATTCTTTTACTAGCGTATCAAGTAATTTTGGCCCACTACAACTATATTTTGGACTTGTACGGCAATCCCCGCTTAGTTCCCAAAACATTGCGCCACTTAAACCCTTTGTCTTTATATAGTCTGTTTTATATTTCATAGATTCGTTGTCATCATAGCTAATAAACGTGCCTGTAGTCGCATTATATAAATAAGGTACTTTCGCTACATCGTTCCAGTGGCGAACAAAACCATTTTTATTAACATAATTAGCTGCTAAATCACCGTAATCGTACACACCTGTGTCACCGGTAGAGTAATCATCCCAAGTACCTTTAGAAGCGAGCTTTCCATCACTACCTGGTTTACAAGGTTGGTATTGCCCGTTATTTTCTTTTCCGCAATTTTTCCATCCACGTCCGTAAAAAGGTACACCTAATACGAGTTTATCCGCTGGAACCCCTTCATTTGTATAAATGTCTATTGCACCATCTACGTAAAATTTCGTATCTGCTGCTGGGTCATTTGGATCTTTGTATAGAGCTGCATTATGGTTAGAAGTAGCTTCCCATCCACCGTGGAAATCATATGTCATAATATTAATCCAATCCAGTATTTGAGAGATTTTCTTTAGCTCTGTATGATCAGCATAACGTTGGCTTGCACCTGATGCGATTGTTAGTAAGTATTGTTTACCATCTTCTGCACCAGCTTTCGTTAATGCATTTCGAACATCTTGAAGGAGTAGGGTGAAGTTTTGCTTATCTTCAGGACGATAACTACCACCAGGAATCGTTTCTACACCCGGATATTCCCAGTCTAAATCAACGCCGTCAAATCCATATTCGCGAAGAAAAGCTACTGTAGATTCAGCGAATACTTTTCTTGTTTTTTCATCAGCGGCCATATCAGAAAAACGGTTAGACCAAGTCCAGCCACCAACGGAAATAATTGTTTTTAAGTGAGGAAACTTAGCTTTTAATCGTTTCAGTTCTCCGAAATTTCCACAGCGGGCGTATTTATCACAATCTTCCCAAGTTGTACCTGATCCCGGATAAGATTTTGTGACATCAGCCCATGGTTCACCGAGTACGAGAGTACCATTAGGGACCTCTTTATTTTGCAGTGGTACACCAGACTCTTTACAGTTCCACGTTTGTTTATTCGGATTATCAGGGTGAGTAGAAGGGTTTCCATGTTTTCCATTCCAGCAAATATCAGCGAAAGCATAGTTTAAATGAGTTAGCTTGGATGCATCAATGTCTGCAACTTGATAATTGCGTCCGTAAATACCCCATGAAGGAAAATACCCAACAATTTTTTGACCTTGCTTTGGTGAATTTGCTAATGCAACATTTGGAGTAATAAAGTTTGTGAGAAAAAGAGGTAAGAAGAGTAGTAGAGATAGTAATAGCAATGTGAATTTTTTGGAGCTCATAGTCATTTCTCCTTTCAAAATAAAAGATATATTTAAAGGCGTACGCCAGTAAACCAAAGTGAATCTAGACGTATGAAACGTCTAGATAAAAATGATCAGACATCACGAAGTCTATACAAGGGAGCTGGGGGTGATTAAATCGTAGCAAATGTAAGATTTAGTGTAAACGCTTTATTTGATTCGGAAAGATTTTCTCAATATGAAATGGCTCTAACACAGACTACACATGAAAATAAAATATTGATTAGGGAGGAAAAGGCTCCTTGTAATTAAATTTGAGAAAAAATTGTATACAGTCAATTTGTAATAGCGTAGCAAGATGAGAAAATATCATGTAAAATAATAGTAAAAATATGTAAAGGAGCGAATGGTGTGGATGTCTTTTTGAACATTGCTGAAGAAAAAATTCGACAAGCAATACGGAATGGAGACCTTGATCATATTCCGGGAAAAGGAAAACCACTACAATTAGAAGACCTTTCAATGGTACCTCCAGAACTTAGAATGAGTTATAAAATCTTAAAAAATGCGGGTATGATTCCACCAGAAATGGAACTACAAAAAGATATATTAAAAATAGAAAACTTAATTGCATGCTGTTATGATGAAGTAGAGAGAAAAGAATTACAAGAAGAGTTAACAGCAAAAACGCTGCGTTTTCAGCAGGTAATGGAAAAGAGAAAGATTAAAGATAGTTCAGCTTTTCGTATGTATCAGGGTAAAGTATTTCGTAAATTACGCTAAGAGGGATAAGATGAATACATTTGAAACGATAGAAGAATTAGCGACATATATTGAAGGACAACAATTAGTACTGCTGTTTATTAAAACGGAAAATTGTGGTGTTTGTGATGTTATGTTAAGAAAAGTAAATTGCGTATTAGAGAATTATGATTACGTAGAGAAAGTAGAAATATTACTACAAGACATGCAAGAGATCGCAGGGCGATATGCAGTATTTACAGGACCAACAGTTTTATTATTTTATAATGGAAAAGAAATTCTTCGTGAATCGCGCTTCATTTCACTTGAAAATCTAGAAAGAACCATTCAATTATTCAAAGATTAAGGGAGGCTTTTATATGGAATTTATTATTGTCATATTATTATTTGTTGTAGTTGGAACGATCGTAACAGCAGTTCGATCAAACAAAAAGAAGGTAAATCTTACAAAACAAAATAACATTCATAATTCATCCAACAGCTCATCACCATTATTTTTCTTTGCTGGATCGGATAATGATGGCTCGCACGATGGAGGTTCACATGATTGCGGAGGTTCTTTTGGTGGAGATAGTGGAGGTAGCTGCGGTGGTGGAGGCGGCGGTGATTGATGAGAATACGCCCTATAGGGGGGCGTATTTCTTTTTAAACAAACGTTTGATTAGTTGGCTTACATATGCATAAAAACAGTTAAACAAACGTTTGATTAATATTTTTAATGTAATAAGGGGAATAGAAATGAAAAGGGAACCGAAAGTGAAAAATAAGGGGAAAGTAATGTTATTTTTATTAGCTGCGGGAGGCGTATTTCTTGTTAAATTAGGATTTAAAATTGGAATAATACATATGATTCGAACGTGGTTTGAAAGTACGTTTTCTTAAATAAGGAATATAGCCTCTTGCGATAGAGGTTTTTTATTTGTTATTATTAGACTGAACGGTCGGTTTAAAGAGGTGTAAATATGAGAAGAAGTACAGAAGAGATAAAGAAAGAAATTGCTTATAAAGCAGAAAGTCTGTTTTCACAGAAGGGTTATGCAGCTACATCTATGGAAGAGATTTGTGAAATTACAGAGCGAAGTAAAGGAAGCATTTATTATCACTTTAAAAGTAAAGAAGAATTATTTTTATTTGTAGTAAAACAGCATACGTATGATTGGCTTGAAAAATGGAATGAAAAAGAGAAGTTGTATAGTACGAGTACTGCAAAACTATATGGTCTCGCGGAATATTATGTAGAGGACATACAGCAACCCATTTCAAATGCAATAGAGGAATTCTCTATGAGCCAAGTTGTAAGTAAAGAAATTCTGGATGAACTGTTAGCTTTAACTAGAGAATCATATGTTATGTTTGAGAAACTAATTGAAGCAGGCATACAGTCTGGAGAGTTTCGTGAAGATAATACGCGCGATCTTATGTATATTGTGAATGGATTATTATCAGGGCTTGGAGTACTTTACTACGAGTTAGATTATAAAGAACTGCAACGTATCTATAAAAAGGCAATAGATGTATTGTTAAAAGGAATGGCAGCTGAATAATAGGTCAGTTGCTTTTCTTACAAAATAAATTAGACCGAACGGTCGGTTTATGAAAGGGGGAATGAAAATGAACGCTTTATTTAAAAACCGAGCATTTATGCTCGTTATGGCATCTGATATTTTACAACAATTTGCAATTTGGATCAGAAATATGGCTCTTTTATATTTCATAATGGAGCGAACGAATAATGATCCAGTTTCAGTTTCGTTGTTATCGGTTATGGAATATGCACCTATTTTTATTTTCTCGTTTATCGGTGGTGCACTAGCTGATCGCTGGAATCCGAAAAGAACGATGGTTGCTGGAGACGTATTAAGCGTACTGTCTATTATAGGAATTGTCTTGTTGTTAAAGCTGGATTATTGGCAGGCTATATTTTTTGCAACACTCATTTCCGCGATTGTAGGTCAGTTTTCTCAGCCATCATCTTCGCGTATATTTAAGCGCTACGTAAAAGAAGAGCAGGTAGCAAATGCGATTGCATTTAACCAAACGTTACAGTCATTATTTCTGATTTTTGGGCCAGTAGTAGGATCGCTTGTGTACACACAACTTGGTTTATTTACGTCACTATATAGCTTAATCATTTTATTTTTGTTATCTGCTATAGCCCTTTCATTTTTACCAAAATGGGTGGAACAAGAGCAAGTGGCGAGAGGTTCATTAAAAAATGATATAAAAGAAGGATGGAAATACGTTCTTCACACGAAAAATTTACGTATGATTACGATTACTTTCACCGTTATGGGCTTAGCTGTTGGACTAACGAATCCATTAGAGGTATTTCTTGTAATAGAGCGCCTTGGAATGGAAAAGGAAGCAGTTCAATATTTAGCCGCAGCTGATGGAATCGGTATGTTAATCGGTGGTATTGTTGCTGCAGTTTTCGCTTCAAAAGTGAACCCGAAAAAGATGTTTGTATTCGGTATGAGCATATTAGCAATGTCATTTTTAGTAGAAGGGCTATCTACATCATTTTGGATTACTAGTTTCATGAGGTTTGGAACAGGTATTTGTTTAGCTTGTGTTAATATAGTCGTCGGTACGCTTATGATTCAACTTGTACCAGAAAATATGATTGGAAGAGTAAATGGAACAATTTTACCACTGTTTATGGGGGCAATGTTAATCGGAACTTCACTAGCTGGAGGATTGAAGGAGATGACCTCACTAGTTACTGTATTTTGTATAGCAATGTCACTTATTTTGTTAGCAATAGGTCCGGTTTTACGTATGCAAATAAAGAAAGAAGATATTGTGAATCGAGAGGAAATGACGAATTGATTAGTTTCGAAATAGCTATTGTAAGGGAGCAGAATTGCTCCCTTTTCTTGCGGCAATCTTTTGACAATGATATGCCCCAACTATATACTGATGATGTAAAAACGATTTTACAGGTTAGGAGAAATGGTGTGAAAAATCAAATCTATGAATTACGCACTGAAAACAATATTTCACAAGGTGCATTGGCTGATAAGTGTAAAGTTTCTAGACAGACGATAAATGCAATTGAGAATAATAAATATGATCCAAGCTTAGCGTTAGCATTCCGTTTAGCTGAAGTATTAGGAACAACTGTTGATAAACTATTTTTGTACAAGCTGTAGGGGGAGTAGTTGTTGGGGAAAGAGAAAATAAGTCTTGTAGTTACGGCATTAGTAGCTATAAGTACGTTAGTGTTTGCACTTTATTATTGGTTAACTGAACTTCAAGTAAACTGGTATGCACTATTTATTTGTAGCATCGCATTACATTATATGTTTAAAAGTTTGGCATCGGTAGGTTTTAATAAATGGGTTGATTTTCATAACATACCTCTTTTGTTTGCGTTATGCGCTGCGATAGTTGTAAAGCCGGCTGTAGAATTTTTAATTGTAAGACGTTATCGCTAAAACTAAAGAAAAGATCCTCTTCTCATGAGAAGAGGATCTTTTCTTTATAGCGTTTTAGTTTTTGGACTAGGTGGTGTAACGGATGTATCATTTTCGGGAACCCTAGTTAGTAAGAATCCACCGATAACGAACAGTACAATAATACTAAGGACACCAGCGTTGGTTTTTCCTGTTAATTGCGTTGTAACACCGACTAATACTGGCCCCATAATTGCCGCGAATTTACCAAAGATATTATAAAATCCGAAGAATTCATTTGCAGATTCTTTTGGTACCAGTTTTGCAAAATAGGAACGACTAAGTGCTTGAATACCACCTTGAGAAGTGGCAACTAACATTGCTAAAATCCAGAAATCGAGTGTCGTTTTTAAGAAATAAGCATATATGCAGATAATGATATAAATAATAATGCCGACGTATAGCATTTTTTTACCTGTAAATGTTTCTGATAACTTTCCGTATAATAAGGCGAATGGACAAGCTACAATTTGTGTGACAAATAAGATGATTAATAGATTCGTTGCACTAATACCGAGATCTGTTCCGTAAGCGGTAGACATAGTAATAATTGTATCGACCCCGTCAATGTAGAAGAAGTAAGCGATTAGGAACATAAATACAGTTTTATATTCTTTAATATTTTTAAAAGTATCAGCAAGGCGTTTGAAGCTCATTGCAATTGGTCTTGGATGACGTTCAATGTAATGTGTTTGCTCTACATTTTTTAACATTGGAATTGTAAATAATCCCCACCAAAGAGCTGTTATTGCGAACGAAATTTGACTAGCAATGCCGACTGATAAAGGGATAGTTCCTTTTTGAGCAAGAATAATAAGAGCGATACAACCGATAAAAGGAATTGTGCTCCCAATATAACCTAATGCAAAGCCCCTTGTAGAAATTCGGTCCATTCTATCTTTAGAGGTAACATCTACTAAAAATGCATCATAAAAAATGTTTGCTCCCGCAAAACCGACTAATGCGAGCATATAGCAGCCTAGTAATAAGTACCACTGAGATGTTGGGACGACTGCTAGCATACTTGTAAATACGATACCGAGTCCAAAGAAGAATGTGAAAAATCGTTTTTTAAATCCTTTATAATCAGCAACTGTGCCGAGAATAGGAGCAAGTATAGAAATTAAAAGTGTAGCGAAAGAGTTCGCATATCCCCAATATGCCGTTGAAGTTGCACCAGATAGTCCGGCTTCTTTTGCAGCTGCTTTAAAGTAAATTGGAAATAATGCAGTGGTAATGACGAGCGAATATACCGAATTCGCCCAATCGTATAATATCCAGCTTTTTTCTTGTCTGGACATTTTTTTCATATAATGTTCCCCCTTAAATTTGTTCTACTAACAGTGTACAAAAATAAAAATTATAAAAAGAGAAACAGTGATGATTTTTACATAACTTTTACATATATACACAGTTCTTTACAATTGAAGTAAATCCTCTACAATTGATCCGTCTGTTTCACCTAAGTGTAAACCGAGTAGTCTAGCGATAGTTGGACCTTCATCAATAAGTCTCATATACGGAATGGTAACGCCGCTTTTTATCCCTTTCCCAGCAGCGATAAAAATTGTTTCATAGTTAGGTTTTGTTGGAGAGTATCCATGCGTACCAAATGTATATTTTTTACTAGGCGTAACATCTTTTTCAGTAATTTCTTTTATAAAATCGCCTGTATAGTTTTCAGTGAAATAATATCCTTCTTGTGCTTCCAACATAAATAAACAATTACCATCTGCACCGCAGTCTTTTGCAGCTTCATCATGAAGCATAAATTCAATACCGTTTTGTTTATTTTGAAGTAACTCTTCAAGTAGTAGTTGTACTTTTTGAATTGTATCCGTATCATTTTTGTCCTTCACATATACATAGGCAGAGCCGTCGCAACTTTGGCAATAGACCTTCCAGTCTACTAATTTTCCTTTTGAATTTATAGATATAAGCCCTTTTTGATGAAATAGTACATTTAATTGAATGGCTTTGTTTTCACTTAAGGCGCTATGATCACCGAGAGCGATAATTGTACTTTCTTCGTATAGGTCACTGTCTTTTAAAGCTTGAATAATTTTTCCTAGCCGTTCATCATGTCTATAGATAGCAGCTATTGTTTCGTTAGATTCAAAGCCGTGATAGTGTCTTTGAGTGTCTAAATCGGTGAAATGTACAAACATGACATTAGGCTTCTTCGTCTGGATTGTATGCACAGCAGAAGCAAGTACGAAATCATCGAGTTCAGGTTGTGACAGCCCATTTCGTATATGGCCGAAGCGCTGATTTAAATCTAATTGATATAGCGGGCTACCGCTAAATAATGAAACTAAGATTTGATTTTGCCACGGTCTATTTGGAAAGATTTCTGGTAAATTGTAATCAATATTTGCTCTGCCGGTAACAGGCCATAGAAGGGCAGCTGTCGTTAAATTTGCTTTACGTGCTTCATCGTATAACGTTGTTCCTTTAATGGATTTTCGGTACCAATGCCAATCTGGTGACTCGCGTCCAGGTTGAAGTAACGTATTGCTAACTACACCATGTTTATTAGGGTAGTTTCCAGTAACGATTGTTGAGTGACTTGGATATGTTACAGAAGGATAAATAGGTTCCACTTTTCTCGCAATCGCGCCCTTATTTATTAATGTTTGGAAATTAGGAAGTTTTTGTAATATAGGAAAATCTAAAGCTGATAAGCAATCGAAAGATAAAATAATGACGTGATTTGTTAATGCTTTATCCATAAAGTTCCCTCCTGATTATATAAAACCTATTCTTATATATTACTATTAATACCTAGTAATAAAAATATATTTCTAGGTAAAAATTTATTATTTATTTTCAGAAAAATTAAACATATAATTAAGTATAAGGGAATGAATGGAAGGAGGGAATACTATGGAGTGGCTAGATGGATTTAGTATCTTTTACATCATTGGCGGAATTACGATTATCCTTGTATTTGCTATTTCGTATTTACTAAAGAAACGGTTTCCAAACAAACAGTTCGATATTATATTTGCACTTAGTTTAATACTTCTGTGTTTAGCATCTTTTCCCGTTACAATGATGGTGATTGGTGGATGGGAAGGAATGGGATATGGATTTATTGGTTTCTTCGTTCTACTTGGTACACTTATCGGTATGATTGCACATCAACTTGTAAAAATCTCGCGAAAAAGCTACGTATAAAACTGCAGAAAATGAAAAGAATATATAAAGATGAGAAAATTAGCTATTGTTTTAAAAAAGAATTTATATTATGATAATCAACAAATTTATTTCGTTATAACGATGAAAAAGGACTAGTACATGTTCAATCTTTTTAGCAGAGAGAGAATCCGTCAGGCTGAAAGATTCTTAAAAAGGCGATATGGAACCTACCTTTGCGTTCTGCATATGCAGCGGGAATTTCCCGTTATCAAAAAGAGAGCATGCGCAATTTTTGTGCATGAATCAGGGTGGTAACGCCGGCAAAGCTCGGTCCCTATTTAGGGACACGGGCTTTTTTGTATTTTCAAAAGGAGGAAGACTGACTATGGCAAAAGAACAAGTACAAGCGATTACGAAGATGGAAGAGGACTTTGCACAGTGGTACACAGATATTGTAAAAAAAGCAGAACTTGTTGATTATTCAAGTGTAAAAGGATGTATGATTCTACGCCCGTACGGTTATGCCTTATGGGAAAATATGCAGAAAGTTATGGATGAGAAGTTAAAAGCAACTGGTCATGAAAATGTGTATATGCCAATGTTTATTCCAGAAAGTTTATTGCAAAAAGAGAAGGATCATGTAGAAGGATTTGCTCCTGAAGTAGCATGGGTGACACATGGTGGGGATGAAAAGTTAGCGGAGAGACTTTGTGTACGCCCTACATCTGAAACTTTATTTTGTGAGCATTTTTCAAAAATTGTGCAATCCTATAATGATTTGCCAAAGTTATATAATCAGTGGTGTTCAGTAGTTCGTTGGGAGAAAACAACGAGACCATTCCTTCGTACAACGGAATTCTTATGGCAAGAGGGTCATACAATTCATGAAACAGCAGAAGAATCGCAAGCTGAAACGTTACATATTTTAAATCTATATGCTTCTTTCTGTGAAGATTACTTAGCGATACCAGTAATTAAAGGGCAAAAAACAGAAAAAGAAAAGTTTGCAGGAGCAAAGGCAACTTATACGATCGAAAGTTTAATGCATGATGGGAAAGCACTTCAAACAGGAACATCCCATAACTTTGGAACGAATTTCTCTGAAGCATTTGATATTAAATTTTTAGATCGCAACGGTAAGTGGCAATATGTACACCAAACATCTTGGGGTGTATCAACAAGAATGATAGGTGGACTTATTATGGTTCATAGCGATAATAATGGTCTTGTAATGCCTCCTAAAGTCGCACCAGTACAAGTTGTTATTGTGCCGATTGCTCAGCATAAAGAAGGAGTTTTAGCGAAAGCAACAGAGTTACAAGAACATATTCAAAAGGTTGCACGAGTAAAAATAGATGCTAGTAATAAAACACCAGGCTGGAAATTTAATGAGTATGAAATGAAGGGCATTCCAATTCGATTAGAAGTTGGTCCTAAAGATATTGAAAAGAATCAAGTTGTACTTGTTAGAAGAGATACGAAAGAAAAAGAATTTATATCAATGAATCAATTGGAAAAACGTATTCCAGCACTACTTGAGGAAATTCATAATTCTTTATTTAATAAGGCAAAAGTATTCCGCGATGAGAATACGTATAGTGCGACGAATTTCGAAGAGATGAAAAAAGTAGCTGATGAAAAGCAAGGATTTATTAAGGCAATGTGGTGCGGAGAATTAGCTTGTGAAGAGAAGCTAAAAGAAGAAGTTGGAGTATCTTCTCGCTGTATGCCTTTTGAGCAAGAGCATTTAGCTGACCAATGTATTTATTGTGGTAAAGAAGCTAAACAAATGGTGTATTGGGGAAAAGCGTATTAATGCTTTTTTGATAGATGATAAAAAGGACTTTGGGCTGCATAATAAAATGCAATCCAAAGTCCTTTTTAGTTTTGCAATTTGTTTCATGTATGTTTTAGATGGAAGGATGTGTTTTTATTTTGCGTTTTTACGGCGAATAAATAGTAACATACCGATTAGGAATGTTGAAAGTCCCATTAAAATAGATGCAGGATAATGCGTTGCCGTATTAGGTAACTTATCGCCTTCTTTTTTCACATTATCTTTTACATTCCCACCTTGGGATCCGTTGCCACCTTGAGAACTGCTATCGCTTTTAACGCGGTTGCCGCCTTGTGAGCCATTCCCACCTTGAGAACTGCTATCGCCTTTAACACGGTTACCACCTTGAGAACCGTTGCCGCCAGAACCGTTACCACCAGAACCGTTACCACCAGAACCGCTGCCACCAGAACCGTTACCACCGGAACCGTTGCCGCCGGAGCCATTGCCACCAGAACCACTGCCACCGGAACCCCAGCACCCGGACCCCCTGCACCATTGCCACCAGAACCGTTACCACCAGAACCGTTACCGCCGGAGCCATTGCCACCAGAACCACTGCCATCAGAACCACTGAACCGTTGCCACCAGAACCATTACCACCGGAACCATTACCACCAGAACCACTGCCATCAGAACCGTTACCACCGGAACCATTGCCACCAGAACCACTATCGTCCTGAGAACCACTGTTTCCTGGTGGCTTATTATTATCTTTTGAGTTGCCTTCTGCTAAATGATCGTTATTTTGTACAATTGCGTTTGCTGCTGGAGAGAAGTTTTCCGTTGTTGCATTACCGATATTTAAACCGCTAAAAAAAGATAAAGAGAGTGTTGATGCTAAAATGAAGATTTTCGTCATTGTTTTCCTCCTAAGAAATTAATATTCCATCTAAAATACATCCCTTTGTAATATTTCTTAGGAAAAAGAGTTTTATGCAAAAAAAACTATATATAGAAAAAGGTGGTGTGTTTTTGAAGAGAGAAAAGAGTTAATGTAAACTCTTTATCCCGCTATTTGACGGGTAGTAAGATCCCCACCTGAAAATTCAGCGAAAGCAAAGAATTTAGGTGGGGGATGAACAAAACCCCACTGATTAAAGTTTCACTTTATAAATAGTGGAGCAGTGAGAATTTTACACTCATTACAGTAGAGGAAGTGACAGCAGATGAAAGAATATATTGCATTTGATATTGGTGGTACACAAATTAAATATGGAATTGTTTCAGAAACAGGGACAGTACTAAAGCATAAAACAGTTCCAACAGAAATTCATTTGGGTGGGGAACAAATCATTCAAAAACTTATTCTTCTATCCCGAAAATTAATGAATGAACATACGATTTCGGGAATTGGCATTAGTACTGCGGGAATTGTTAATATTCATAAAGGGGTTGTAACGGGAGGGGCGGAGCATATTCCGAACTACGCGACTATTCCTATTATTGATAGATTGCAAGGGGGATTACAAGTTCCTGTATCCGTTGAAAATGATGTGAATTGTGCAGCTTTGGGTGAGAAGTGGAAAGGTATTGGAAACGGAAAAAGAAATTTTATTATGCTTACTCTTGGAACTGGTATTGGAGGAGCGATATTTATAGATGGAGAGTTATACAGAGGACATTCTTTTAGTGCTGGTGAATGGGGAAATATGTTAATAGAAGGAAAGCAGTTTGAAGAGGTCGCTTCCATTTCAGGGTTAATTCGTCTTGTGCGAAAATATAAAGGTGAAAGTGATTGGAATGGAAAAACGATTTTCGAACTGTATGATAAAGGAGATAGAGAAGTTACGCAAGCAGTTGAGGTTTTCTTTAAACATTTAGCGATTGGAATTAGTAACCTTGCTTATATTTTTAATCCAGAAATGATTGTTATAGGTGGAGGAATTACTGGTAGGGGAAATCAGTTCTTAAAAGAAGTAAAAAGAGAAGTAGAAAAATATTTAAATAAAGAGATTTATAATAATTGTGAGATTGAACTTGCACAAAACGGAAATTGTGCAGGAATGGTTGGTGCTATTTACCACTTCTTACATTAGCATAAATAAGTTATATGAATGTTTTCATATAACTGAGAATTTATCCTTTTTATCACTAGGTAAATAATGCTACAATATAAGGGAAGAATACAATATTTTCCGATTTGGAAAATGCTTTGTAGAAAGGAAGAAACTTCATGCCTATTATTTTAGAAAAAGGTCAAAAGATCGATTTAACGAAAGGACAACCAAAAGTAGCAAAACTACAGGTTGGCTTAGGCTGGGATCCAATTGGACAATCAGGTGGGTTTCTGTCTTCATTATTTGGAAGTAAACCAAGTGTAGATTGTGATGCATCTGTTGTTATGTTAGAAGGGGATCGCTTTTTAAACAAAAACGATTTAGTTTACTTCGGAAACAAACTTTCTACTTGTGGTAGTATTATTCATTCAGGAGATAATTTAACAGGTGAAGGCGCTGGTGACGACGAAACAATTTTCGTAGAATTACATAAAGTTCCGAGCCGTATTAATCGTTTAGTATTCGTTGTAAATATTTATGACTGTGTAAATCGTCGTCAAGATTTCGGGATGATTCGTAATGCATATATTCGTATTCAAAACCCGCAAACTGGTGAAGAATTAGCACGCTATAATTTATCGGATAATTATGCTGGCAAAACGACTCTAATTGCAGGTGAAATGTATCGCCACGGAAGTGAATGGAAGTTTTCAGCTGTTGGAGAAGGCACACAAGATAAAAACTTAAGTGAGATTGTATCACGTTATCAATAAAATAAACCGAGGAGGAATTGAATATGGCATCAATTTCATTGAAAAAAGGACAAAAGGTAGACTTAACAAAAACAAATCCAGGTCTTTCAAAAGTTCTTGTAGGACTTGGTTGGGATACGAATCGTTATGACGGACAAAACGATTTCGATTTAGATGTTAGTATTTTCTTAGTAGGTGCTAACGGTAAAGTTTCAGGTGCAGAGGATTTCGTCTTCTATAATAATCCAAAAGGTGCGAATGGTGCTGTCGAGCATTTAGGAGATAACCGAACTGGCGAAGGTGAAGGCGATGACGAATCGATTAAAGTAGATTTAAAAAATGTACCTGCACATATCGAGCGTATTTGTTTCTCAATCACAATTTACGATGGAGAAGGTCGTAGCCAAAACTTCGGACAAGTTTCTAACTCTTTCGTACGTATTTTAGATGAAGAAAAGAATGCAGAGTTAATTCGTTACGATTTAGGAGAAGATTTCTCTATTGAAACAGCTGTTGTAGTAGGGGAATTATACCGTCATGCAGGTGACTGGAAGTTCAATGCAATCGGAAGTGGGTTCCAGGGCGGATTAGCGTCTCTATGTAATAATTTCGGTTTAGATGTAGAGTAATAGATTTTATATATCCATCGGTGAAACATATGTTTACTGATGGGTATATTTTTTAAGATATAAAATATAGAGGTGAATGTAAATGGTTATTCAATTGCAAAAAGGACAGAAGATTGATTTAGGTAAGACAAGCCCTGGCTTAACAAAAGCAGTAATTGGTCTTGGATGGGATATTAAATCTTATGACGGTGGATCAGATTTCGATTTAGATGCATCAGCATTCCTATTAGATGCGAATGGAAAATGTACGAAGGAAACTGATTTTATTTTCTATAATAATTTACAGTCTCCTTGTGAATCTGTTCTACATACAGGAGATAACCGCACAGGTGAAGGTGAAGGCGATGATGAACAACTTGTTGTAGACTTGAAGAAAGTTCCGGCAGATGTGCACAGAATTGCTATTACAGTTACAATTTATGATGGAGAAGGCCGTAATCAAAACTTTGGACAAGTTGGAAACGCATTCGTTCGTTTAGCAAATGAAGAAACGAATGAAGAAGTTCTTCGTTTTGATTTAGGGGAAGATTTCTCCATCGAAACAGCAGTTGTCTTTTGTGAATTATACCGTCATAATGGACAGTGGAAGTTTAATGCAGTAGGAAGCGGTTTCCAAGGTGGATTAGGTGCGCTTGTAAGAGCGTATGGCTTGGATGCATAAGAAGGGAAACGATATTCGTTTCCTTTTTTTGACCTTTCTATAAATCTAGCAAAGAATAGGGGATAAAGGTAAGATGAGTATTTTGCAAGGAATCCTTGATACGTATGCTCAGTTTTTCGACTTGGACATGTGGATTAGAGTGTTGCAAGATCCAGTATCTTGGGGATTAATAGGTACACTTGTTGTACTTGAAGGGTTGTTATCTGCTGATAACGCACTTGTATTAGCGGTAATGGTAAAACACCTTCCGGAAGAAAAGCGTAAAAAAGCATTATTCTATGGACTTATTGGAGCTTATGTATTCCGTTTTATTGCGATTGGAATTGGAATGTTCTTAATTAAATTAGCGTGGGTAAAAGTGTTAGGTGCACTTTACTTAGCTTGGCTTTCGGTTAAATACTTCATTGATAAAAGAAAAGGTAACGCAGAAGAAGAGGAAGCTCATGGTATGAACCAAAACAGTATTCTCTTCAGAATGTTTGGTGTCTTTTGGGGAACAGTTGCGATGGTGGAATTAATGGATATCGCGTTCTCTGTAGATAGCGTACTTGCTGCATTTGGTGTATCAAATCAAGTTTGGATTCTATTATTAGGCGGAATGCTTGGTATTTTAATGATGCGCGGTATCGCTGGCGTATTCTTAAAATTGTTAGAGCGTATTCCAGAACTTGAAACGACAGCATATATTTTAATCTTAATTATTGCAGCAAAAATGTTATTGTCTGTTATTCATATTGAAGTAAGCCATACGCTATTCTTTATTATTTTAGTTGTAGCATTTGGAGCAACGTTTATACTTCACTACATGAAGAATTCTGGACAAGCTAAAGAAGAAGTTGCAGCTACTAAAAATAATCATAAATAATTGAAATGGGTTTGCTCGTTATGCGAGCGCCCATTTTTTATAACTAAAAATAGTTTATAATAGAAGAGAGACTTTATAAAAAAAAGTAAATGTTTTTGGAGGTGAACTGTTGTGTTTTCACGTTTTACACTTCAACCATGTGCATTAAAAGACGAATCAGATTTAAAGCAATTTGAAGCGCTTTTAGAAAAACGCCCACAATATGAACTGACAGAGAATGAGATGAAGTTTAGTTATATAGCAACTCGTATTCTTGGTGTTCCTAATGATGTAGATGAATATTTCAATGAGCTATTTGATTATAGTGAAGTAAAAGGGATTGTGGTTTTGCATGAACAAAATTTAAATAAGGTGATTGATCCCGAAAAACTGCGCCATATCCAAGAGGTTTTTACATTACATCAAGAAGCACCGAATGGCCTTACAGTAAATAGGCTTGTCGCCCATCTGTCTGGAAAACAACTATTACCACAAGTAGACAATCCTGACTTACAGCATTATATACATACGACGTTTATTTCTGTATTGAAATTGTATGAAAAACAACATAACCAATCATTAAAAACAGAAGGATTCCGTCGTTTCTTAATCGATATGATTAAGTTAAGTGACAATTACGTAGCGAAGTGGTTCTCTACGATTAATTATAAGAAACAAATGCCACGCATCATTTGGTACGGTGATGCACAGGAAAGCCGTATATATTTCTTATACTTTCTTATTATGCTCGGTTGCGATGTACTTTATTATCACCCAGAAGGAAAAGATGGATTTGAGAATGTTGATGAGGAAGGAAGAAGTTTTGTTGTGTCTTATCCAAGTCGGATTTCTCTTGAACCATTTCCAGATCGCCGCCGTGAGCGAGTTGCGACAGTAGCGTATCAGGCTTCAAAAGAAATTGAACAAGTACTTCACCACGATAACTCACTGCTGTACAAGCCATGGCAATTTCGTTCCTATACGCCTGTAGCTCGTACGCTCAAAACAACGTATGATGAACTCTTTTTAATTACGAAAGAAAAGGCATTTGTGCGTCCAACATTCTTTGTTGAAAATAAACACATTTATATCCCTTCTTTATTTGCGAAAATATCAGGTGTCTCAAAAAATGATAAAGAATATTTTCAGCGATTAAAGGCTGTTACATCGTTTGATAACAGTTTATTAATTAATACATTCCCGTTTACGAAAGAACAAAAAGCGAATTTCCAATATCATTACCGAGATGCGTTAGACCGCGGGGGGAAATTACACCCTGATTTAATTATGAACAGTCATTGGTGGCCACATAAACGTTTGCCAGAAGGATTGCAACATGGTATTGCAGAGGCGATCATCCATACGTGCGAAAGTGAAATGTGTAAACCCATTGCGAAAGAGACGAAACAAGATGTAGCACTGTATGTTTTCGCACAGCTTTCTCAAATACCACCGAACATTTTAGAGCAACTTGAGAAATTTGATTACTCGCAAGAAGTACCTAAAATTGTTATATTTAATAATGAGAAGAGCGGAGAATTAAGCCGTTCGGATGCTGTTTTATTACTATTTTTAAATCAAATAGGAGTAGATGTATTCCACTTCAATCCAACGGGACGAAATGATATTGAACCGTATATTGATGCAGCAGCATTTGATTCGCATTGGCTTGAAGAAGTTAATTTCGATCTTGAGTTTCATAGTTCATCAGCCTATAAAAATTTATCACAAACAATAAAAGGACTATTTCGTCCATTTTTATAAGGAAAGGGAGAATACCATATGAATAACCCAGTCGTACTAGATTCGAAAACAGAATTAAATGAGCAAACAGCACAAGATGTTCGCTTACAACTTAGACAAGATGCAGATGTGCAACGTATTTATAATTCGGTAGATATTAAAGATCAATTAGAATTAATTGAACTTGGAAAAGAACCATCTATGGAAATTTCACGTTTCGCTGATCAAATTTTACATACAATGTCTTTATCAAAAATAGAAGACTCTGGAGAATTATTAAAACAGCTTGGTAAAATTATGGATAGATTCGATAGCAAAGACTTTGCGGAAGAGAAAAGCGGTTTCTTCTCACGTATGTTCAAAAAAGCTGATAAAATGATTGAACAAATTTTTAGTAAGTACCAAACAATGGGTCGCGAAATGGATAAAGTATACGTAGAAATTACAAAGTATCAAGATGAAATGAAAAAATCAATCGGTACGTTAGATGGTTTATATGAGCAAAATTTAAAATATTATTTAGACTTAGAAAAGTATGTAGTAGCAGGGGAAATGTTATTAGAGCGTTTAAATACAGAGTTGGTTCCAATGTACGAAGAACGTGTGCGTAACAATGACCAATTAGCAGGTATTGAATTAGAATCACTGAAAAACTCTGTTGAAATTTTAGAGCAGCGTATTGATGATTTAGAAAAAGCACGTATGGTTGCGCTACTTACAGCACCACAAATTCGTATGGTTCAACGTGGTAATAATAAATTAATTGGTAAAATCAATACAGCATTTATTACAACGATTCCTATCTTTAAAAATGGTATTATTCAAGCGGTAAATGCGAAACGTCAAAAGCTTGTTGCAGATTCTATGGCTGAACTTGATCGCCGCACAAATGAATTACTTAAGAAGAATGCACAAAATATCGCAACGCAAAGTGTGGAAGTAGCGAGATTATCAGGTTCTTCTAGTATTAAGATGGAAACACTTGAGGAAACTTGGAACATTATTTCAAGAGGTATGCAAGAAACACAACAAATTGAAGAGCAAAATAAACGTGAGCGTGAGGAAAGCCGCAAGCGTATGGCTACGTTAACAGAGAACATAAAAAAAGAATTACAAGGATAAAGTGAAACTTTAATCGGCGGGGACATCTCCCACAAATAGTGAAATAGGTGAAAAGGCAATGAGGAATAATCCTCATTGCCTTTTAGTTTCTCTTTACTAATTTAATGATCTCATTCACAACAAGTGGAATAATACTTAATAAGAGAACAAATCCCCAATCTCGCATCGTTAATGCATGTACACCGAATATATTTGCAAGAGGTGGGATGGAGATAATACAAACTTGCATAAGAACACCGATAAGAAGGGAGAAGACTAAATATTTATTTGTAAAAATCCCAATTGAAAAAATGGATTTCGTTCTTGAACGCAAGTTAAATGAATGAACGAGCTGAGAAAAACTAAGAACGACAAATGCCATTGTTTGAGCGTGTAATAGAGCATCTTCATCAATTTTCTCTGGGAAAAGAGGAAATAAATTTGTATCTCCGGTATAGAATTTTGCCCCGATGATAAAGGCTGTTAGCGTTAAAAGTCCAATGACAGCCCCATTGAAAATAAGAAAAGGAACGCTACCACTAAATAAGCTTTCTTTCGCATGTCGTGGTTTTTCTTTCATCACATCTGGATCTTCAGGATCAACCCCAAGTGATAATGCAGGTAGTGTATCTGTAATCAAATTGACCCACAAAATGTGAATAGGGCGTAGTGGTGTTGCCCAGCCGAGTAAAATCGCTAAAAATAAAGCGATAATTTCTCCAAAGTTACAAGAGAGTAGGAAGAGAATTGATTTTTTTATGTTACGATAAATATTTCTACCTTCCTCAACAGCTTTCACGATAGATGAGAAATTATCATCTGTTAACACTACATCCGCTGCTCCTTTTGCAACGTCTGTTCCTGTAATGCCCATCGCTACGCCAACATCAGCCTGCTTTAAAGATGGAGCATCATTGACACCATCACCAGTCATAGAAACGATATTTCCTTTTGCACGTAATGCTTTTACGATTTTTACTTTATGCTCTGGAGAGACTCTGGCGAATACATTTAAGTGATTAATTTTATTTGCTAGTTCTGTATCTGGAATGTTATCTAATTCAGTTCCAATCATAATTTCAGATATTTCTTTGGCAATACCAAGTTCTTTGGCAATTGCAAAGGCGGTATCTTTATGATCACCAGTAATCATAACTGTGCGAATACCTGCTTTTTTACATTCTGTAATGGAATCTTTTACTTCAGTTCGCGGTGGATCGATCATACCGACAAGACCAATAAAGATGAGGTTTTCTTCAAGATGATCTATATCCACATCGTTTGAATTGTATTGTTTAAATGCGAATGAAAGTACTCTTAAAGCCTCTTGAGACATTGACCCGGCAGTTTCTAATATTTGATTTTTATCAGCATCTGTTAGAACCTCGATCTTACCGTTTTTAAATATGTGGGTACATCGAGGTAAGAGTTTATCAATGGCACCTTTCGTCATGCTACAGTAGCTTTCATCGTATGTATGAACGGTTGACATCATTTTACGATCCGAATCGAAAGGCAGTTCGTTAACGCGTTCATGTATCTTTTCTAAATGATCTTTTTGCATATTAAAAGTGTTTCCGGCAACAAGAAGGGCGATTTCTGTAGGGTCCCCTGTTTGTGAGTCGGAACCGTAAGAAGCATCGTTGCATAGCACCATATTTTCTAACAATAAACGTTGTACATCATTATTTACATTTAAGTTTTCTAAGTGGTCGTATGTGTTATCACTATAAAAGTGAGTAACGGTCATTTTATTTTGCGTTAACGTACCTGTTTTATCTGAACAAATAATTGTGACAGAACCGAGAGCTTCAACAGCTGGTAGTTTACGAATGATAACATTTTGTTTAATCATTCGCTGCACACCAATTGCAAGAACGATGGAAACGATAGCTGGCAAGCCTTCTGGAATAGCTGCAACGGCTAAACTAATAGCAGTCATAAACATTTCTAACGTATCTCGTCCCTGTAAAAAACCGATGATAAACATAATGACGCAAATAGATACAGCGACAAAGCCTAAATACTTTCCGACTTGTGCTAAGCTCTTTTGAAGTGGTGTCATATCATCGTCTGCTTCATGTAAGAGGGTAGCGATCTTACCAATTTGTGAGTTCATTCCAGTTTCAACAGCGACACCGACTCCGCGTCCGTATGTTACTAGCGTTGACATAAAGGCCATGTTTTTTTGATCACCCAGTGGTACTTGCTCATCACTTTGCATAGAAGGATGGTAGATTGCATCTTTATCAACAGGGACAGATTCACCAGTTAGAGCAGATTCTTCAACTTTCAAATTTGCGGTTTCGATAAGCCGTAAATCACATGGGATATAACGTCCTGCATCCAGCATGACAATATCACCTGGAACGACTTGTTCAGATGGGATTTCTTTTAGTTCACCATTTCGCTTGACGATAGCTTTAGGTGTCGCCATCTTTTTCAATGCCTCTAAAGCTTGTTCTGCTTTTGATTCTTGGACGACACCGATAACAGCGTTTAAAACTACAACGAGCGCGATAATACTTGCATCAGCCCATTCACCTACAAAGGCAGAAATAAGGGCAGCAATAATAAGGACATATACGAGGACGTCATTAATTTGGGCGAAAATACGCTGCCATAACGTGCGTTTTTGTTTTGTAGCTAATTCATTGGAGCCGTATTGCTTTAAACGTTCACTTACAATTTCATCTGTTAAACCGTGTTGTTCGTTTGTTTCTAGGTCGATTAATGTTTGATCTTTCGTCTTACTGTACCAATTGCTCATAAGTAAGCACCTCCAGTAAAAACAGTTAGCAATGGTAGTGTTGCTATTATTTGTGAGTAGTATGTATGGAGAAAAAATCTAAGGTGAGGTTCTACTTCTATTGTACAATATTTTACAGTTAGTTGAAGGGAAGAGAAGAGTTGTCATGAATTTGTTGGAAATAAAAAGAAGCCTCATATAACGAGGCTTTTTTTACTTTTTAATTAATGTACCTAATTCTTCTGTAATAGCTTGCATTTCACTGATGCTGAATGTTTCACGTTTCATAACATGCTCATAAATGTCACGTAAGTCTTCGTACATTTCTTCATTAAAGCTAGCAGCTCTCATCGCTCCAGCATTAACCATACGTAATTTTTCTTTAATAGCTTCGACCATATATTCAACGTTTTCTTCTGACTTTACGGATAAATCCACCGAAGTGTCCCCCTTTAAAATAACATAAGGATATCTTAACATTTTTTATCATTTTCGTTAATGAATCTTTTCAATCCTATTAAATTAGTAGGGATTTCCTTTATAATTAATAATTGGTTGTTTATACTATAAGTATATATTAAGAAATGCACCAAGAAGGGAAGAAACAAATATATGGTTCAAGTATTGTTTGTTTGTCTTGGGAACATTTGCCGTTCACCGATGGCAGAAGCGATTTTTCGAGATCTTGTCGTAAAAGAGGGACTCGAGGAGAAAATTGTCATTGATTCTGCAGGAACTGGAGATTGGCATGTTGGCCATCCGCCACATAAAGGAACACAAAAAATTTTAAAAGAAAATGCAGTCACTTTTGAAGGAATTAAAGCAAGGCAAGTAGAAAAAGAAGACTTAACAAAGTTTGATTATATTATTGCCATGGACAACAAGAATATAGCAGATTTAAAAAGTTTAGGTAAAACTGGAGGCTATATTGGTAGACTGTCCGATTTTGTTCCAGACGGTGGCTGGACAGACGTTCCCGACCCTTACTATACAGGGAATTTCCAAGAAGTATATGACCTTGTAACAGAAGGGTGTGCAAAGCTATTAGCTTTCATTCGAAATGAACAAGGAATATGAGGAAGCTTAGAAAGAAATACTTTCTAATATAAGAAATGAAAGGGTGAAGGAATATGGCAAAGAAAAATAATATTGCTCGAAACATTGCGATTGGTGTAGCTGCAGGTGTAGCTGTATCTATGTTGAAGAAGGAAAACCGTGAAAAAGTAAAAAATACTGCGGAAAAAGCAAAAACAAAGATGATTGAAATCGGTGAAAATGCGAAGATAAAAGAAAAAGTGCAAACTGTTACAGATAAAGGACGCGAACTCGCTGACTTCAATGTAGTAAAAGCGAAAGTAGCAGAAATTAAAAAATTGACGCCGTCTGTTGTAGAGACGTTAAAAGAAACGAAAGAAATTTTTAGTAAGAAAAAGGTTGAGCCAGCAGAGAAGCCAGAAACGATTGAAATTCAAGCTGTATCTTCAAAGGTAGATGAGCTGAAAGCAGAAGAAGAGCCAGTAGTTGCTGAAGATGGCGGTATGAAAGAAGCGCGTGAACTATTTATGAAAGACTCAAATGTAGAGGAAAAAAAAACTGAAGCGTACATTGAGTTGAAGCAAGATAAAGAAGAGAAGAAAAGCGTTTAAACATATATGAGAAAAATTTTAGAAAAGGTGAGGAGACATCGTACTTATTCGTTTGGTAAAGACTTATATGACCGAACGATGCGCGATGATGTAGCGGGCTTGGCAGCACAGCTCGCTTATTTCTTCTTGCTTGCAATTTTTCCTGGGCTCGTTTTCTTAATTACGCTTCTTGGATTTATTCCCATTCAAACAGAGGATGTGCTTAGTTTATTAGAGGTTTATGTACCAGATGATGCAATGAACTTAATTGAGGTAAATGTAGATAAAGTTGTAAATCAGCAAAATGGTGGTTTATTATCATTTGGTTTATTATCCATGTTATGGTTTGCCTCAAATGGTGTTAATGCGGTTATGAATGCTTTTAACCGCGCCTATGACGTGAAAGAAACACGTTCTTTTATTACAACAAGAGCGTTATCAATTGTGTTTACATTAGCTATCATTTTTATGATTGTCTTTGCTTTAATTGTCCCGGTATTCGGACAAGTTATTGGAGCAGCCGTGTTTAAAGCACTCGGTTTATCAGATAGTTTCTCTTTCGTATGGAGCATTACACGCTTAGTAGCGAGTTTCTTCGTACTATTTGCCTTGTTTAGTTTCTTATATACATTTGCACCAGATCGAAAGTTAAAAAGAAGAGAAGTCATTTCAGGAGCAACATTTGCTACTGTAGGATGGATTGTGGTATCGTACTCATTTGCTTATTATGTAGATAAGTTTGCGAATTACGCCAATACATATGGTGGTCTCGGTGGTATCATTATTTTAATGTTATGGTTTTACTTAACTGGATGGGTAATTTTACTTGGCGGTGAAATTAATGGTTTACTCCATCATTATAGGACGGGTGACAATAATTCCCGTAATGAAAAATGACCTCTTGTTCCATAATAATAGGGAACAGGGGGGATATTTCATGAGTAATAATAAAAAGAACCACAACAACAAAAATAACAATAAACAAAAGAGCAGTTCGCATCCAAAGCATAAAACGAGTAGTAGTGCGAACGGGCATAATAGCTACCATTAAAAAAACGGGTCCTCTATGAGGGGCCCGTTTTTATTTGTTTCCTTTTAATAATCGTAAGCCATTTAAAATGACAAGAATCGTACTTCCTTCATGCCCAATAACACCGAATGGAAGAGCTAAAAATTGTAAGAAGTTTGAACAAATCAGCATTGCAATTACAGCTAGTGAAAAGATTACGTTTTGTTTTACAATACGGTTCATTCGTTTTGATAAACGGATTGCTTGGGAAAGGCGAGATAATTCGTTCTTCATAAGTACAACGTCTGCAGTCTCTAAAGCTACGTCTGTTCCTTCACCCATTGCTACACCAATGCTGGCAGTAGCGAGTGCAGGAGCATCATTTATACCATCTCCGACCATTGCTACTGTCCCATATTTTTCTTTTAGCTTTTTAATCGTTTCAACTTTTGTTTCTGGTAAGCATGATGCGTAATATTCCTTTATATTACTTTCAGAGGCAATTGCTTTTGCCGTTTCTTCATTATCTCCAGTAATCATAATTGCTTCGACACCAATGCTTTGTAATTCACGAATAGCAGCTATTGTTTCTTGGCGAAGCGTATCTTTTAAAGCGATAAGTCCAAGAATGCCTTTCTCATCACTAATATAAACGACAGTTTTACCTTCTTTTTCAAGGGAGGCAGAAATACCATTATGAAATGTCTTTGTTTCTTCACCGATAAAATCAGCTTTACCTATTTTATAAGCTTTGTTTTCAAATATTCCTTTGAGTCCAAAACCAGTTACATCTTCAACATTTTCTGGTTTTGTTAATGCAATGTCATACGCATGTTGTGCATATTTAACGATAGATTCAGCTAAAGGGTGTGTAGAGTGACTTTCAATTGATGCTGTAATAGAAAGTACTTCTTTTTCTGTCATACTTTCTCGAACATATACATCTGTTACGGTAGGTTTTCCTTCTGTTAATGTTCCTGTTTTATCAAAGGCGATCGCTTTTACTGAAGCGAGGCGTTCTAAATGTATGCCACCTTTAAAGAGAATTCCATTTCTTGCTCCGTTAGAAATTGCAGATAACGTTGCTGGTGTAATGGCAGCAACGAGTGCACAAGGAGATGCGACTACAAGTAAGATCATAGCGCGATAAAACGTTTCATTCCAGCTCCAGTCCAGTAAAAAATGGGGAACGAACATCATAAGCGCAACAACGAGTAGTACACCTTTTACGTATGTTCCTTCGAATTTTTCGATGAATAGTTGTGATGGTGATTTTTCACTTTGTGCACTTTGGACGAGACGGATAATCTTTTGGAATAATGTTTGATCGCTCGGCTTCGTAATTTTAACTTCGATAGCACCGCGTAAATTTACAGTACCGGCAAATACTTCATCGCCATGTTTTTTTTCATTTGGAATAGGTTCTCCAGTAATTGCTGCTTCATCGATATTTGTTTCACCGTTATGAATCGTACCGTCAGCAGGAACGCGCTCACCTGGCTTAATTAAAATAATGTCTTTAATTTGTAATCGTCCAACAGGAACACGTTCTTCGATTCCATTTGAAATACGTAATGCTTCTTCAGGTTGTAAATCAAGAAGCGCTGAAATTTCTTTTTGACTTTTACTCAATGTATAAGATTCCATCGCACCGCTTAGTGCGAAGATAAAGATTAAAATTGCACCTTCTGCCCAGTAGCCAATGATTGCAGCACCGATAGCAGCAAAGAGCATGAGCATTTCGACATTTAGCTCTTTCTCTTCAATGGTATCTTCAATACCTTCTTTCGCTTTTGCATATCCACCAACTATATAAGCAAGGATATAGCAAGTAATGCCTACATTCATTGCATCGTTCTTTGTGAATAACCAACCAGCTAAAATGAAAATACCAGATGCGATTGCAAATATAAGTTCATGATGTTTCTTTAATGTATCCCATAAAGAGGGATGAGAAATAGATTTTTGTACTTGTAATGTTTTTACTTCTGAGTTCATTACTACTCGCTCCTTCCAAATTCTTATTGAGAAAAAGAATCAAAATCGAAACCCCTATAAAACGACGAAAGCTGCCATCCATAATGGATAGCAGCATTTCTGTTGAACCTGATTTTAATAGTTATTATATTGTAATTATTCTATAGTATAGCATATTTTTTCGTTAGATGATATGTTTTGTTTGCGTATAAACTGAAAATTTGTGTTTTCACACTTCCTTTGGTATATATGAATATTGTTCATAAAAAGATCGGAAAGGAAGACAACAAGTGAAGACAGAGAAATTTTTTACCCATCCGATTGGCGTACTAATTGCTGCAATAGTAGCGACTTTTTTGTGGGGGAGCGCATTCCCATTTATTAAATTAAGTTACGCTGAACTTGGAATTCAGCCACAAGAAGTTGGGGAGCAAATATTATTTGCTGGTTATCGTTTCTTTTTATCTGGAGTCATGCTCTTATTATTCTTTAAAGTGTTAGGAAAAGATATGAGCTTCAAAAAAGGAACGGGGAAGCAGTTAGTACAAATTGGTTTATTTCAAACATTTCTTCAATATATATGTTTTTATATTGGAATGAGTTATAGTTCTGGCATTGAAGGAGCTATCATTTCAGGAACATCATCATTCTTTCAAATTTTACTTGCGCACTTTTTATATAAAGATGATGCGCTCAATATGAGAAAAATAATTGGGGTCTCTATCGGCTTTTGTGGTGTCATTTTAGTAAATGTACCGAGTGATGGTAGTTTGTCATTCCATTTCGGAATTGGTAGCTTATTACTTCTTAGTGCAGCAATGTTGTATTCATATGGAAACATATTGGCGAAAGAAGGTAGCAAAACATTAGATGTTGGTTATATGACAGCATACCAAATGATTTTTGGTTCTATCGGGCTATTATGTATAGGAGCTCTGCAAGTTGGAGTAATGCCATTTACATTTAGTGTACATGCAATATTTATGCTTATCTATTTATCTTTCTTATCCGCAGCAGGCTTTTGCATTTGGAATACAATTATGAAGTATAACAAGGTTGGAAAAGTATCAATGTACATGTTCTTTATACCTGTATTTGGTGTGTTATTATCGAGCATGATTTTAGGAGAAGCAATTCATTCATTTGTATTATTCGGTTTGGCATGTGTAGCCGCGGGAATTATCGTGGTGAATCGGACGACAGCTAAGCAGAAAAGGGCGAACGCAAAACAAGTAGCATAGATAACAGGAAAACGATTACAATGGAAGAACAGTACTGTTCTTCTTTTTTTATATAGAAAAAGGATAATAGACTAGGTGTAACGAAAAAAGATACAAAAAGCATTTATTGAGGAGAACATGTTATGAATCTACTTTACATGGTGTTAATTGGGCAAATCATTCTTTTTTTAATTGGTGCAATGTATGCAATAGGACAGACAAAAAAGACAAGAAATAATATGCCGTTACCTTTAGCAGTACGTCTTATTCTTAGCTTTTCTTTAACAGCAAGTGCAATTTGGATATGGTTACAAGATCCATCAGTAGCGTATAGTACGTGGGTTGCACTAGGTATGACGTTATCAACTGTAGGAGATTTATTTATGGCAGGTTTGATTCCAATTGGTCATCGATTAATTGGAGGGATGATTACTTTCGCGCTTGCGCATTGTTTTTATGTAAAAGCATTTTTGCAAACAGGCATCTCATGGAATGGTTTTTGGATTGGTTTACTCGTATACGGACTCTTTCTAATTATAGGATGGTTCTTTTTTATACGAAATGATAAACAAGATAAATTGTTTACGATAGGAGCTCTAATTTACGGATTGTGGGTTGGAGGAATGGCTTGCTTTGCATTCGCCCTATACTATGAGAATACAGGAATATGGTGGATACCGGCTTTTGGTGGTTTACTATTTGTGATTTCTGATTTTGTTATAGGCGTGACAGATATTGGAGGGCGCAAATTAAAGTATGAACCACTTTGGATTTGGTTTACATATGTAGCGGCTCAAATGTGTATTGTATATGTGGGAATATAAAAAGATACTCTCAAAAATAGTGGATAGACTATTTTGAGAGTATCTTTTTTTGTTACTATGCTACGATGTTTTTTTGTTGTAGAGCAGAAAGGCTATATTTATCAGCTGCTTTATAACCTTGAGCTAATAAATCATTGATGTAAAGCTTGTTGTAAATAAAGCAGAAGACTAGGTTAGAGAATCCGAACGTAAACATGCTAGCGATTAAAATAATTAAAAATCATTTCCAATCTCCATGGAATATAGCAGGGAAGAAACCAAAGAAAAATACAGTCCAACTAAAACCAATTTTTGCTTGTTTAATTTGGCCGGTATTTTCATTTTTAAGCATAACTTTCATAGAAAAAGTCCTCTTAAGTAAATATAAATATAAAATAATAAGTGTAAGATATATTATATGTAGATAATATATTTTTGAATATTATTATTTAAAAGTTTTTAATATTACGATTTTGCAATTTAGAATTTTATGGAAATTATACAGTTGAAGTCCTTATAATAAAAGTAAAAAGATGATGAGATGGTGGAATGATGCAAAAGAAAAAACGTTTGCGTGAATTCTTTGGAACAATTGCAATTGCATGTTTGTTGGTGTTTTTGGCAAAAATCTTTTTGTTTTTTCCTACGACTGTAAAAGGAGCATCCATGAAGCCAACGTTACAAGATGGGGATAAGCTGATTGTTAATAAGTTAGCAAAGCAATTTGAAAGTTATGGGCGAGAAGATATTATTGTTGTGAAGACGGATAATTTTTATGTGAAAAGGGTTATTGGTTTGCCTGGTGATGTCATTGAGGTGAGAAATGATCAATTATATGTGAATCATGAAGTGATACAGGAAGCGTATTTGTATAGTAATAAAAAACAAGCTGAAAAAAAACTTATGAATTTAACAGAGGACTTTGGACCAATTACAATTCCTAAAAATAAGATTTTTGTTATGGGGGATAATCGCTTAATAAGCAGAGATAGTAGAAATGGTTTGGGACTTATTGATAGAGAAGATGTATTGGGAGAATTAGCGGCGATTTATTATCCATTTGAACATATGAAAATAATGAATTAAAGTAAAAAACCAAGCAAATTTCATTTGCTTGGTTTTTTATGTTAAATCGTAGGAGACTCATTAAATTCATAGATGTTTTCATTGTTTTTGTTCGTACTTAAAACGAATTTGTGCTGCAATAGTTGCAGTTTAAAGAATGCTAACGGATCGTGATAAGTTTCTGGGTTGCTTCTTAACGTTGCTAATGTTTGCTCGTCTTCCTGTATTTCAAGTTGAGCTGATTCTACATTTTGTTTCAGTATGCTAAGTGGATCTTTAAAGAACATCATGATATCTCGTTCTAATGCGCCTTCAAATACTTCAAATTGAAGGAAGAATTGTTTTGAGATTGTTTGAGCAATTTCCGTATAATCTTCCGTTTCAATGTATTGTTTATATTTGTTTGCGAGCATAGATTGATTTTTTTGCATGTTACCAAATAGTTTTCCCGCACTCTTTAAGAAAAATTGTGTCGGTGTAAAGCGTAATAAAATATTGATGTTCGATACTGTAATTCGATTTGTCATACGTACAACATCTCGATGCCAATCATCTAGTAATTTGAAATCGCAAGGAAGTTTCATGCGTTCTTCTTTATATAATTTATTAAACGTTTCACTCATTTCATCTAAATAAGATTGAGCTTGAATAAATTCATTATGAGCTGTTTCAATCCACTCTTGAATAGAACCAGTAAATTTAGGAAGAAGCACTTGTTGTACATGTTTTTGAACTCGTTCGTTCATCGCAGTATTTAATTCTTCATGAACTAATTTGAAGTCGCTATCTTCTTGAACAAGGTCAGAACAACTCTGTAATAATTCAGGGATTTGAGAATGGATATCTCGTGTGATTTCTTCTTTCGTTAAAAGATAAGATTCTGTAATAGAACGAATTTTATCTTTTTCAAGAGCAGTAAGGTTGTTAATAAATCCATTTAATTTAACTGAGATATGTTTATTCCAGCGTACTGATTTCACTAATGTATTTTCTAACTCCACACGTTCATTTACAAGGTATGCGATTGTCTTTTGAGTAAACCATATTAGTTTTTCTATACGTTCTTGTTCCATGTTACGTTCTGCCAAATTAGAAAGAATAGACTCTGTCACGTCCCCAAGTTGTTGGCTACTCTCTTGTGAAGGAGAGTATGGGAAGAACTGTGCATTTGGGAAATGGACTTTAATCTTACTCATTAGTTTTTCATTATTGGTCGTATTATTTGTGTGTAATACGAAATGAATTTGTAAATTTGGCACTTGTTCCCGTAAATAAAGTAATGTATCAAGTTCTTCACCATGTAATGGTGAAGCAGAATTTAATACGTAAATAAGGCTATCTGCTGCTTGTAAGTATTCAAAATATGAGCTGTTTTTATCCACTTGCCCTTGAATGGATGGTGTAACAAGAAATGCAAACTTATTTTTTCTTAAAAATCTACTCGGTAACTTAATTTCTATACATTTTTTCTCAAGTTCTGACTGGGAAGATGTAGCCATTATTTGATGGAATTCATCAAAGTTCGGTATATTGTGTACATCTAGCGCAGTGAATTCTGTTATTTCAGTTTGGCTATCATCTTTAAATAGAATAGGAGTTGTTAAGGTCTTAGTTAAGATGTTCTCTCCTAATATTGAATTGATGAATGATGATTTATCATGGTCACTAGTTCCCGCTATTAGTAATTGTGTAACATTTAAATCACACAGTTCGTGAACGAGTAACGTAAATTGATGACTTAAATCCACATCATTTTTTTCAGCCCATACAGCAATCGTTTCGAATAAATGAGAAACTGTTTCCATATTTACATTTGTTTCAGCTGTTGAATTAGAAAGTAGGGCTCCAGCACTTTTTACGAGTAATGACTCTAAAGTTGTAGGTGAAACTTCATTCCATGCTAACACTGCAGCAGAGACAAATAGGGCATCTTTTGCTTTCGTTAAACTAAACCAATTTGTTAATAAATCTGGTACAAGTCCCTGCATTTCATGCATGAAATGCTCACCAGTAATTAACTCAAAGTACGTATTTTGATAGCGTTCAACAATTTCATGCCAATCGTCATTGTTGTCTGTTTCAATATGTAAGAATAAATGATTTATTGTTTGAACCCAAGGTAGATGCAAGTTTTCATTTTGATAGCTGTTCCAAAGCGCAATAACAAGTTCTTTAAATTGGACTTGATCAATGGCATATAAAGCTTTTAAAGATTCATAGAAATATTCTGGTTTGATTTGTTTCGTGAATCCTTGATTCACATAATTGATTAAAGTATCGAACCAGTGTAACGATTTTGTTCGAATTCCTTCTTGAACGGCAAGCTCGATAGCATTATTCCAATCTTTTTGTTTTTCATAGAATGAGCGAGCGATTGCAGTAATATTTGGATAGTCAGGTTGAAATGCAACAGCCTCACTAATCGTCTTAAATGCTAGACCTAAACGATCTTGTTCGATGTAAAGAGAAAGAAGTTGTAAGGAAACTTCCATTGTAAGAGCTGTATCTTCCGTTTGAATAGATTGATAAATTTCTTCTGCTTTTGGCAAGAATCCTAGTTCAAAATAAGAATCTGCAATATTTTTGGTTGCCCAAAGTGCAAGTTCGTTATTTACTTTCTCCCATTTAAATATCGCTGCTTCAAAGTCTTTATTTTGGTAATAAAATTCACCTTGAGCAAAGCGGATATTAGAAATGTTGGAGAATTCATTTGTGGATTCATTTATATATGCTTCACCGAGTACTTCTGATACTGGAGTAGAAGTTTCTTCTGTTAAAAATGTTTTATAGTAAACCTTTTGGATAAATTGATTTTCAATGGTCATGTTCGTTCCCCCTGTATAATTTAGAAAAATGATGTTGTATGTAAAGGGTGTATGTTCTTTTAATAGGTAGAAGTTGCATTATATCGACCAAACTATGTTTTTGCTGGATATATCATTTTTCCTGAGAGTTAAACCGTTGCGAAAAGTAACTTTCCTTTATTGTAACAAAAAAACAAGCATATGAATTTTTATTTTTTAATCCCGCCATTTGTGGGTAGTAAGACTAGCGCTTCAAAAATCGGTGAATATAAGGGAAGTAGGAGGGAGTTCGGCGCACAATTAATGGTTCACTTTCTTCCTGCTAAAGGAATGGATAGAAGTAGAGTTCATTATAAAAACAATGTATAGTGAATATGTATACCATGTTTGTCTGGAAGATAGAAAGGGCACAATGTGGAATAACGATCGTGCATAGGATGTGTTTTCCGAATGGAACAACATATTGGCGAGTTAATCGCGCATTATGGGTATTTTGGAATTATTATAGCGTTGGCCGGTGGAATTGTTGGATTACCGATACCAGACGAGTTTTTATTGACTTTCGTTGGTTATAATGTTTCTAAAGGAGTTATGTCAGGAACTGCTGCTTTTTTAAGCGGGATGGCTGGTGCGATGTTAGGTATTACATTAAGCTACATATTAGGTTTAAAACTTGGACTCCCTGTTTTAAAAAAATATGGACCGAAGATTAGAATTAAAGAACATCACATTGAAAAAACGCATATTTTATTTGAAAAGTATGGCCCCTTTCTTTTAATGATTGGTTACTTTATCCCGGGAGTACGTCATTTAACAGCCTATTTTGCTGGGATGTCGAATTTAACACTTTGGCGTTTTTGTTTGTACGCTTACGGTGGTGCGCTTATTTGGATAAGTGTTTTTATTGGACTTGGCTGGAAGTTAGGAGAGAAGTGGCGTTTCGTTGAGTATAGTCTACATCATTACGGAATATGGATTTTATGCATTTCAGTAGTTGTTACATGTATTGTATGGTTTTATATAAAGAAAAAGAAAAACCGCTAATAGCGGTTTTTTTAGCTGAAAGCAATAAATAATACACCAGCTGTAATAAAGACTACACCAACGCCAGTCATAAAGTTTAACTTTTCACCGAGTATAATCATCGCGAGAATGATAGAAAATACGACGCTTAATTTATCGACAGGAGCCACTTGTGAAACTTTCCCTGTTTTGAGGGCAAGAAAATAAAATAGCCATGACGAAGCACCTGCAACCCCACTTAATGTGATAAAGAGCAGTGCTTTTTTATTTAGCAGTACATCGCCGATATTTTGAAATTTACCTTGGATAATAATAACGCCCACCATAAATAATGCCATAATAATAGAACGAACCGTTGTTGCAACATTGGCATCGATTCCATCTAAACCAATCTTTCCAAAAATAGATACAAGGGCAGCAGCAATTGCTGATAATAGTGCGAATAAGAGCCATGAACTCATAGTAAAATTCCTCCAATCTTACATTATTATACATGAAAACCATTCTCACGTATAAAATGAAACTTTAATCAGTGGGATTTTACCGCCCCGTAAATAGCGGAATAAATAACGAAATAATCCCCACCTTATGTTGCTAATAAGGTGGGGACTATTATACTACTCTGCAATTTCCTCATAGAAAAAGTACGTTACATTATAAATATGTTCTACTTCATCGTCTGTCATAAACAATAATTCATCACGCTCAATCCCTTTTTTCTTTTCAATAAACTCAATCATGTTTTTGCGTTCTTCTCTTTTCATCAATTTTATTTCTCCCCTCAATCTGTTTTAATACAGTTTATTTAAGTTACTGCTATTATATAACAGAATCTTTAGAAAGTTCCACCTATTTTATTGTTTTTTTTAGAAGAACTTTTCGACAAAACAAGCCCACCTAAAGGGGGCTTGTTTTGTTTTATAGTCGTAAAAACTCGGGCTCCGTCGTACCAGCACCATCGATGTAATAAATTGTGTCAGGATTGATTTTTATTAATACGTAATTAGGGTCTTCAGGACCAAGTAACCAGCGTTTTAAGCTATTATTCCAAAACTTGTTTTTTAATGTGGAGTCTTCCTCGATGGAAGCTAAGCCTTCAACTTCAATATAATCTTCATCTAATTTTTTTCCTTCTCGTCCAAGTAGTACATGGACATTTGGATTGTTTTCAATGTCTGTTATCTTTTTTGATTTCCGATCTGTTGCAACATATAACACAAAATCTTCGTGGAAAAACATCATAAAGGCGCTATGAGGTTTATTTTCACGTACAGTAGATAATACACCAGTTCGTTGACCACAAATAATAGTTTCAATTTTTTCTTTTAAATGCATGCTTTTAACCCCTGTTCATAATTTATTGTTTTCTCCGTTTAAACAAGATAATTTGAATATCTTTTATACTGTTTTCTTCAATCCGATTTTTTAAACGTAATTGTGATGAAATCGGACAAGTTAGGAGAAGAATAATAATAATATCGAGGAGAAATACATACGATGGAAGGATGAAAAGCATGTTTAATAAAATATTTCTTATAGTAGCGCTAATCGGGGTACCACTTTCTGTACTTGGAAAAACGCTTCATTGGCCTCAAACAATTATGTTCGCTGTGTATTGTATTACGATTATCGCATTAGCAGGCTTTATGGGCAGAGCGACAGAAAGTTTGGCAATTGTCTCTGGACCTAGAATAGGCGGATTATTAAATGCTACTTTCGGTAATGCTGTTGAACTGATCATTTCCATTTTTGCACTTCAGGCGGGATTAATTGAAGTGGTGTTAGCCTCATTAACGGGTTCTGTACTTGGAAATTTATTATTAGTAGGAGGGCTATCCTTCTTTATAGGAGGGCTTAAATACAAAAGACAAAGTTTTAATGTGTATGATGCAAGGCATAATTCAGCTTTATTAATCTTTGCTGTAGTAGTAGCTTTTGTTATTCCAGAGATTTTTTCAATGAAGATGGATGCTGGAAAGACGTATCAATTAAGTATCGGTGTGTCTATTATTATGATTATTATGTACCTTGCTGCATTGCTATTTAAGTTAGTTACGCATCGTGGTGTATATCAGCATAAAAGTGATGAAGTCGCTCATGAGGAAGAACCAGAGTGGTCGAAAGGTAAAGCACTACTCATTTTAGCAATAGCGACAATTGCGGTAGCGTATGTGTCAGAGGCGCTCGTGCATACATTTGAGACAGTTGCAAAGTCATTTGGTTGGTCAGAGTTATTTATAGGAGTTATTATCGTTGCAATTGTTGGGAATGCAGCGGAACATGCATCTGCAATTATTATGGCGTATAAAAATAAAGTAAATATTGCAGTTGAAATTGCAGTCGGTTCTACGTTACAAATTGCCATGTTTGTTGCTCCTGTATTAGTACTGCTTTCTATGTTATTCACGCAAAGGATGCCTTTAGTATTTACAATACCAGAACTTGTTTCTATGATTACAGCTGTTTTCTTAACAATTGCAATTTCAAATGATGGAGATACAAATTGGTTTGAAGGCGGTACGTTATTAGCAGCGTATGTCATTATGGGAATTGGTTTTTATTTATTATGAAAAATAGGCATAACAATTGTATTGAGAGAAAACAATAAACAAAGTAGTATATATACCTTTACGTAGGAAGGAGCCAGACAGGTGAAACGAGTATACAGCATATGTCTTTCAACTATGGTCTCGTTTATTCTATTATTTCCTAACATGAGTTTTGCAAAGACAACGGTAGAAACAAAAATGCCTTCATCTGTTTTAAATATTTCTAAAGACAATACGTTTCCAAATGATGCGCAAGATTTGCCGCGCTTACAACCGAGTAAGTTTGCTCAAGAACTATTGAAAACAGCAAATATTAAAATTGAAAATCCGGACTTAATTCGAATGTTTAATGAAACGACAATTTCGAATGCTCCGCTTGCGGTAGGGTACCGAGCGAAGATTTATTTAGGTCAATGGGCTTTAAATTATGAATCGGTTGATACATCGATTAATTGGGAATATAAACAAGTAAATCGTAATGTGTACGATAATCGCGGAGGGGATCGCTTATATCCGCTATGCTATAAGCAAGAAACGCAAAAGACGGTTGAAGGTGATTTAACAGCAGATATGAAAAATACTGCGGATGTGAAAAAAATGATGCTTCTCAAAGCACTTGAAAAAGTACAATTGCCGCTTTCATTTAAAACGACCATTGGTTATGGTACTGGACATGAGCGTGTGTATAATATTAGTCCGAGTCAACTTGGATATTTATACGCTTATACACCAGCAGTAAATGAAAAAGGAAAAGTAACGTTTGGAGAAGTGTACCTTGTGTTAAAAGGAAATCAAAAGAGGCTTGTAGTGAAAAATATTACCTCACAAGGAATTGGAGCGGCGATTCCAATTCATGATCATTTATATTTTAAATTCATTTCATCTTCTCACTCGCAATAATATGAAAAAAACGTCAGCTTATAAGCTGACGTTTTTATTTATCCCGCTAGTTGTGGGCAATTGGTTCAACTTTAAAATGTTATGTTTGCTGTTTTTGATAAGAAATCTTCTGTCGGATAGTAGCTATTTTTTACAAGAACATTTGGTCCAAGGCATTTTACTGCAGGACAGTGACAGCTTAATGATTGTGCTGTTTTTGAAGCACTCCATTTGTCATACGCTTCTTGTAGTGTGTTTGTTTGTACGTTACCTAGAAGGGGAACGTCACCGAAATCAGTTACAATAATATTTCCATCGAAAATGTTGACGTTTAAACGAGAACGACCATCTGGATCGTTACGAACTGTTACATTTTTGCTTTCTTGTAATTTCTTAAATGTGGCAATGTCTCGCTCGTCATCGCTACAAGCGTAGAAAGGTAAAGTTCCAAATAACATCCATACATTTTCATCGCGAATTTCTAGTAAATGCTCAATTGCATCACGAATTTCAGCTTTTGTTAAAATCTCTAGATTGCTCGCAAAATCACTCGGATACATCGGGTGAACTTCATGACGTTTACAGCCCATCTCTTCGACAATTTGACGATGAATATGTTCAATATGTGGTAGAGTTCTTTTGTTTAACATTGTTTCAGCTGATACGAGTACACCTGCATCTGATAGAGCTTTACTATTTGTAATCATTCGTTCAAATAGTTTTGCACGTTGTTCATAAGTAGGTTTACGTTCCATCATTGCAAATCCACCTTCAACGAAGTCATCAATTGTTCCCCAGTTATGGGATATATGCAATACGTCTAGATAAGGAATAATTTGTTCGTAACGTGCTAAATCTATAGTTAAGTTTGAGTTGATTTGAGTGCGAACGCCTCGTTCATGGGCGTATTTTAAGAGTGGTGTTACATAGTTGTCGACGGATTTCTTTGAAAGCATTGGTTCTCCGCCAGTAATACTTAAAGAACGTAAATGAGGAATCTCATCTAATCTTTTTAATAAAAGCTCCATCGGAAGCGGATTTGGATCTTTCGGCTGTAATGTGTAACCAACAGCACAATGCTCGCAACGCATATTGCATAACGTTGTCGTTGTAAACTCAACGTTTGTTAATAGTAGTTTGCCGTACTCTTCAAGGTCCATATACGCTTCCCATGGATCGTAAGAAGGAGTAATCGGCTTCATTTTTTGTGATATCGTCATATGAAATACTCCTTTGACTATTGAAATAACAATTTGTCCATTCTCTATAATAGAAGAATATGTACTTTTTATAAAGTGAAACTTTTTTGTGAAAAAAGAGAGAGGGCTTACATTTGAATGAATGACTGTGATAAAATTGATGAAATTTCATGCCCATAGCAATCATTTTTGCGGTATAATAAAAGCAACTCGAATTAAAAGGAGAGTGCCTTCATGGGAAAAGCAATTGAAGATAAAGATTCACAACTAGTATATTTAAAAGAACGTTTAAATATGTTCATTGAAGTAATTGATACAATTGAACCTGAAGAAGTAGAGTTAGAGGATGTAGATCGTCTTCTTGCGATGTTAGATGAATTAGAATTAAAATGTGAGCAATTTAAAAAAGACGAATAATATATTAAAAAGGCTGCCAATGCAAAATTGGCAGCCTTTTTCTGTATGGATAATAGAAGGACGGTAGAAAAAAAGGTATAATCAAGTTGTGAAAAATTTCATTTATGCTTTAATAGCGTGAAACAAATAAAAAGCTGAAGAGCATAACAATGGAATTTTCAGCTCATAACGTTTTGGTAGCGTTCACAATTGAGGGGGAAGTAACAATGGAAAAGCTTCAAGAAAGCATGTATCAACTAATTGTTGAAACGTCAACGAACTTACCGAAAGATGTTCGTCGTGCGATTCAACAAGCGAAAGAACGAGAAAATTCAGGGACTCGTTCTGCGATGGCACTTGGCACAATTACGAATAATATTAAAATGGCTGATGATAACATCTCGCCAATTTGCCAAGATACAGGGATGCCAACGTTTAAAATTTATACACCAGTTGGTGTGAATCAATTAAAGTTGAAGGAAGCTATCTATAATGCGCTTGAGCGGGCGACAAAAGATGGTAAACTTCGTCCCAATTCTGTTGATTCTCTTTTTGGAGACAATAGTGGAAATAATTTAGGACCAGGTACACCGGTTATTAAGTTTGAACAATGGGAAAAAGATTATATTGATGCACGCTTAATTCTAAAGGGTGGTGGCTGTGAGAATAAAAATATACAGTATAGCTTACCGTGTGAATTAGAAGGACTTGGACGCGCTGGTCGTGATTTAGAAGGAATTCGTAAATGCCTTCTTCATGCTGTATATCAAGCGCAAGGTCAAGGTTGTAGTGCAGGTGTAATTGGTGTTGGTATCGGGGGAGACCGCACATCAGGTTACGAATTAGCAAAAAATCAATTATTCCGTACATTAGATGATGTCAATCCAGTACCAGAGTTACAAAAACTTGAAGAGTACGTATTAGAAAATGCGAATAAGCTTGGCATTGGTACGATGGGATTTGGCGGAGAAACGACTTTACTTGGTTGTAAAATTGGCGTGTATAATCGTCTGCCCGCTAGTTTCTACGTATCTGTTGCGTATAATTGCTGGGCATATCGCCGCCTTGGCGTAACAATCGATCCTGAAACAGGTGAAATTATGGACTGGCTATATCAAGAAGGTGAGGATACACTTCAGCAAGAAGCGCAAGAAAAAACAGAGCAACGTGAGATTGTATTACAAGCACCAATTACAGAAGAGCAAATTCGAGAACTTCGCGTTGGTGATGTTGTAACAATTAATGGCATGATGTATACAGGTCGTGACGCAATCCATAAGCATTTAATGGATAACGATTGTCCAGTAGATTTAAAAGGACAAGTTATTTATCACTGTGGTCCAGTTGTCGTGAAAGATGAAAATGAAAACTGGCAAATTAAAGCGGCAGGTCCAACGACAAGTATTCGTGAAGAACCGTACCAAGGCGATATTATGAAGAAATTCGGTATTCGTGCTGTCATTGGAAAAGGTGGTATGGGTGCGAAAACATTAGCGGCTTTAGAAGAGCATGGTGGTGTATATTTAAATGCAATTGGCGGTGCAGCGCAATATTATGCTGAATGTATTAAAGAAGTGAAAGATGTTGATTTCTTACAATTTGGTATTCCAGAGGCAATGTGGCATTTACGTATCGAAGGATTTAAAGCGGTTGTAACGATGGATTCTCATGGTAATAGCTTACATGCAGATGTTGATAAAACATCACTTGAAAAATTAGCTAGCTTTAAAGAGCCAGTATTTAAGTAAACAAAAATGCATCTCGAATCATTCGAGATGCATTTTTTTGGTATATATAGAAAAACATGTTCAGCATGAAAGAATGCACGGCAACAGAAACTACAAGTACGATTATATATGGAAAGGAGACTATTTATGAAATATAAATGGTTATATATCGGTCTCATTTTTTCAATTATGATGGCACTTGTTCCAGTTTCAACATTAGCTTATACAAATACTCCACATAACTGGGGAATCCCGCGTCCTAAAAATGAAACAGTACCAGATGCAGGGAAGCTATATACAGAATTACTACAAAAAAATGGTGGGTTTTATTTAGGGGATACAAAGAAAAAAGATATTTATTTAACATTCGATAATGGGTACGAGAATGGATACACAGGGAAAATCTTAGACGTATTAAAAGAGAAAAAAGTACCGGCAACTTTCTTTGTAACGGGTCATTATATAAAAACACAAAAAGATTTGTTATTAAGAATGAAGGATGAAGGACATATTATTGGAAACCATTCGTGGAGTCATCCTGATTTTACAACGGTAAATGATGCGAAACTTCGTGAAGAATTAACGAGTGTAACGGAAGAGATTAAAAAAGTAACGGGGCAAAAAGAAGTAAAATATGTACGTCCGCCGCGCGGCGTATTTAGTGAAAGAACATTGGCTCTTACGAAAGAAATGGGCTATTATAATGTATTTTGGTCACTTGCATTTTTGGATTGGAAAGTGGACGAGCAAAGAGGATGGCAATATGCACATAATAATGTAATGACGATGATTCATCCAGGATCTGTTTTATTACTTCATGCAATATCAAAAGATAATGCAGAAGCACTTGCGAAAATCATTGATGATTTGCGCGAGAAAGGGTATCATTTTAAAAGTCTAGATGACTTAGTAAAAAGCAATCAACCGTAAGCATGTATGCTTGCGGTTTTCTCATGCTATAATGATGTGTAAAAAGGATGGGGAAACGTATGTGGAGCGAACATGTTACGTTAGAGTATCCGTATCATTTTGAAGAAGTATTAAAACGTTTATCTTTTGATCCTCTTAACGTCATTCAATTAGATGAGAAAGTCATTTATGTCCCGCTTTGTATAGACGAGGAACAGATTGTTGTTCGCTTGCAAGGGATTGGTACTGTTCAAAATCCACAGTTTTGGATCTCTAGTCAGGCAGGAGATCCGGAGAAAGTCATGAAACGAATGAGGGCCATTTTTCATTGGAATGAACCGTTTCAAGATATACAAAATCATTTTTTAAACACATCATTACGTCCACTATTTGAAACATATGCTTATACTCCAATTATTTTAGAGTTTGATTATTTTGCTTGTCTTCTTCGCTGTATCATTCATCAACAAATAAATTTGAAATTTGCTACTGTGTTAACAGAACAGTTTGTGAAACGGTATGGAACAGAGAAGAACGGTGTATTCTTTTTCCCCACTCCAGAAATATTAGCAAATATTTCAATAGAAGAATTGAGAGAGCAGAAGTTTAGTCAGCGAAAGGCTGAATATATAGTAGGGTTAGGTCGAAGTATTGTCAGCGGTACATTAAATTTAGCGAGTATAGAAACCAGGGCGGATGAAGAGGTTTCCGCACAATTGTTACCAATTAGGGGGATTGGTACATGGACAGTGCAAAATTTTTTAATGTTTGGGCTTGGACGGAAAAATATGTTTCCGAAAGCGGACATTGGGATTCAGCGTGCAGTGCAAGGTGTATTTCAATTAGATGATAAACCTGATGATGCATTTTTAGAAAAAGTGAAACAAGAGTGTGAACCATACTGCAGTTATGCAGCGTTATATTTATGGAAAAGTATAGAGTAGAGGTGTAATAATGATACAAAAGCAACATGAGAGTAAGTTGGAAGTTGGTCAAACGTTTCCTGTGACAATTAAACGTCTTGGGATTAACGGAGAAGGCGTTGGTTATTTTAAGAGACAAGTTGTTTTCATTCCAGGGGCATTACCAGGAGAAGAAGTTGTTGCTGAAACAACGAAAATTCAGCGTGGCTTCGCTGAAGCGAAAGTGAAAAAAGTTCGTAAAGCTTCACCACATCGTGTGAAAGCACCATGTCCGGTATATGAAGAGTGTGGCGGTTGTCAGCTGCAACATTTAGATTATAAAGAACAATTAAATCAAAAGCGTGATATCGTTGTACAAGCATTCGAGAAGTATATGAACAACAGTTTGGAAGAAAAAATTCGTCCAACGCTTGGTATGGAAAACCCATGGCATTATCGTAATAAGAGTCAATTACAAGTGGGACGTAAAGACGAAAAGGTTATTACAGGGCTGTATAAGCAAAACTCACATCAGTTAATTGATATTGCTCACTGTATGATTCAACATAAAGCAACGAATGAAGCGACAAAAGTTGTAAGACGTATATTAGAAAAATTAAATGTTTCTATTTACAATGAGAAAAAACAAAAAGGTTTAGTACGCACAATTGTGACACGTACTGCAGTTCAAACAGGGGAAGTACAAGTTACACTTATTACAACAAAAGAAGAATTACCAAATAAAGATCAATTTATCGCAGAAGTACAAAAACAGATGCCAGCTGTTAAATCAATTATGCAAAACGTAAACTGGCGTAAAACATCTGTTATTTTCGGTGATAAAACATTTAAATTAGCTGGAAAAGAAGTAATTCAAGAAACACTAGGTGATTTATCATTTGAATTATCAGCACGTGCATTCTTCCAGTTAAATCCAGAACAAACAGTTGTTTTATACGATGAAGCGAAAAAAGCAGCTGCTTTAACAGGCGATGAGAAAATTGTAGATGCGTATTGTGGTGTTGGTACAATCGGTCTTTGGCTTGCAAATGATGCAGCGGAAGTACGTGGTATGGATGTAATTCCAGAAGCGATTGAAGATGCAAGAAAAAATGCGAAGCGTCACGGATTTACAAATACGAAATATGAAGCAGGTAAAGCTGAACAATGGTTACCGAAATGGGTAAAAGAAGGATGGCGTCCAGATGTAATTGTTGTCGATCCACCTCGTACAGGTTGCGATGATAAATTACTGGAAACAATTTTAAAAGTGAAACCAAAACAAGTTGTTTACGTATCTTGTAATCCTTCTTCATTAGCACGTGATGTACAAGCATTAATGAAGAGTTATGAAGTGGAATATGTACAACCAGTTGATATGTTCCCACATACAGCTCATGTAGAAAATGTAGTGAAGCTTGTTAGAAAGTAAAGTGTATTCATATTCCCTCACGATATGAGGGAATATTTTCTATGAAGGAGAGTAAAATGAATAATTATAAATTAACGATTCAGTACGATGGTGCACGTTTTAAAGGATGGCAACGTCTCGGTAATAACGATAATACAATTCAAGGAAAAATCGAGAGTGTCATATCTGAAATGATCGGAAAAGAAATTGAAATTATCGGTTGCAGTAGAACAGATGCGGGTGTACATGCTTTGAATCAAGTTGCTAACTTTCAAAGTGATGAGAAGTTAGTGGAACATAAAGTGAAAAAATATTTAAATCAATATTTACCCAACGATATTAGCATTACGAGTGTAGAAGAAGTACAAGATCGCTTCCATGCTCGTTACAATTCTAAAGCAAAAACATATCTTTATAAAATTTGGAATGAAGAGCATACAAATCCATTTATGCGTAAATACAGCATGCATGTGAATAAAAAATTAAATATGAAAAGCATGAAAGAAGCTGCGAAACATTTAGTTGGTTCACATGATTTTACTGCTTTTTCAAATGCGAAATCAAAGAAAAAGTCTATGGTTCGAGAAGTATATACACTTGAAGTGATGGAAGAAGCAGGATTTGTACAAATTAGAGTAAGTGGTAACGGATTCCTTCATAACATGGTAAGAAAAATTGTTGGAGCATTAATTGAAGTTGGATTAGGACAATTAGATGCGGACACAATCCCAAATATTTTAGAGGAAAAACAACGTAATCAAATTAATTGTCTTGCTGAGGCAAGTGGTTTGTATTTGGAGAATGTTGAGTTTTAATAAACAGTAAAAAAATCGAGCTGTGTAAGCTCGATTTTTTTATTGTTTTGGCATTAAGAAGATTTTTCTTTCTTCATACGTATCTTCAAATTCCAAAAAGCAGCAAGCATAATAGCTGCAAAGGAGCCGCTAATTGTTGCTAATAGTTTTGCATAAGGATAAGCATTCATATCAACTAGTAACATCATACATACAATGGTAGGGAAGAAGGCTAAGTATTGTAATAACTTTAATTTGTTATCATTACTCATATATATCGTTCCTTTCTAGTATGTTATATGTTTATTGTAGCATATTTTTCCAATTTATATTTGCGCTTGGAAGCAGATTTATCCTGCATTAACAGGCAATAAAAGTCCAATTGGTGAGGGTAGACAAAACCTCCACAGATTAAAGCTTCACTTCATTTCATATGTGTAAATGCAATTTTTTAATTCGATATTGTAAGTTTTGCCTACTTAATCCTAAAAACTTTGCAGCCTGTGAGATATTACCGTGATACTCTGTCAGAATTTGATTGATGTAGTTCTTCTCCATTGCCTCTATTGTGTGCTTTAACGTTTTAGGTGCATCAGCATCGTTATTAGTTAGGGAAGGTTGCATATTGAATTCTTTTTTTATTTGTTCACGAAAGCGAGTGGGAAGATGAAAAGCTGTAATGATATTTTCATCTTCAACTAAATTCATTGAACCTTCAATGATATGTTCCAATTCTCGTACGTTTCCAGGCCAATCATATGCATACAAGAATTCTCTTACATGTACATCTAGATCCGTTACGCCAAGTCCAAATTGAATGTTGTACTTTTCGATAAAGTGCTGCACAAGATCAGGAATATCTTCTTTTCGTTCACGTAAAGGCGGGAGACATAAAGTAACGACGCTTAATCGGTAATATAAGTCTTTCCGTAATCGATTGTGTGTAATAGCTTCAAGAGGATCTTCATTAATAGTTGCTATAATACGAACATCAATTTCTTTTTCTTGTGTGCCTCCGATTCTTCGTATTGTTTTTTCTTGTATAGCTCGTAGTAACTTCGCTTGAAGTGCTGGACTTAATGAGTTGATCTCATCTAATAACAAAGTTCCTCCATTTGCTTCTTCAAATAAACCAGCTTTATCGATAGCTCCTGTAAATGCACCTCGGTTCGTACCAAATAATAAGCTTTCCATGAGTGTATCAGGTATAGCGGCACAGTTTTGTGAAATAAATGGTTTTGTTGAACGTTGACTTTCATTATGGATACTTTGTGCAAATAGTTCTTTACCGGTCCCTGTTTCTCCTACGAGAAGTATGGATGAGGATGTACGAATTACTCTCTTTGCTTCTGTAATGACAGATTGAAGAGCATTAGAATCACCGATTATGTGATCAAAGGTAAATTTATTATTTTGTTTTCGAGAAAGGTTCGTTTTCATCGTTTGTTTGAAATGGCTAATCTCTGTTGAAATTTCAATAGCGCCTTTAATTTTTCCGTTTTCTATTATAGGGAAAGTATTGTTAATCGTTGTAATTTCTTGCTCTTTATTGTTAAAATACGTTTGTTTTATATTTTTGTTTGTTTTTCCTAATTTTAATGCCTCTATAAGAGTACTATTTTTATTTTCTTCAAATGCGAATACTTCTATAGGACTTTTATATAGCACATCTGAGCGTTCCATTGATTCAATTTCCATCATTTTGCGGTTATAGATAATCGTTTTACTTTCCTCATTAATAATATGAATCCCGATATCGAGCTCATTAAGTAAAGTTTCATATAGCATATTCATTTCAATGATCTGTTTAAAATTAATTTCTTCTGTACGCATAGATTATCTTCTCCTCATTTCACCCTATGAAGACTGACTTTTTATAATTTTATTAAAATTCTTATAAAATCGCAAAATTTTTTTGCTATTTTCTCTTTAAAATTTCTCAAATGATAGAAAAATTTTGCGGTTATGAAGATTTTTTTTTGAGAAACCTTCATTTTAAATAGGAATTGGAGATTGGTACGCATTTTGCATAAATAATAGTTGAAATCTCTAAAGGAGGGATATGCAACGTTTCAGTACCAATTAATAAGAAGGAGGAGTTTATAAAGTGAAGATGGTTATAGAAGGCGTGTATAGTCCTTGTTATGGGAAAGTAGAGAAGTTATTTGTTACGGAAAGTTCTTACGTATACGAGTGGGAGAAATTAGCGTTAATTGAAACAATAGATAAACAGAAAGTAGAAATTAAAGTAGGGATCAGTGGATATATCGAATCATTAGAAGTAGTAGAAGGACAAGCTATCGCTGATAAAAAGTTATTAATAACAGTGAGGGATGATCTTTTAATAACAGGTAGTGATTGATACTATGTATTTTGCTCTTTTCAATAATTATTCTTATTATGAATATTTTTAAAAACGCTTACATGAAATGGGTTTCCAAAGGGAAAAGGGGGGATTTATATGATGGATCAAAACCAAGGGTTAAAACGGGAATTGAAAAGCAGGCACATATTTATGATTGCACTTGGAGGAGTTATTGGTACCGGTCTTTTTTTAGGATCTGGGTATACAATTCATGAAGCTGGGCCTGGAGGAGCGATTGTAGCGTATCTTGTTGGAGGATTTGTTATGTATTTAACGATGCTCTGTCTTGGAGAGTTAGCTGTTGCGATGCCTGACGCAGGATCTTATCAAACGTATGCTACAAAGCACATTTCCCCTGCAGCGGGTTATGTAGTCGGCTGGATGTCGTGGCTAAACTGGTCTGCTACGATAGGTATTGAACTGATTGCAGTTAGTATTTTAATGAAACGATGGTTTCCTGATGTACCGTCATGGATTTGGTGTGTAGTGTTTGCGGTGCTTCTTTTTGCTATCAATGCGTTATCTTCAAGAAGTTTTGCAGAAGTTGAATTTTGGTTTGCAAGTATTAAAGTAATTACAATCATTGCATTTATTATTTTAGGCGGGGCAGCAATGTTTGGTTTTCTAGATATGAAAGGAAACGAACCTGCACCGATGTTCTCTAGCTTTACTGATTATGGTGGGTTGTTTCCAAATGGATTATCAGCCATTTTAATTACGATGATTGCAGTTAATTTTTCCTTCCAAGGAACGGAACTAGTTGGTATTGCAGCTGGAGAGAGTGAAAATCCAGAGAAAACGATCCCGAAGGCAATTAATAATACAGTTTGGCGTATACTTGTGTTCTTTGTATTATCTATTTTCATTCTTGCAGGCTTATTCCCTTGGCAGCAAGCAGGAGTGATAGAAAGTCCATTCGTAGTTGTATTTGATAAAATTGGCATTCCTTATGCAGCCGATATTATAAATTTCGTTATTATTACAGCGGTTCTATCCGTTGCGAATTCAGGATTATATGCAACTTCTCGTATGCTATGGTCTATGTCTAACCAAGGCATGATTAGTCCAATTTTCGGTAAGTTATCTAAAAATGGTGTTCCTATTTATGCATTGATTGTAAGTACAATTGTAGGTTGCCTTTCATTACTATCAGGTATTTATGCGGAAGATACAGTTTATTTATGGCTACTTTCTATTGCTGGGTTTGGGGCGATATTAGTTTGGGCATCTATTGCTCTATCTAACTTATTGGCTAGAAGGTCATACATTAAGCAGGGCGGGGATGTGAAGGACTTGAAATTTAAAACACCGCTGTATCCATTTGTACCACTGCTTGCGTTAGTATTAAATGTAACAGTAATTGTTGGTATGGCTTTTATTCCAGAACAAAGAATGGCATTATATTGTGGTATTCCATTTATGATTGTTTGTTTACTGTTTTACCGTGCGACAAGAAATCAGGCACGTAAGGTAGAACATATTGAAAAAACAAATAAAACAGAGGCAGAAAGTTTATAAATATAGTAGAAACTTATGCTAAAAAAAGAGACTGTAAAATTGTAAACAGTCTCTTTTTTTGTGACAATAAAGCTGGAAACATACTATGTATGCAAAGGGGAATTAGCGATGAATCAAGAAGTTTCACAGCTATTAGAACAGATTGATTTACGAAAAGATGAGTTACTAGAGCTTACAAAAACTTTAATTCGCTTTGAAACACCAGCACCGCCGGCGAGGAATACAAATGAGGTGCAAGAATTTGTTGCAGATTTTCTAAGAAAACGAAATTTTAGTGTTGATAAATGGGATGTATATCCGAATGACCCGAACGTTGTTGGGGTGAGAAAAGGGATAGAAAGTGACACACATAAAAGTCTTATTATTAATGGACATGTGGATGTAGCTGAAGTGTCAGCAGATGAGGCGTGGGATACAAATCCGTTTGAACCATTTATAAAAGATGGTTGGTTAGTTGGACGTGGTGCGGCAGATATGAAAGGGGGACTGGCTGGAGCGCTATTTGCTATTCAGCTTTTACAAGAAGCTGGTATTGAATTACCTGGAGATTTAATCTTTCAATCCGTAATTGGGGAAGAAGTGGGAGAGGCAGGTACACTTCAATGCTGCAAAAGAGGTTATGATGCTGATTTTGCAGTCGTAGTGGATACAAGTGATTTACATATGCAAGGACAGGGCGGCGTAATTACTGGATGGATTACTGTGAAAAGCCCCCAGACGTTTCATGATGCAACACGCAGGCAAATGATTCATGCTGGAGGACGTTTATTCGGAGCGAGTGCAATTGAAAAAATGATGAAAATTGTGCAAAGTTTACAAGAATTAGAGCGTCATTGGGCAGTCATGAAAACATATGAAGGCTATCCATCTGGAACAACAACAATTAATCCAGCTGTTATTGAAGGCGGACGTCATGCAGCGTTTATTGCAGATGAGTGCCGGTTATGGATAACGGTGCACTTCTATCCGAATGAAACATATGAACAAATAATAAAAGAAATTGAAGAGTATATTGAGAAAGTAGCGGCTGCCGATCCATGGTTAAGTGAAAATCCACCACAATTTAAGTGGGGCGGAGAATCAATGATTGTGGATCGTGGCGAAATTTTCCCTTCTTTAGAAGTAGATTGTGAACATGCAGCAGTAAAAACGCTTAGCTCAGTGCACGAATCAATTCTATCTAAAAATGCAATTTTAGATATGTCTGCAACGGTAACGGATGGTGGTTGGTTTAGTGAATTTCATATTCCAGCTGTTATTTACGGACCAGGTACATTAGAAGAAGCTCATTCAATAAATGAGAAAGTTGAAGTAGAACAGTTAATTGAATTTACAAAAGTAATAACAGCATTTATATATGAATGGTGTCATACAAAAAAATAGATTAGTGTGTTGAAATCGTACAGGTATGTATACTTGTACGATTTTTTAGTGAACTATTTCAGAGTTGAACAGAAACAACTGAAATAGTTCTTTATTTTTCTATGTCTTTCGTTTTAGTTCGATTAATTTCTCTTTCGCTAATTCAACAGCAATTGCATCATCTAAATAGCCAATTGGAAAGAGATAGTCGGGAATAATATCTGTCGATAAAATGAAATACAGTAATGCGCCTCCAAGAACTGCACGTTCTTCTTTTGAGATAGTTTCATTGCAAAATTGTTGATACATATCGGTTAATTGTTCAATAAAAGGACCAGCGCTATCAATTTGTTCTAATTTACTGGCGAAACTTTCATGAATACGTTTTTCGCCTTCTGTTGTCTGAGCATAGCGTTCATAGTTTTCAAGTTCTTGTTTTACGCGAGTTGTTGTATAGTCGAAATCGAATAAGTTAGAGGATTGCAGCGTTTGCTGAATTGTATCAAGAGACGTGTACATATCCGTCTTCTCTTTATTAATGTGAGGAGAATCAGGATACATTTCATCAAATAACAATTGGGGTGGAACTTGCAAACATTCTGCAAATTTTTGTAGATGTTTTTGTTTTGGCGGTTGTTTACCATTCATAATTCTTGAGATTGTTGCGGGATCAATATTTGTATGCATTCCTAATTGGCGCATGGATAAGGCACGTTCTTTTAAAAGTTTTTTTATTAATGTACTAAGCCGCTCATTTGGATTTTCTCTAGGCATAGTGAAGGCACTCCTTTTTTATTGTTGAAAAAATGTTGAGCATTTATTACATGTATATGAAACAGACAGGCACAGTTGCTCAACATTTTCATAAGATGCATGGAAAAGTGAGAAAAAGGGGTGGCTGTTTATGAGTACGGCAGGTCTATTTTCAATTTTTTTAATCGGGATTGCTTCTAATTTAGATAATGCAGGTGTTGGGATTGCATATGGCATTCGTAAAATTCGAATTTCGTGGCTTAACAATTTTATCATCGCATTTTTGGGGTTTTTATTTACTTTGTTAGCTGGATTTTTTGGGAACTGGATAGCGTTACTTATTTCAGAGTTTACTGCAAACCTGATTGGAGCAATCGTTTTAGGAATAATCGGGATGTTTATTTTGTGTCAGCCTTTCTTGGGGCAAAGAAATACTGTAGGTTCTAACGATGGTAATGTACTTATGGGAATTTTACGTGATCCAGAAAAAGCAGATTTTGATGGTTCTAAAACAATTAGTTTTTCAGAAGCAATTGTTTTAGGGATTGCATTGTCTATTAATAATATTGCAGGTGGATTTGATGCTGGGGTAACAAACTTGAATCTGTGGCTTACAGCAACTATTTCTGGGGTGTTTAGTTTTATTTGTATTAGTGGTTTTGCGTATGTAGGAAAAAGATTTTTAGCAGCATACTTAGGGAAATGGGCTACTGTTATTGCGGGCATGCTATTAGTTTTTATTGGGATAGATCAGTTATTGTAACATACAATGTTCGAGCATTTCCTCGGAAATATTCGAATGAATTGCATATATCGACACCGGATGCGCAATTACCGAAACGTTACTGTTTTTATAAATATTAAAGCACCTACATAGGTGCTTTTTTAACGTATATCTTCAATTAATTGTTCCGATTCTTCATGCATACTGTACTCACTTAACACTTGAATGCAAAGCCACTTTAATTCTTCAATAGTATGTTCAAGTTCTTCAGGAAGCACATGATGAATGTCTTCAAGTCCCATTCCGAAGTGGATGAGTTCAAGTACTTGATCATCGATGTTTCGATCCATTAGTAGTTCAAGCACTTCTAAATTGAATATGTATCGGTGAGCTTCATCGAGTGAAACAACTTTTAACTTCAAGCTTTCTACAATACTCAATATAAAAAGGAGAATTGTTTTTTCAAGAACAGGCTGTTTTTCCATTTGAAATATTAGTTTCATCTTTCACACCTCCACATATAGCGCTAGGTTGTACTATATTATTCAGGAGGGGGGAGCAAATATGCATGATATAGAGAAACTTTCAGTACGGTTTTTGTAAGGATATGGATAGCTGATAAAATTGAGGGTTTTATGAAATAAAAAAATCCTGCTAGTATAGCAGGATAACTCTGAATTAAAAAATGCTCCAACCTTCTTGAGCAGAAAGAAGTTCAAGAATTTTAAAACCGGCGATACTATTTCCGTTTGCATCTAAAGCTGGTCCGAAAATACCAATTCCCATTTCTCCTTTTACGCAGCCGAAAATACCACCAGCTACACCACTTTTGGCTGGAATACCAACACGAATCGCAAATTCACCAGACTCGTTATACATACCGCATGTAACCATAAATGTTTTACAGATTTTTGTAATATGTTTAGGGATAATTTGTTTTTTCTTATATGGATCATAGCCATCCATCGCAAAAATTAAGCCGATACGCGCTAAATCGATACAGTTTACTTCAACTGCACATTGACGAGTGTATAAATCCATAAGTTCTTCGATGTCACAATCGATAATTCCGTTTTGTTTCATATAGTAACAAAGTGAACGGTTTAAGTAAGCTGTCTCTAATTCTGAATTGGCAACTTTAGAAGAATAATTAATAGTAGGATTATCTGTTATTTCACGTACAAAATGAAGGATGCGCTCCATTTTTTCTTCATTATCATTTCCGGTTAACATACTTGTAATAGCTAGTGCCCCTGCATTAATCATTGGATTAAGTGGCTTAGAAGGACTTGTCGTTTCTAACTTAATAATAGAATTAAATGGGTCACCAGTTGGTTCCATTCCAACTTTAGAAAATACATATTCTTCACCACGATCTAAAAGGGCAAGTGCAAGTGTAATTACTTTTGAAATACTTTGAAGAGTAAATAGTGTTTGTGAGTTGCCAGCATGGATGTATTCTGTTTCTTTATGGAAAATGGCAATCCCTAAATCAGCCGGATTTGCATTTCCTAGTTCGGGGATATAAGTAGCAAGCTTTCCTTTTTTCGTATATGGTTTTACTTGTTCTAACAACTGTTGTAAGTTGTTTGTTTCAATGCACTGCATAGTACCAACGCTCCTATTTCGAATTAACTACGTTTACTTTTCCCGATATGCTCGGAAATAAATAATAACATGAAAAGGTGGAATGATAAAACGAAAGTTATATGTACTATAGTAGGTATTTCGTTTCGAGTATTCTATATTAAAAAAGGATAATTTTCCTTTTATATAACAGTTTGGAAATAGGAGATTTATCCATAAAAAATTCGAAAATAAAAACTACACATCTATACAACTATATGTTATTATGGTTATGTAAATAGAAAGCGTTTTCTAAGGCGTACTTATAATGATAACGATTTCATAAATTTGATAGGGGGAATTAAAATGTTGCAGTTTTTACAACGTATTGGTAAAGCGTTAATGCTTCCAATCGCCGTACTACCAGCAGCAGGATTATTGCTTCGTTTAGGGCAACCGGATGTATTTGATATTCCTGTTATGGCACAGGCCGGCGCAGCGGTTTTTGATAATTTAGCACTTATTTTTGCAATTGGTATTGCAATCGGTCTTTCAGTGGATGGTAGTGGTGCAGCAGGTCTTGCAGGTGCAATTGGTTATCTGGTTATGAAAAACAGTATTGATGCACTTAGTAAGGGATATTCTACTGTAGAATTACAAGATAAATTAGGTAAAGTTCAAGATTTAATAGGCAATAGCGCAAATGTAGATCCATCTAAGCTGGCAGATACAATGACACAAGTATCTAAGGCCGCCGAATTATCGACTAAAGTGGATATGAAAGTTTTAGGTGGTATTATTGTCGGCGTTATAGCAGGATTCCTTTATAATAAATTCCATAAGATTAAACTTCCAGAATGGTTAGGTTTCTTTGCTGGAAAACGTTTCGTTCCGATTGTTACATCGGTTGTGATGCTAATATTAGGAATTCTATTCGCTCAAATTTGGCCAGCAATTCAAAATGCTATCGATGCATTAGCTCATGGAATTGTTAATTTAGGTGCAGTTGGTTCAGGTCTATTTGGTTTATTAAACCGTCTATTAATTCCAATTGGTTTACACCACGTAATGAACACATACTTCTGGTTCGTATTTGGTGACTTTACAAATGCAGCAGGTAATGTTGTAAATGGTGATATTGCTCGCTTCCTTGCAGGGGATAAAACAGCAGGTATGTTTATGACTGGTTTCTTCCCAGTTATGATGTTCGGTTTACCAGCAGCATGTTTCGCAATGATTGCAGCTGCTAAACCAGAAAAACGTAAAATGGTTACAGGTATGTTAGGTGGTCTAGCATTAACTTCATTCTTAACTGGTATTACAGAACCAATTGAATTCTCATTCATGTTCTTATCACCAGTATTATATGGTATTCATGCCGTGTTAACAGGTATTTCTTTATTTGTAACAACATCACTTGGCATTCACGATGGTTTCACATTTAGTGCCGGTGCAATTGATTACTTCTTAAACTTCGGTATTGCAACAAAACCAGTATTGCTAGCGGGAATCGGTTTAATTTACGCAGTAATTTACTTTGTAGTATTCTACTTCTTAATTAAGAAATTCGACCTAAAAACTCCTGGTCGTGAAGATGACGATGAGTTAGCTGAAGAGGATGATGCGCCAGTTGCAGGTTCAATTGGTGAAACTTACGTAGCAGCTTTAGGTGGAAAAGAAAACTTAACAGTTATTGATAACTGTGCAACACGTCTACGCTTACAAGTGAAAGATGCTGGTCAAGTAAACGAAGCAGCATTAAAACGTGCTGGTGCAAAAGGTGTTATGAAATTAAGTAACACGAGTGTCCAAGTTATCGTAGGTACAAATGTTGAATCCGTTGCCGATGATATGAAAAAACACGTATAAATAATGAGATAAGAGGATATCCCAAAAGATTGATAACATCAATTTTTTTAGAGGATATCCTCTTTTTTTGTTAACAATTTAACGGGAATCTTACTTTTGTAAATTTTCTTTTTCTTTTTCATACATATAGGTTGGTAATATGGGTAGTGCGTGATAAAGTAGGGATGACGTCGAATGGAATGTCAAAAATCTATGAAAAAGATCCGGAATGAATCTTGTGTAGTGGAATTAAATTATCGGTAAATAAGGGGAAAAAAGCAATCATGGATCAGGAAAAAAATAATGCGAATGGGAAAGCACGTCGGCCGATTGTATACATAAAAAGAACAATCATTCTCGTCTTACTATTTTCAGTTGTATATTTCATGTATACAAAAATTGTTGCGCATAATAAGAAAGAAGAAACTTTAAAAGCAGCAGAAATGAAGAAACAAGAAGAGCTAAAAAAGAAAGAAGAAAAGAAGAAGCAAGAAGCACAAAAACAAAAAGAGCAGGAAGAACAAGTAAAGCAAGTACAAGCTGTGGAAAAGCCTGCTGAGGGACCACCTCAAGAAATTAATGAAAACGCTCAATTAGATCAATATTTACAAAACGCAGGATTTAGCGGGACGGCTGTTATTGTGAAGAACGGAAAAGTTCTTTTAAATAAGGGATACGGTATGGCGAACAAAGAGAAACAAGTACCGAATAATTCAGAGACAACTTTTTATATTGGTTCTATTTCAAAGGCATTTGTAGCGACTGCTATTATGCAATTAAAGGATCAAAATAAATTAAACGTAGAGGATACGGTTGCAAAGTATATTCCAGATTTCCCTCAAGGTAATGGTATTCAGTTAAAACATTTACTAACACATACATCAGGAATCCCAGAGTATGAGCAGGGAACAGAGGATATTTCTCATGAAGAATTGATAAAACGAATAGGAAAGCAAAAGCGTGTTGGGGGTCCAGGAGAGAAATGGAAATATTCCGATTCGAACTATTCGATACTTGCCTACATCGCTGAGAAGGTAAGTGGACAACCGTTAGAAGAATATATTAAACAACATATTTTTGCTACTGCGGGTATGAAACATTCTGGTTTCGGTAAAGCGTTAGAGCAAACAAGGTTTCCATCGACAGGTTATAAAATAGTAAATAACAATATGACAACACCTAATATTCCAAGTATGTCACAACTATATGGTTGTGGTGATATATATACAAGTGCACATGATTTATATTTATTTAATGAAGCACTCTTCTCTGGGAAGTTAATTTCAAAAGAGAGCTATGATCAAATGTTTACAGGCGGAAAAAAAGATTACGGATTTGGTTGGTACGTAGACCCAGGTAGTTATTCAAATCACGGTGTAATGCCAGGATGGAATTGCTTAAATGGATTTAGTAAAAACGGAAGTGTGTATGTCGTTTTATTATCTAACATTCAAAACAACATTAAATCGTTTGGTAAAGTGAATAACGACATTTATACGATGTTGCGAAATATTGAAGTGTAAGAGGCTATCCTATTGGATGGTCTTTTTTTATTGAGGAAGTGTAGGGGGCAATGAGATAATGAAATAAAGTGAAACTTTAATCAGTGGGGGCCTTACTGCCAGTTAATGCGGGATAAATGGAAAAGGGGGGAGGGACATGAGTATACATAAGCATCACGCACGTAATGCAAAACGCATATTTTTTGTATCTGTCATTGTATGGATTATCGTCGCAATTGTATTAGTGATGGAATATAAAAAAGGAAGGCTGTTCACTTCGGAGAAAGAAAATCTGAAATTAATAAGTGTTGTACTACCAGCATTTGGATTATTAATATATAGTTTTATGGAAAAACGAAGGTCAAAAATGCTTAAACAGGAAAATTATAATATAGAGACTTCTGAATTATTTGAGCAAAAAAAATTTGTTGTTCGCAAAGAGGTAGGGGTATTTCAAGTAATAACGTACTTTGGATTAGATGGCAGTGCATTAGGATTTTTAAAAGAAGAGTATGATTTGGTTATTCAACGTGTATGGCAAGCTGTACTTTCGTTTCTTTTTAAGGGACTACATAAGCAACAATTTTATTTGTATAATCACTCGGGAGAAAAATTATTGCGTGTTCAAAAGGAGAAGGGATTACGCAATTTCTATACTTTTTCTAATGTAGATGGAAAGAAAATTGGAGAGTTGAAACAAGTACTAAGTTTAACAAAGTGGGAATGAATCTTTTTAGGGATGGATGGTAAAGAATTTGGTAAAGTGACTGGGGACCTTTCAGCAACAATGCAGAAAATAGATTGGCGAGATGGAACGCATATTGATGTAAAAGAAGATGGTATTCCTTTAGAAGCTGTTAAGTATTTCTCGGTAAGTGGTGGTTCACTTGTTACAGCTTCTATAAGTGAGCAGGCAGAATTACCACGAGCGGTTTATTACAGTGTCTCTGCGATAGTTACAATTAAAAATTAAAATATACAAAAAGATAGATGGGATACCATCTATCTTTTTTATGTGACTAGAAAAGATTGTTTCTTTGAAAATGTATGCCTTACCTATCACAAAAAAAGCCTGCTCTGTATACATTAAGATGTATGGATGTAATTTTTAAACTTTAAAAAATAATAGGAGGAGAAGTATATGTGTCTGTTCAAAAAATATTGGCATAAATTATCTCGATTATTTAATAGACAATTAGGCTATTTTTTAGATGACAAATTATTACCTGCTGTGGAACGAATTTTATTTTCGCAAAACTTTGCAAGGTTTATTCAAAGAAATTCAAAGAAAGCTACGGAAGAATTTATTGAATCAAGTCAATTTCAATCTATTATTTGTAACATATTAAAAGAATGTAATACATCACCGTTTAAAGAAATTGCAAAGCAATATTTAGGTAAAAACGTCGAAATTACTGTGACGGTTGGACAGCTAACAGGTGTGATTGTAGCAGTTGGTGATGATTTCTTAACACTGCAAGAAGGAATCGGAACTGAAGTTTTAGTACCATTTACAAGTATTATATCAATTAAAGAAGCGTAAGAAAGGAGATTTATATATGTTATTTACTGATGAATTGCGTAACCATGTTGGTGAGTTAGTGCAAGTTGTGACAGCTGTTGAAATTGTTGCAGGTATTCTGTTATCTGTGACAGATGGGGCAGTAAGTGTTCGTACTTCTCCTTCTTATGGAACACCGGAAGATGTAGTTGTGCGTACTCCTATTATTGCTTATGTTCGCTTGGAAGGGTAAGCGTGATACAAATATGAGAGTATCAGTTGTTATTCCAGCACATAATGAAGCGAGTACTTTATCACAAGTTTTAGTAGAAGTGGAGAAGCTCGAACCTTATGAAATTATCGTAGTTGATAATGGATCGACAGATGGGACAAAAGAAATAGCGTTACAACATCATTGCCATGTCATTTATTATCACTATTCTCTTGGCAATGATGTTGGACGGGCAATCGGAGCAAGAGAAGCGAAAGGTGACATTGTTTTGTTTTTAGATGGTGATATCGTCATTGATAGCAAAGAGTTGCAACGTTTCGTAAAAGGAATTCAGCAAGGCCACCAAATTTTTGTGAATAATTTAACATGGTCCGTTTATTTAAAGATGAGACCGCATTATACGACAGTTGGCAAGTGTATGTTGAATCGTTATTTGAATAAAAAAGATTTTGTTGTTGGATCTTTAATCGCAATTCCACATGCAATGAGTAGGGAAGTTATTCAGAAATTTGGTTGGTGGAATTTAGCAGATCCAGCGCTGTTTCAAGCGATGGCGATGTCTAGAGGAGTAGATATTGTCGATACGGCTTCGGTCGATGTTATTCATACAAATAAAGTGCGTCCTGTGCATACTGGTACATCACCCGATTCGCCTTATCCGAAAGCGACTAGTCGTATTATGGGAGATCATTTACGTGCTCTGCAATACGTAATCGAAATATATGGTAAGCGTGGTGGTTTTTCGGAAGGAAATAGGGATAGAGGGTTTATAGGAAAGTATAAACCAGTTGTATTACAAAAGAAAAAAGCGAAATATAGTGCGATCATCCCCGTATCAGAAGAGAAAATGACGATAAGGTCTGTTATACAAGAAGTAAAAAAAGCAGGTGTAGATGAAATTATAGTGGTTGCGAATGGAGCTGATATTGAGACAAGTAAACAAGCAAAGTTAGAGAATGTGATCGTTATTGAATTCGAGGAGGCTCTCGGGCATAATGTGGCCCGAGCGATAGGCGCTATGCATGCCACGGCCGATATTTGTTTATTTGTCGATGGTGATTTTGTTATTCCGGGAAAAAAACTAATTCCATTTTTACATGCTATTGAAGATGGGTATGATGTGGCATTAAATGACTTACAGTGTTTATTAGATATGTTTCATCCGGCAGATCCAATTAGCATGGGGAAATATTTTGTGAATTTAGTAGCAAAACGACCAGATTTATGGAATAACTCATTAACGGCAGTACCACATGCTATGCATAAAAAGGTAATAGAACAAATAGGATATGACTCTCTCGTTATTCCTCCATTAGCTCAAATGAAAGCTATTTTGGAGGGATTTTCTATTACAGCAGTAGAATTTGTGGATGTAATAAAAACAAATCGAGTACGCCCAGAGCAACATGGATTTGTAAATGGACGTATTCCGGCATTTGACCGTATTTTCGGTGATCAACTTGAGGCGATTGCACATTTATTACAATCCACAGACGAACGCGGGAGTTTTACAGATGGAGAGCGGGATAGAAATATAATTCAACAATTGAGAAAGGAAGAAGAGAATACAAATGAATGTTAGTAGTACAGTTGCCATTATCGGATTAGGATATGTTGGCCTTCCTTTGGCAGTCCATTTTGCAGAGAGAGGACATACAGTACTTGGATTAGATAAAGATACTAGAAAAATAGAATCAATTGTAAAAGGAGAAAGTTATATTCCGGATGTTTCTTCTAAATTGTTACAAAGTTTATTGGCTAAAAAAAAATTAATAGTAAATACACCGGATCAAGGTATTGCTGATTTTCAAAATAGTGATTATGTTATTGTCACTGTCCCGACTCCAATTAATGAACAAAGAGAACCAGACTTAAGTGCCCTCATTTCAGCTTCGCATTATATACAACAAAACCTTCAAAAAGGACAAACCTTCATTTTCGAAAGCTCCACATATCCAGGTACGCTCGAGGAAGTTATTATTCCGATTGTTTCTCAAGGCGGCCAAAAGGTAGGAGAAGATTTCTATATCGGATATTCTCCTGAGAGAATTGATCCAGCAAATAGTCAATATTCCGTTCAGGATATTCCAAAGGTTATTAGTGGACAAACTGAACAGTGCAAACAAAAGGTACAGGATTTATATAGCACAATTTTCGATGTAGTCGTTCCTGTTAGCTCTCCAAAAGTAGCGGAAATGTGTAAGTTATTTGAAAATATTCAGCGCCTAGTCAACATTTCATTAGTAAATGAGTTAAACACACTATGTGAAAGTTTAGGAATTGATTTTTATGAGGCGCTTGAAGCTGCATCTACAAAACCGTTTGGATTTACCCCATATTGGCCAGGACCAGGAATAGGGGGACATTGTATTCCAGTAGATCCTTTATATTTCCAATGGAGAATAAAAAAGAATGGGACAATTAGTAAATTAATTGAAGCAGCACATGTGATTAATGAAGAAATGCCAGAGAAAATAGTCCGGAAAGTAAAAGGCATGGTGCAATCACCTGCATCAGTTTTAATTGTAGGAATTGCGTATAAGAAAGATGTAAATGATTTGAGAGAATCACCGGCTTTACCAATTATTGAATTGTTAATAAAAGAAGGATATGAGATAGAATATCACGATCCATATATTTCTTCTACAAAATTTGGAGATAAGTTGTACCAATCTGTTTCTTTGGATGAACAAGTCATTAAACAAGCGGATTGTATTTTAATTTTAACTGATCACTCTAATATCGATTGGAAGCTTTTTAAAGGAATGAAGCGAGTAATAGATACACGTGGAATTATAAAGAAGGTGAGTGTATGAGTAAGAAATGTTTAATTACAGGTGGAGCAGGATTCATTGGATCGCATCTAGCCGAAGAATTGGTGAAAAGAGGAAATGAAGTCACGATTGTGGATAACTTCTATAAAGGAAAAAATAAATATCATGATGAGTTAATGAAAGAAATTCGGGTTATTCCAATAAGCGTTTTAGATAAAAATTCTATTTATGAATTAGTAAATCAACATGATGTAGTGTTTCATTTAGCAGCAATTTTAGGTGTGAAAACGACAATGGAAAAGAGTATAGAGCTTATTGAAACGAATTTTGATGGAACGAGAAACATTTTACAAGCAGCGCTAAAAGGAAAGAAGAAAGTAGTCTTTGCGTCTACTTCAGAAGTATATGGTAAGGCAAACCCACCCTTTTCTGAAGAGGGGGATCGATTATACGGGGCAACTTCTAAAATACGTTGGAGTTATGCAGTGTGTAAAACGTTAGAAGAAACATTATGTTTAGGCTACGCATTAGAAGGTTTACCGGTAACGATTGTTCGTTATTTTAATATTTATGGTCCAAGAGCGAAAGATGGTCCGTATGCAGGGGTAATCCCACGATTTATCAGTGCAGCCCTACAAGGAGAAGACATTCTCGTATATGGAGATGGAAAGCAGACACGTTGCTTTACGTATGTAAGTGATGCGGTAGAGGCAACGATTCGAGCAATGGATGAGAAGGTAAATGGTGAGATTATTAATATAGGTTCTGAGAACGAAAAGAGTATAAAAGAAGTAGCAGAAGTAATTAAAAAGCTAACGAAATCTTCTTCAAAGATTGTCCAAGTTCCTTTCGAAGAGGTATATCCACATGGTTTTGAAGAAATTCCAAATAGAAGACCAGATGTAACGAAATTAAAAGAACTTGTGCAGTTTCAAGCGACAGTAACGTGGGAACAAGGATTGAAAGAAACTATTAAATGGTTTCGTGAAGAAAACAATGGCTAAGTCGCTGTCGGTTATTATACCTGTATGTAATGAAGCGGATACGATTTCAGACGTTATTCAATCGGTAAAAGGATTGAATCCAGTAGAGGTTATTGTAGTAGCAAACGGTTGTGATGATGGTACAGAAGAGGTTGCTGATCGTTTAGGGTGTAAAGTAATCAAGTATACAGAGCTACTAGGGAATGATGTTGGCCGTGCGGTTGGTGCAAAACATGCGATAGGTGATGTATTACTATTTATAGATGGAGATTTTGCTATTCAAACTTCAAAATTACAATTATTCCTGAATCCAATTTTACATGATCAAGCCGACATCGTTTTAAATAATTTGGACGCATTATTTTTAAAGAAACAAAAACCGCACTCTGTGACAGTATGGCGCCAAATATTAAATGCAATGTTAGAGCGTGAAGAGTTAAAAATTGATTCTTTATTATCTGTACCTCATGCGTTGACGAAAGAAGTTGTTCAAAGCATTGGATATGAATGTTTCGTTAATCCTATTGTAGCTCATTTACGCCTAGTACAAAGCAAATGGAGAATGAGTCGTCATTGTGCAATTGACGTTATTACGCCGAATAAATTTCGGCCAACCGAGCATGCTGCGTATGGAACGGGTCTTTCTCAATCTGAAAAACGGATGATAGGTGATCATATAGAAGCTGTAGCGGAGCGAATAGTAGGCAGTGATGAGCGCGGAGGGTATTATGATGGAAATAGGAAAAGAGAGTGTGTCTATCATACTTTAAGTTTCGAAGATTTTTATCAAGGATGGGGCGTTACATCTAAGTTGTATAAAGGAAAGCAATTATCGGTCATTATTCCTGTACAAGATGAAGAGAAAACAATTGGAAACGTAATAGAAGAGCTTCGCAAAATTGAACCTTTTGAAATTATCGTTGTTGTAAATGGTTCATCTGATAAAACAGCAACGATTGCAAAAGACAAGGGAGCAACAACAATTGTATATAAAGAAGCACTGGGTAACGATGTGGGGCGTTCACTTGGAACTTATTTCGCCAAAGGAGAAATTGTGTTATTTATAGACGGTGATTTTGTTATTCCAGCTAGTGAGCTATATCCATTTGCAAAAGCTATTGCAGATGGAATGGATGTCGCATTAAATGATCTAAATCATTATTTAGATTTAAGAGTACCGCTTCATCTTGTAACTGCATTTAAATATGCATTAAATTTAGCTTGTGATAGAAAAGATTTAGGAGTAGGCTCTCTTATCGCTGTACCGAATGCGTTTAGCCGTAAGTGTTTGAAAGAAATCGGGTATAGATCTTTACTGTCACCTTGTGTAGCCCAAGTGAAAGCTATTCTGTCAGGATTCGAAATTGCGTGTGTAAGTCGTGTAGAGGTCGATAAGATGAATCGCATTCGTCCCAGTGAACATTTTGCAAAAATAGGTCATCCTCCAGCTGTTTTGCGAATTATAGGTGATCATATAGAAGGATTAGAGCAATTAATTGTATTAGAAGGCAGCCGTGGTGGATTCTATGATGGGAATAGAAAAAGAGATGTTTTAGAGTAGTAACAAAAAAAGTGTACAACATATGTACACTTTTTTGTTCTGTTATAAAAACTATAACAGATTAGGAGATAAGAGTATTACAGCTCTACAATGGGTATTGTTCTTATATTACAAAATAGGACTCGTATATAAGGATACCAAAAAAATACAATTAAGGAAAGGGTTAATTATAAAGACTTTTAAGTGAAGTTAACACTACGCATATAGTAGTTTGCTCAACTTTTCACAAACATGTCACAACTATTTCGTTCACTTTAGCAAAAAAGTAGTATTCTAAGTGTGTAAGCTGTTATATAAAAAATCTTAGTCCTGTACTAATCAAAAATGGAGGAGATTAGGATGACTCAAGTATTAGAAAATGTTAAAAACGCATGGGAAAACTTTAAAGGTGAAAAATGGAAAGCAGAGATTGATGTTCGCGATTTCATTTTAAATAATGTAAACGTTTTCGAAGGGGATGAATCTTTCTTAGCGGGAGCAACTGAAGCAACGAAACAACTTTGGGATCAAGTAATGGATTTAACAACGAAAGAACGTGAAAACGGTGGCGTTCTTGATATGGATACAAAAATTGTTTCTTCTATTACATCACATGAACCAGGATATTTAAATAAAGATATTGAAAAAGTAGTTGGTTTCCAAACTGAAAAACCATTTAAACGTTCTTTACAACCATATGGTGGTATTCGTATGGCGGAACAAGCTTGTGAATCTTATGGATACGAAATGGATAAAGAACTTAGCAGTATTTTCAGAGACTGGAGAAAAACGCATAATCAAGGTGTATTTGATGCATATACACCAGAAATGAAAGCGGCTCGTAAATCAGGTGTAATTACTGGTCTTCCAGATGCATACGGACGTGGACGTATTATCGGTGACTACCGACGCGTAGCATTATATGGTATTGATCATTTAATTGAAGTGAAAAAAGCTGATTTGAATTTAACTGGCGGTGTAATGAGCGAAGATACAATGCGTTTACGCGAAGAGTTATCTGAGCAAATGCGTGCACTTCAAGAGTTAAAACAAATGGCTGCTTCTCATGGCTTTGATATTTCTAAGCCTGCAAAAAATACACAAGAAGCATTCCAATGGTTATACTTCGCATATCTTGCAGCGATTAAAGAGCAAAATGGAGCTGCAATGAGTCTTGGACGTACTTCTACATTCTTAGATATTTATATTGAAAGAGATTTAGCAAATGGTACTTTGACAGAAGAAGAAGTACAAGAAATAGTGGATCACTTCATTATGAAATTACGTCTTGTGAAATTTGCAAGAACACCTGATTATAATGAATTATTCTCTGGTGATCCAACTTGGGTAACTGAGTCTATCGGTGGTATGGCATTAGATGGACGTGCATTAGTAACAAAGAACTCATTCCGTTTCTTGCATACATTAGATAATTTAGGACCAGCTCCAGAACCAAACTTAACAGTTCTTTGGTCTAAACAATTACCGCAGAACTTTAAAAACTACTGTGCAAAAATGTCTATTAAAACATCAGCAATTCAATATGAAAATGATGACATTATGCGTGCTGACTACGGTGATGACTACGGAATTGCTTGTTGTGTATCTGCAATGAGAATTGGTAAACAAATGCAATTCTTCGGCGCACGTGCAAACTTAGCAAAAGCATTACTATATGCGATTAACGGTGGTAAAGATGAAAAATCTAAAGCACAAGTTGGTCCTGAGTACGCACCTATTACTTCTGAAGTATTAGATTATGAAGAAGTTATGCATAAGTTTGATATGACAATGGAATGGTTAGCGGGTCTATATTTAAACACATTAAATGTTATTCATTACATGCATGATAAATATAGCTACGAACGTATTGAAATGGCACTTCATGATACAAATGTTCTTCGTACAATGGCAACAGGTATCGCGGGTCTATCTGTAGTAGCAGACTCGTTAAGTGCAATTAAACACGCAAAAGTAAAACCAATTCGTGATGAAAACGGTATTGCAGTTGACTTTGAAATCGAAGGAGATTTCCCTAAATACGGTAACAATGATGACCGTGTAGATGAAATCGCTGTAAATCTTGTAAAAACATTTATGAATAAACTTCGTAAACATAAAACATACAGAAATTCTGTTCATACAATGTCGATCTTAACAATCACATCTAACGTTGTATACGGTAAGAAAACTGGTAACACTCCAGATGGTCGCCGTACTGGAGAACCATTTGCACCAGGTGCGAACCCAATGCATGGCCGTGATACAAAAGGTGCATTAGCTTCATTATTATCTGTAGCTAAATTACCATATGAAGATGCACAAGATGGTATTTCTAATACATTCTCTATTATTCCAAAAGCACTTGGTAAAGAAGATGATGTACAAGTACGTAACTTAGTATCAATGCTTGATGGTTATGCAGTAAAAGAAGGCCATCACTTAAATATTAACGTATTTAATCGTGAAACATTAATGGATGCGATGGAACATCCTGAGAAATATCCACAATTAACAATTCGCGTATCTGGTTACGCTGTAAACTTTATTAAATTAACTCGTGAACAACAAATCGATGTAATTAATCGTACAATGCATGAAAGTATGTAAGTGAAAAAGTGTCCCTCTGCTTTTTATAAATAGCAGAGGGAGGCTGCTTCAATAAAGGAGGAAGTAACATGATAAAAGGAAGAATTCATTCTGTAGAGTCTTGTGGTACTGTTGATGGCCCAGGAATTCGTTATGTCATATTTACACAAGGGTGTTTATTACGTTGTCAATACTGTCATAATGCTGATACGTGGGAGATCGGTAAAGGAAAAGAAATAACAGTTGAAGAAGTAATGCAGGATGTGACATGTTACCTTCCTTTTATTGAAGCTTCTGGAGGCGGTATAACAGTTAGTGGTGGTGAACCATTATTACAGCTAGATTTCTTAATTGAATTATTTAAGAAATGTAAGGAAGTTGGAATCCATACAACAATTGATTCTTCGGGTGGTTGTTATTCTGAAGAACCAGAATTCCAAAATAAGCTAGATATTTTAATGGATTACACAGATTTAGTTTTATTGGATTTGAAACATATTGATTCAAAGAAACACCGTAAATTAACAGGGAAACCAAATGAACATATTTTACAATTTGCTCGTTATTTATCGGATAAAAATAAACCAATTTGGGTAAGACACGTATTAGTTCCTGGTGTTACGGATAATGAAGAGGATCTACAAAAATTATCTAGCTTTATTCAAAGCCTGTCTAATGTTCAGAAGGTTGAAGTGCTACCATATCATAAGCTTGGTGTATATAAATGGGAGGCACTTGGGCATAAGTATCCACTTGCGAATGTAGAACCACCTACTGAAAAAAATGTAGAGCAAGCAAGACATATTTTACAAGCAGTCTAATCCAAATATTGGATTAGGCTTTTTGCTTTCTTTACAATAAAACCTAGAGTATGTATATAGAAAAGAGTATACTGAAAATAGAATATCCATATTTTTGTAAGGAATAAGTGGAGAAATTTACATAATTGTAAAGGGAAATCAAAATAGTAAAAAGAATTAAGAAGTAAAAGAGTGAGTATCATGGAATAGAGAACATTTGTAAGTTATTGCGAAAGCTCTTATAGGAAAGTATAATGTAAAGATATGAGCACAGATAGGATTAAGGGGTCAATCTTATATGCTTTGCATATCCACGACAGGTACATAGCTGAAAGAGAAGTATTAGAATCTGTTTATGTAATTTTTAAGGAAAATGTTTTTCCTATTGTCGTATATGCAATATGGAGAAACAATAAGCTAGGAGTGGATTTGTTTGATAAAAAACCCCAAGGTTTTAATATTAACTGCACATTACGGTAATGGTCATGTGCAAGTAGCGAAAACATTAGAACAAACATTTCGCCAAAAAGGAATTAAAGATGTAATTGTATGCGATTTGTTCGGAGAATCACATCCAGTTATAACCGATATTACAAAATATTTATATTTAAAAAGTTATACAATAGGAAAAGAATTATACCGCTTGTTTTATTATGGCGTAGAAAAAATTTATGATAAAAAAATAGCATCTTGGTATGCGAATTTTGGAAGAAAACGTTTGAAATTACTTTTACAAGCAGAGAAACCGGATATTGTTATTAATACTTTTCCGATCATAGCTGTACCAGAGTTAAAAAAGCAAACAGGTATTTCAATTCCTGTGTATAACGTATTAACGGATTTTTGTGTGCACAAAATATGGATTCATCGGGAAGTAGATCGTTATTTTGTAGCAACTGATCACGTAAAAAAAATTATGATTGATATTGGTGTGCCCGCGGAGCAAATTGTTGAAACTGGAATTCCGATTCGTAGTAGTTTTGAGCTGAAGATCAATCCAGACATTATATATAATAAATATCAGTTATGTAAGAATAAAAAGATTTTACTAATTGTAGCAGGTGCTCATGGGGTATTAGGAAGTGTAAAAGAACTATGCCAATCATTTATGTCAGTACCTGATTTACAAGTAGTTGTCGTTTGTGGAAAAAATGAAGCGTTAAAACAGGATTTATTAGGGGTTCAGGAAAAAAATCCTGATGCATTAAAAGTATTTGGTTATGTTGAAAATATCGATGAATTATTCCGTGTTACTTCTTGTATGATTACGAAGCCGGGCGGTATTACGTTAAGTGAAGCGGCAGCATTGCAAGTACCTGTCATTTTATATAAACCTGTTCCAGGACAAGAAAATGAAAATGCGATGTACTTTGAAAGAAAAGGCGCTGCAGTTGTCATTCGTGATGATAGTGAGGTTTTTGCAAAGACAGAGGCGTTATTGCAAGATGATATGAAGCTTCTTCAAATGAAAGAAGCGATGAAAAGCATTTATCGTCCGGAGCCAGCTGGTCATATTGTGGATACAATTTTGACAGAAAACCATGTAGAACCGAATCATATACCTATTAAATCACCTGCTCTTGCACAATTATTTACTTAATATGAAACCCTCTTTTATATGTTTAAAGAGGGTTCTTTATTGTTTTATAAGATAAAGTGGTAACTTATCCACATGAAGATTACGCTTTCATTAAACAGTAAAGTCGAAATATTAACAACTATATCCACATTATCCACAATTTTTAGAAAACTATCCACAATTCTAACATTTACTATGCGTCACAACATATAAACTTGTGAAGGGTTTGTTGAATTTATTCACAATTCTATAAATTGTGTGGATAACGTTATCCACACAAAAAAGGTTCCTTATTTATAAGGAACCTTTTTTGTCTATTCTATCACGTAGAAAAAATATGTAATGAGAATGAATAATTAGGGGGGAAAACGTCTAATTATTCATTCTCACTTTAAATACTTTTCGAGCGATAACCCGCTGCGCGATCTGCTTTGCGAAATTCTCGTTGGTAGAGAACTTCTTGTGTACTAGATAATGTGTTTTTTGTTTTGTCACGTTTCTTTTTATCCATTACAAATCACCTCGTGTCCTAAAGTCACTATCTATCGTTTCCAAAGACATGGGGTGATATACGTATATGGCAAAATGTTAATGATTAATTATCTTTTCTAAAAATTTAGATTACGCTTCTTTTAATTGGTGAGCATCTTGGAACGTTGTATCTCGCATTGTAGCAAGTGTATATTGATCTTTTGGGATTTCATATAAGTTATATACTTCTTCATTTGCGTTAATTTCATCATAAACGGCTTTTCTTGTTTCGTTTGCTAGATTTACATATTGTAGTTTTTCGGCAGCTTTAATAGAACGAATATTTATTTTACGAATACGCATAAAGATTGTTTCAATATCTAATTCATAGAAAAGTTCACTAAAAAATGAATCTTTCGCCAATTTATTATAGCCTTTTCCATGATAGGGTTTGCCAAGCCATGTTCCGAGAAATCCGGCTTTTTCTTGCACATCAAATAAAGTAATTGTTCCGATAGGGTTACCCCATTCATCTAAAATTGTGCGTGAAATTAATTCCCCACGCTCTTCAGCTTCAATCGTTTGTTTCGTTAAAAATAAATACTCCTCATAAGAATAAGCCTTTTGACGCACAAAAGGGAAGACAGCTGGGTCCACCATTAACTCGTATAGAACGTGGCTGTCGTGTAAGTCGCGTTTTTTCAACATACTAACTCCTCCTCACACGAGGGTAGCATGACGAAAAAACACCCCACCCTCGAAATTTTTATATCAATCTTTAAAAAATTTCGGGGTGGGAATCGAACCCACTAGAACCAGTTTCTAACGCTGGTGGCGCACCATTTGCCTTCCCCATTCATCAATTTGAAAATGATAATCACGACACAAATTGATTATGGTTTCATTCAGTTTATAATCGTATAATACTTTATCTAGTCAAAAAAATAAACTAGTTTTTTTTATTTTTTTTGTAAATTATTTTTCCGTCAATCATGGTTAGTACAGGCTTGGCTAAATAATGGAAAGGATGATGAGTCCATAACACGAGATCAGCGTCTTTTCCAACCTCAATGCTTCCAATTCTATCCTCTAAACGTAAATTTCGTGCTGGAAATATAGTGATTCCTTCTAGTGCAGTTTTTTCGTCTAATCCTTCTCTTACTGCGACAGCAGCACAAACATTTAAATATTGAATTGGTGTATAAGGGTGATCTGTTGTTATAGAAACTTCCACTCCATTTTTCGATAATATATGGTAAGTATCCCATGTTTTGTTTTTAAGTTCGATTTTAGAACGGCGTGTAAGAGTGGGGCCAACTGAAACCTTCAAATTGTGTTTCGAAAGCTCTTCAACAATAAAGTGTCCTTCTGTACAATGTTCAATGCGTAAATCGAGATTGAACTCTGTTGCAAAGCGTAGAGCAGAACTAATATCATCTGCTCGGTGAGCGTGGATACGTACAGGTATTTCGCGGCGTAATGCTTTTAAGATAGGAAGCATTCGAAAATCAGCTTCATGTCCGTAGTGCTGTGCTTCATAGAATGATTCCCGAAGTAACCCCATAATTCCCATACGTGTTATGGATTCTTTTGTTCCATTACTATGGACCTTTTTAGGATTTTCTCCAAAGGCAATCTTTAAGCCGGCAGGTTCTTGAATAATCATATGATCAATACAAGTTCCAGCTGTTTTTATTACACAAGTCGTACCACCGATAATGTTTTGACTTCCTGGCATAACGTGAACAGTTGTGATTCCGTTTTGTACAGCATCTTGAAATGCAATATCAAAAGGGTGGATTCCGTCCAAAGAACGGATATGTGGTGTTGAAACTTCAGATGTTTCATTTGCATCATTGCCAGCCCAACCAGTACCTTCATCATAGAGACCAAGATGAGTATGGACATCAATAAATCCAGGTAAAAGATGAAGAGCACGAGCGTCTATAACTGTCATATCTTGAGTGGGTTGAATGGAAGGCTTGACCTCGGCAATTCTTTCTCCTATAACGAGTACATCCCCTTGAAATTTTTGGGATGTAATAGGATAGACAATGGCTTGTTTGAGCAATATTTTCATAGGTACCTCATTTCTGTTACTTTACAATGTTAATGGAATTTAAGGGAAAGTAACTGAAAGGTTATTTGTGTAATAATGCTCCGGATTCTAGAAAATGAAAGTTTTGAAAGGGGGCCCTGTAAAACTGTGTTTTAGAAGTACTACATTGTATGCGAAAGTACATTTTGTAATGCATGGTCTATTGCCGGAAATGTGTATTGATACCCATGTTCAATTGCTTTACTAGGTAATACATGTTGTCCTTCGAGTACAAGTATACTCATCTCACCCAATAAAGTGTGAAGCATAAATGAAGGGACAGGTAACCAATGAGGTTTTTTCATTATAGTTGCAATGGTTTCTCCAAATTCCTTCATTTTTATAGGTAGGGGAGCTGTGATGTTAAAAGGACCATCAATTTCTTCTTTGTGTATGATGAAATCAATTAGGCGAACGACATCGTCTATATGAATCCATGATAACCATTGGTTTCCAGATCCAATTGTACCTCCAATATAGAATTGATAGGGGAGTAGCATTTTGGGAAGAGCTCCTCCGTCTGCGCCTAATACAACTCCAAGTCTTGCGTAGATTGTTCGCATTCCATGAGAACGTGCTTTAGATGCTTCTTGTTCCCATGAATATACTGTATTTGCTAAAAAGTCATTTCCAGGAATCTCATGCTGTTCTGTAAAAGACTCAGTTTCAGACGTTCCATAGTATCCAATAGCACTTGCGTTAATAAATGTATTTGGCTTTGTACCAAGTGTTTGCAATTGTTTAATGAGTCCTTTTGTTGTTTGAATTCTACTGTTTAAAATGGATTCCTTTTGTTTCTTTGTCCATCTACTATTAATAGACTCTCCAGCTAGATTAATAACTACATCGATAGAAGAGAGGGGGAAGGTTTGTAAATCTGGTGTCCATTGTACATACTGAAGGTTAGGGTGGGAAGTTTCAGTAGTTTTGTTTCGAGTAAGAATGTAAACATTATATCCTTTTTGAATAAAAAAAGTAGAAAGGTATTTACCGATAAAGCCGGTACCACCAGAAATTGCGATTCTCACAATTATTTCCTCCTCATTATATATATTCTTGAAAAGCAAAAACGTTCCTTGACTATGTTAAAATAATAGAGAGGTGAGAGTATGGCTGTCATTACAAAAATAGAAGTGCAAAAACGATCGAAAGAACGGTTTAATATTTATATTGATAAAGGTCAAGGTGAAGAATACGGATTTAGTGTGGATCAAGTAATCTTAATGAAACATGGATTACAAAAAGGGTTAGAAATTGATGAACTAGCGTTAGGAAATATTTTATACAATGAAGAGGTACAAAAAGCATATTTACAAGCAATTTCCTATCTATCCTATCAAATGAGAACAAAAAAAGAAGTAGAAGACTATTTACGAAAAAAAGAAGTGGGACAGGCCGTCATCTCTGAAGTCGTTTCGAAATTATTACATGATCGATATATTAATGATAAAGAGTACGCTGTTTTATATACGCGAACGCAAAGTAATGTGAATCGAAAGGGTCCAACTGTTATTAAAAGAGAGTTATTAAATAAAGGTGTTCAGGATCTAATCATTACACATAGTTTACAAGAATATCCGAAGGAAAAGCAAATTGAGAATGCTTTACTTCTTATAGAAAAGAAGAAAAGGTCTTATCAAAAGCATTCCTTTTTACAAATGAAGCTAAAGTTAGACGAAATGCTTGTTCGTAAAGGATATTCTAGAGATATGATTCAAATTTGTTTGGAAGAATTGAAAGACGAAAAAGATGACGAACAGCAACAAGAAGCGTTACACTATCATGGGAATAAATATTATGAGAAATATAAGAAGTATGATGGATGGACATTTGAAAATAAGATGAAACAAGCGTTATATCGCAAAGGATTCTCTATTGATGAGATAGATATATTTTTGCAGATGAAACGTGAAGAGGGATGAGGGGAATAAGATGAATATGCCAAAGCGCTACAGTGAAATGACACCACATGAGCTAAGGGAAGAAATTGGGGTTTTGAAAGAGCAAGCAATAAAGGCAGAGCAGCTTGGTATTGTAAATGAGTTCGATGTATTAATGCGAAAGATGGCAATGGCTCGTGCTTATATGACTGATATCAATAAATTTCATATTGGTGAGACATATGAATTAGTAGAAGAACCTGGTATATTATTTGAAATTACGTATTTCAACGGGGTATTTGCTTGGGGACATAAGCAAAATGATAATGAAGAGATTGGAATACCGATTTCTTTATTACAAGAAAAATGAAAACCAGAGAGCGAATATCTCTCTGGTTTTCATTTTTGGTAGGCGTTACAGGAGATAGGAGATTCTAAAATTGGCGTTTTTTACATTCATTCGCCAGTATAATGAGAGACTGGGTTTGTTGCGTCTGTCCGTTAACTTGCGCTTTTGCATGTTTCGGACGAGTCCACGTATGGTTAAATAATTCAGAACGACTATCTAAGCGATCACGGTAGCTCATCTTTATCACCTCGTGTAGGAAGTTAATTTTTTAGGTTGTACCTGTACTATTCTTCCTGCTGATTTGCAGCACGCATACGTTCTTGTGGGTGCGTGTTAATTGTGCCGTTAGGTCGTTTCGAAGCGAAGCGTGATTTCGCTTTCGGTTGACCATCGATTTTGCTGTTGTTTTTTGACTCAGACCAAAATTCGGCTTGTTTACCCATTGCGAACGCCCTCCTCATCATCAGTTGATACCTCTTTAAGAAGTATCACTTATAGAATGTGCAAAATAGAAGAAACTATCCTTTAGAAATTAAGGGAATAAATAGGTAAAAGGAGAATGGAATATGAATGATATTCACGAAACATTAACAAAAGAACTATTAGACAAAAATGACAAACTTTCTTACGCACAAGCTCGTGCGTGGGTTGAATTATTGTGGGAAGACTTTCAAACAACTTATGCTAAATCAGGTCGTTATCAAGGTGATGAAATGACTGAACAAGTGGTACGAACATGGATTAATAATCATGGAGGTCGCCTTCATGAAATGCGTACAAATAATCCGAAATATAGCCATTTAATCAATCAAGAAGATCATTTGAAACATTAAAAAAAGCGACTTAAGTCGCTTTTTTTAATGTGGAAGTAATTCCAGTTTTTTTCGAAGTTTTTCTTCACTAAAAATCCATCCTGTATAGGAACTAATAATATTTAAATTGTGGTCGAGTTGAACGATTGCAACGAATGGATAATAATCTTTACTGCGATAGCGCAAATCAATGAAGCGAACTTCGTAATAATGATCATAATCGAAAATGTCCCAGCGATACACAGGAGAAAAAGATAGAAATGCTGAGATGTTTTCATCTTGTTTAGCTGCGCGCATAATAGCATTATCTGGGAACGGTATCCGGTCGAACTTATCATAGACCATGATGTTACCACGATGCCATCTAGCAACGTAGTAATAATCAGTTGTAACGATTGCTAAATGATAATGATAAAATCTGTAAGAAGGGGAAATGATTATTTTCTCCACATGATTGAAACGTTTATATACGATGCTACGTATGTTTCTATGCATCATAATCCGTCCGATATAGTAAACAATCATCAATATATACGCTGCTAAAGCAGTATACCCTTTATGGGAGCCTACGAGCATACAAGCAATCGCGAGTAGGTGGATAAAGAAAATGACGGTATCAAATGTATTAATGATGCCGAGTGCTACCCATTTTTTTGTGAAGGGCCGTAATGCCTGTGTACCGTAGGCGTTGAAAATATCTACAAAGACATGAAGAAAGACGGCAATAAATGACCAAAGTAGTAGATGCAAATATGGAGCGTCTGAAAAGAAGGCGAAAGAGATGCCACTTATAAGGAATGACCAAAGAATCACTGCAGGAATGGAATGAGTAATCCCGCGATGATTTCTTATATATTTAGCGTTATTACGCAATTTTAAAACTGTATCGATGTCAGGAATATTGGAACCGGCAATTGTAGCAAACATAACTGCTTGTGGCCCAATATCACTTTGTGCTATGGCTGGATCTAACGTTGCCAAACTGCCTAGAGTAACGCCCATAACAAGGTGAGTGGCTGTGTCCATAGAAATTCACCTCCGTTTTTTATTAATGTAACTCTTTTTATTCGATACCTCAAGTCCTTTGCCTTCTATTTCCTATGTCATCTTACTTAAATTTTTTCCTAAAATCTTTATAATAGTACTTATATGCAAAAAAATGAGGGGGATCAAGTTTGACACTTGAAATATTAAATAATTTTAACATAGAGCAGTTTCAAAATGATTTAATTGGTTGGTTTGAAAAAGAGCAACGCGACTTACCGTGGCGTAAAAATAAAGATCCATACCGCGTTTGGGTTTCGGAAATTATGTTGCAGCAAACAAGGGTAGAAGCTGTAAAACCATATTACGCGAATTTTATGGGGAAGTTTCCTACTCTAGAGGCTTTGGCAAATGCTGATGATGAAGAAGTGTTAAAAGCATGGGAAGGTTTAGGGTATTATTCTAGAGCACGAAATTTACATGCGGCTGTAAAAGAAGTGAAAGAAGTATACGGCGGGATAGTACCGAGTGATGTAAAGAAAATTGAAAAGTTAAAAGGAGTTGGCCCATATACAAAAGGTGCTATTTTAAGTATCGCATATGGTATACCAGAGCCAGCAGTTGACGGAAATGTTATGCGTGTATTATCTCGCATTTTATCAGTATGGGATGACATTGCAAAACCAAAGACTAGAAAAGTGTTTGAAGAGATTGTGCGTGAAATTATTTCAGCTGAAAATCCATCTTATTTTAATCAAGGTTTGATGGAGTTAGGTGCACTAATTTGTATTCCCAAAAATCCAGCATGCTTACTTTGTCCTGTACGTGAACATTGCAGGGGATATGCTGAAGGTGTTCAAAAAGAACTACCAGTAAAAAGTAAAGCGAAAGCTCCTACAATGGTACCGATTGTTGCAGGAGTACTTCAAACAGAAGATGGTCGTTACGTCATTAATAAACGTCCAAGTACAGGGTTATTAGCTAACATGTGGGAGTTTCCAAATGCTGAACTTGGGGAAGGGATTCGGAATCAGAAAGAGCAGCTTATAGATTATATGAAGGAAAAATTTGAGCTCTCGATTTCTATTGAAGAATACGCAATGAATGTACAACATACATTTACTCATCGTACTTGGGATATATTTGTATTTTACGGAAAAGTAACCGGTGATATTGTTGAAACAGATACATTGAAATTTGTATCGAAAGAAGCTTTTGAACAGTTACCTTTCTCTAAATCGCATCGTACGATTTATGAGAGTTGTGTTGAGAAAATTACAATGCAATAAACAAAAAAAGTGTTCCCTAGATTGGGAACACTTTTTTAATCGTAAGAAATTTTTGTCCCATGAGTCCAACTAGCATCACCTTCTTGTAAGCCGCCCCTTGATTCGATTTCTATCACAATTTCTTTATAGATACTTTGACCTTCTGCATTTAAATACGGCAAAATCTGTTGTAATGAATGATGAAAATAAGCTAATTCATCTTCTTTCCATTCATTTTTTGAAATCATCGTTAGTTCAGTCATATCGCGTCCTATATACATATTTCCACCTCCATTTTCTATAGTTTGAATGAGTAACAAGAGATATATGCGGAATTTTTTCAAAAGAAAATTACGGATAGCTTCTAGTTGAATTGGTTACATTATTGATTGTGGAGGTGAGAAAGATGAGTAAAAAACAACAAGGTTATAACAAGGCAACTTCTGGTGCTAGCATTCAAAGTACAAATGCTAGTTATGGTACAGAGTTTGCGACTGAAACAAATGTACAAGCAGTAAAACAAGCGAATGCACAATCAGAAGCAAAGAAAGCACAAGCTTCTGGTGCACAAAGTGCAAACGCTAGTTATGGTACAGAATTTGCAACTGAAACAGACGTGCATGCTGTGAAAAAACAAAATGCACAATCAGCTGCAAAACAATCACAATTTTCTAGTTCAAACGAGTAATGAAAGAAAAACACTTCTCCATTTCGAGAGAAGTGTTTTCTTTGTGTGCGGGTCATTGTAATGAAAAGAAAGCGGACGACATAACTTCTAATAAGTCAACAAATGTAGTCAAAGGAGAAGGAAGTTAAAGATTAGAAATATGTAATTAGGAATAATAACTGATGAATAAATCTAAAAGGGGGTAAGTAATGAACGATTTTGATAAGTTGGTAGGAGAGCAATTGGAAACGATGGATGAGTTGTTAAAGTTACAAGCTCATCTAGAGAAATATCAGCAAATTGAAATCAGCGAAAAGGATACGTGCGATAAAAAGGAATTACATTTTATCCGCCAAGAAATATATAGAACAGAATTAGCGTTAAAACTGTTACATGAGAAATTTGAAGAGCAAACAAATAGTGTGATTCAATCTTTTGAAACTGAAAAAATGATTTCGAATTTAGGGTAAGGCATATTGTTACCTTCCGGTGAAAGGCCCTTCTTTAGATAGAAATAAGGAAGGGCTTTTTCTATTCCCATTTCCTCGTTTGTAAATCATTCAGCGAAGGCCCCGTCTCCTAAGAAGATTAGGGATATAGTATTCGGTGTGAAAAATAGAGTCTTGTGGCTTTAGTTTTAAAATTTCGACAAAAAAGTTATAATAGAAAAAAAGTGAATGCAGCTCAAAGGGCATTTGCAGTTGAAAGAAGGGAGCATATATGGGATTTCCCAAAGAAGGAGAAAAAGTACAAATACATAGTTATAAACATAATGGCTCCATTCATAGAATGTGGGAAGAGACAACAATTTTAAAAGGGACACAGAGTCTTGTTATCGGAGCAAATGATCGTACAGTAGTGACAGAATCAGATGGCCGAACATGGATTACTCGTGAACCAGCAATTTGTTATTTTCATGCAAACTATTGGTTTAATGTGATTGGGATGCTAAGGGAAGAGGGAGTATATTATTATTGTAATTTAGGCTCACCTTTTGCATATGATTCTGAAGCATTAAAGTACATTGATTATGATTTAGATATTAAAGTATATCCAGATATGACATATACGCTTTTAGATGAAGATGAGTATGAAAAGCATAGTCAAATTATGCAGTATCCACCTGTTATTGATACTATTTTAAAACGAAATGTAGCACAATTAACACAATGGATTCATCAAAGAAAAGGGCCATTCGCGCCAGATTTTGTAGATATGTGGTATGAAAGATATTTAATGTACAGAAATTAAAACAAACCTGCAGGGGATTTCCCGGCAGGTTTGTCCTATTAGAGGGGGGATTATGTGCAAGGTATAAAAAGATATTTGCACTTTGTTAAACCATATCGATGGCTTATTGCTATTACGATTATGATTGGTCTAGTTAAATTCGGCATCCCGCTTATTATGCCGTGGTTATTAAAATATATTATCGATGATGTAATTCAAGGTGGAGGGTCACTTCAAGATAAAACATCCCAATTAGTAACAGCCGTTGGGATTGCCTTTTTTATTTTTGCAGTAATAAGACCGCCAATTGAATATTATCGTCAATATTTCGCGCAGCGTATCGCAAATACAATACTATATGATTTGCGAAAACATATTTTTGGTCATTTGCAAAAGTTGAGTTTACGCTATTATTCGAACACAAAAACAGGGGAAATTATTTCACGTGTAATCCATGATGTAGAACAAACGAAGGATTTTGTAATTACTGGTTTGATGAATGTTTGGTTAGATACGGCAACAATTGCAATTGCTATTATTGTTATGTTTTCTATGAATATAAAATTGACATTTGTTGCGCTATTAATTTTACCTATTTATGTAGTGGCGGTGAAATATTTTTTCGGACGTCTTCGAAAATTGACGAAAGAGCGTTCACAAGCGTTAGCAACGATGCAAGGGTATTTACATGAACGTATTCAAGGGATGCAAGTGACACGTAGCTTTGCATTAGAAGAATATGAGGGTAAGCAGTTTGAAAAAAGAAATAATGAATTTTTGACGAAAGCGTTAACGCATACGAGTTGGACTGCAAGGACATTTTCAGCAGTGAATACGTTAACCGATTTAGGCCCGTTACTGGTGATCGGCTTTGCAGCATATGAAGTAATTCAGGGGCAGTTAACATTAGGGACTATGGTTGCCTTTGTTGGATATATGGATAGTTTGTATAGTCCGCTTCGCCGCCTTGTTAATTCCTCCACAACATTAACACAGTCTTTCGCATCGATGGATCGAGTGTTTGAATTGTTAGATGAAAAATACGATATTGTCAATGTGCCAAGTGCGGTACAAACGACAAAATTAAATGGTGAAGTGATATTTGATAATGTATCTTTTCGTTACAATTCGGATGAAAAAGAGATATTACATAACCTTTCGTTAACTATGTTGCCAGGAGAGAAGGTAGCACTTGTAGGAGCGAGTGGGGGAGGGAAGTCATCTCTTGCTAGCTTAATCCCACGTTTCTATGATGTTTCTTCAGGTGCAGTTTATGTAGATGGGATAGATGTTAGAAAGTATGATATGAGAAATTTACGTAGTCATATTGGAATTGTACTGCAAGATAATTTGTTATTTAGTGATACAATCGGGGCAAATATTTTATATGGAAATCCGAAAGCTACAGAGGAAGAAGTGATTGCAGCTGCTAAAGCTGCGCAAATTCATGATTTTATTATAGAGTTACCTGATGGCTATGATACTGTCGTTGGGGAACGCGGTGTGAAGTTATCTGGTGGGCAAAGGCAACGTGTAGCGATTGCAAGAGTGTTTCTAAAGAATCTATCGTTACTTATATTAGATGAGGCGACTTCCGCTTTAGATTTAGAAAATGAACGGTATATTCAGCAGGCGCTTCAGACGTTAGCTGCTGATCGGACGACGATCGTAATCGCACATCGATTGGCGACGATTACGCATATGGATACGATTATTTACATTGAAGATGGTGAAATTAAAGAAACAGGTTCTCATGAAGAGTTAATGAAAAAAAGAGGGTTTTATTACAATTTATATCAACTTCAACATATAACAGAAACAGCTCCTTTAGCGTAAAAGGAGCTGTTTTCTTTATTCGTCTTCTTTTTTATCTTCGATTTGGAGTTCTGCTTCTGGTTTATGGTATGTGTAGAAGCTATCCACAAGTAAATCTAAATGCTCTACTTCTTCACTATAGTTAATAATGGCAGAAATAAGAGGGAAGAGGTGTAGCCATGTTTTATAAGCTTCCTCATCGTCCTTGTTTTGATAATCCATAAAGATATCAATTAATTCTTGTTTACCTGTTTCAACTTCATCAAGCATTTCAACGGATTGTTGTTTTTTTGCTTTACCAATAAATTTTAATAAAACTTGTTCATGGTAATGGGTTAATGAGTCAAGTTCGTTTTGGATAGATTCCTGAAATTCTTCTGGCATATAGCGCAGTTCATTTTCAGTACGATGTAATGATTTTAACGTACTTAAAGCACGGCTTGTCGTCGCTAACATTTGTCTGAATAAAACGAGCTTACGAATTTTTGCGAACTGTACTTTTTTCGTGTAGCTTCTTTCTTCTTTATACAGCAAATAGTAATGGTTTAGTTTGATCATCTTTTCTTTCATACGATCAATATCAGTTTTTAGCGTTGTAAAATCAGAAGCTTGCCTACTATTCATTCGAATCCATTTTACAATTTCTTCTGTATTATCAACGATACGGTGATATAGTTTTGTTTCGTATTTTGGCGGCATAAACACTAAATTTACAAGTGAAGCCGCAATAATTCCAATCATAATCGTCGCAAAGCGAAGTAAGGCAAAACTAAAGAAATCGTCGCCTTGATACTCCATAATGGCGATAACTGTTACTAAAGCAATTGATATTGTGTTTTCTAATCGTAATTGTAACGTAAGCGCAATTACTAATATACATGTTAATCCAATAATAAAAGGATTATGTCCAAAAGCAGTAGCAAATACGATAGCGAATACCGCACCAATGACGTTTGCTTGAATTTGCTCAAGAGCTGTTAAATATGAGCGGTATACAGACGGTTGAACAGCGAATATAGCTGAGATTCCCGCGAATACTGGACTCGGTAATTGAAGTAAAATACAAGCAAATAAAGCTAATGTGATGGCAATACCCGTTTTTAAAATGCGAGCACCAAGTTTCATACCCTTAATAAGATCCTTTCTCTTGTCATAATGAATGTACAACATGATACTATACATTCATTACAATATGTTAGCAAGTGATATTTTAGTGACGTTAATAAGAAATTAAGATTCATTTTATACTTTTTCCTAATTCTTTTTAAACATCAATTTTTAGTGAAAAAACCTGCTGAATTTCAGCAGGTTTCAAATTGTTACTATAGATTACTATGAGAAGTGTACTTCGTCAATTTTTTCTTGAGAATGAAAAGTTGGTATATCACTCTGTGGAGATAGATGGATCAGCCTGCTCTTTTTTCGGGATAATTTCAAAAAACTGTTGCTGCATATCATCGAGTAACGGTGTTAATAAAGCAACTTCCTCGTATTGCTCATGTTCATTTAATACACGAATATAATCTAGCAATAACTCAGTCACATCTTGCACGCCATTTTTACTAATTGGTTGTAATGTAACATTTGCCCCTTTTGCGATTCTTCTTTTTAAGGCGTTTTCTGTTAAACCCGAGCTTGAATCATGACGTAAATAAACAACACCACCAGTCATACCAGCACAAATCCATGGACCAGGATCCCCTAAAACAAGCGCTCGCCCATTTGTCATATATTCAAAAGCGAAACCTTTAATATTAGAGTATACACCTATATTCCCTTGCTCTTTTTCACGGAGTGGCTTTGTCATTCGCCCTCCAATTATCATGTCTGCTCCAGAGAGGCGAATGCCGGCGCGAGCATCAGCGTTACCTTGAACGTATAGCGATCCTTTTTGTGCACCGTACCCAAAACCTTTTCCGACAGAACCGTTATAATATATGCCGTCTTTTCCTTTTGCTTTCGTTATATAAATACCACCACCAAAGGAGGTTTTACCAATACCATCTTGTGCACCGCCATTTACGTGTATAAATAAGTTCTCACTATTATAAGCACCTAATCCATTTCCAGGAATAGAGCCATTCGTATACTTTAATGTAAGTGGTTCAAGCTTCGTGTCTTCATATAATTTACTACGAACGCGATAGCAAGATTCTAGACCACCCATAACGCGTTGCTCTACGCCAACGCCTACTAATTCTTTTGAATGAGGGGAATGAACTGTTTCAAATTGTTTTTCCGGTACGTATTCTGTTTTTGTAACAGATGGGTGTTCTATCGTTTGTAGTAAATTACATAAGTTTAATAAATTTTCGCCTTGAACTTGTTCTAATAAATCGGAATGTCCAACAATTGCTTGTAAATTTGTATAACCAAGATTTCCTGTTAATCGTTTTAGTTCTACGCCAAAAGTGGTGAATAAATGTAATAATCCAGCAACGGCGCTTTCTAATTCGCGCGGGACGAAGCGGCGTAATCCGTGTTCTTTCGCCTGAGCTTCAGACTCAATTTGTGTTGCAATTCCAACGTGACAAGTATCTAGATGACATCCGCGGCAAGTTGTACAGCCGATTGCAATCATGGATAATGTACCAAACCCAATACGGTTTGCTCCAAGGAGCATGATTTTCAAGGCATCATTAACACTTCGAATACCACCGTCAGCCCAAATTTCTACTTTATGTCTCATATTTGCTTCTAATAAAGCATTGTGAGCGGCTTTCACACCAATTTCTACAGGAAGCCCTACATGTTGCAATGCGTGAATACGTGCAGCACCTGTACCACCATCAAATCCGCTAATGTTAATAAAGTCAGCACCAGCTTTTGCGATACCGACAGCAATTGTTCCAATGTTAGGGACGACAGGGACCTTTACAGCTACTTTCGCAAGTTGATTAGCCGTTTTAATTTCTGTAATCATTTGAGCTAAATCTTCAATGGAATAAATATCATGGTTGTTAGAAGGTGAAATTAAATCTGAGCCAATTGTAGCATTACGTGCTTCAGCGATTTTTGCTGTTACTTTTGAACCTGGCAAATGTCCACCTTCACCAGGCTTTGCGCCTTGCCCGATCTTTATTTCAATTAAGTTTGATGAATTTAGTAGTTCGGCATTTACGCCAAATCGCCCAGATGCAACTTGTTGTCCACGTGTATGTGGATATTTTCCAATCATATCTTTAATTTCGCCGCCTTCACCGTTTAAACTAATCATATTTAGCTGATCGGCCGCTTCTGCATATGCACGGAAGGCAACTTCATTTTGAGAACCGAATGACATGGAACTAATAATAAATGGTAAATCATGATTTTGAATGCTGATGGACACTTCTTCAGTTGGAACTACATGTTTTGTTTCTTTCGTTTGAACAAGGTGTCTAATTGCGATTGGATTATTTTCTTCTAATTCACTTAACTTGTCACGGTAATCATCATAAGAGTTTCCTTTTGCGACATCGCCGATTGCTTTCCAAATTCGCGGGAATATATGAAAAGATTTTCGCATTCTAACTTTAGGATTGTTATAATCATCCGCTCGCAATTGTGCATCTTCAGCAAGTGATTCAAGCGAAAAAGCTAAATCATTTGAACCGAAGAAATTCGTAATTTGTAATATATTTGCGATTTCCTCATGTAATCCGATAGAAGAATAGAGGCGACCGTAACCACGTAATTCATGAATTCCAATTGTTGAAATGACTTTTTCTAGTCCTTTATTAAGAGCAGTATACAAATTCGTAATTGGCGTTTTTGTTCCATCATTTACGGTTGCAAATAATAAATATGGATTCATACCATCTGCTCCTAATCCATACAGTGTGACGATATCATGTAAGGAGCGAAGGGCACCAGAACGTATAACGAGAGAGCAGTTTCGGCGTAATTTATTTTCGCTTAATACTTGATGTACTTTAGCGGTAACTAAATGCGGATCAATCCATAACTGTTCATTTAGATGAGCGTTGGCATCGTCTATTAATAGTAGGGAAGCTCCATCGTTCACGGCCTTTATCGCTTCAGAACTAATTCGATTTAAGGCGCATTGTAAAGTTTCTGTCGGACTGAATGTAGCAGAGATTGTAGCGATAGAGCTATGAGTATTGAATAGCTGTATAAGTTGTTCGTACGTAATTGTGTGTAATTCCTCTGTAATAGATTGTGCTACACTTCCTTCTAGAATAATGGGGGAAAGCATCTCAACTACAAATGGCTGTTTAGCTCCGCTTAATAAACTTGGGCGCTCTCCAAGTATTGTTCGTGTGGAGAAGTGCTCGACCTCTCGATCACGATCGATTGCTGGATTTGTAACAACGGCTACACTTTCCTTAATGAAATCAGCGATATTTCGTCTATCAGTATCGAGTGCTGCAAGTGGTGAGTCATGCCCAAGTGAGCGAATTGGCTCGACGCCTTTTGTTGCCATCTGTTCAAGAAGCTGAATATGTTCTCGATCCCACCCGAAAGAAACGTACTGTTTCGTTTCAACTTGAACAGAATCACATAATCCTTGGATTTCTTTCGTTTCAGGGATAGATAAGTTTAAATGATAATTGCTAACATCGATTCGTTTTTGGAAACGATTATATACTTCAATTTGGTATTTGTCGTATTCATAAAGAACAAGTTCATCTTGTTCATTCCATTTTAATCCGACCTTTTCTCCAGGAGCGAGTGGTTTCGGTTCTTCTACATATTCGGTTGGTGATACAACTCCAGGTTCAGAAGAGAAAACATAAGAACTCACTGTCTCTACTTTCCATACTGGTCGTAGTCCAAGGGAATCAACGCTGAAAACAGCCTCATCTTTATAACGTGAAATAATACCAGCTGGACCTTGCGCAAAATGGCCCCATGCTTCACGTATATACGTATATAAATCTTGTAAATGCGGTTCATAAAGTTTAATTTCATTAATAATTGGTGGGAATAGTATATCCATTGCTTCAAATAAACTGTAGTCGTATTGAACAAGTAGGGTTTCTAGGGTGCGGTTTAAATCTTGGGAGTCACTTCCCCCAACAGTAAGTGGAACATGAATCATGTCAGCTTGATCGCGTAATTTTGCAATTGTGTTAATTTCACCATTATGTCCGAGAATGCTAAATGGTTGTACACGAAAAAAATTAGATAATGTATTAGTAGAATAGCGGTTATGTCCTAGTGTCATAGTTGAAGCGATAAGTGGATGTTGTAAATCATTGTAATAGGCAACAAGTGTATCCCCAGCACCTAGAACTTTATATACAACATGGTCACGACTTAATGAAGCAACATGAATCGCTTCGTTTTCCTCTATTTTTATCGTTACTGAAAATAATGTTTGCTCAATATTTTCAACTTTATTTTCTGCGATAAGAGCAACTTGCCAAAATAAAGGTTCTTCCTGTTTACCAAGTGGACCGAGTGCATCGGAATTTATTACATCATCACTTTCAAAAATAATAGTAAAATTTTCGTTATTTAATTGCGTACGAATATGATTTTTTAAATTAACGATATTTGCGTTTTTGTTTAGAAAAAAATGTCCAACGATAAAGTGGGGATGATCCACAATCGTTGGATTGTATCCGTTATTTTTCAGCTTTTCATTCCAAAGTGCTTTTGGGACATCAATGTGAATTCCGATACCATCTCCTTCACCATTAATGAAACCAGCTCGATGATTCATTTTGACAAGTGATTGTATGCAAAGGTCGATGTTTTCTTTTGTAGGAATTTTTCGTTTCTCCATAACGGAAACGATTCCACACGCATCATGTTCTGCATTTTTATAATCTCGAAATAAAGACGGTGTCCATGTATTTGTTTTATTGAGCATCCGTCAATCCCCCCTCTTATTGAAGTTTGAATAATCTTACTATTCAAGGCGTGAGCAGCCTTATATACAAGGATAGTAAGGATATAAAATAAAAATAAAACAGATAATTATGAATAATTATACTATTAATGAGGGATTTATGAAATAGAAAAAAGGAAAAAAGAAAGATGTGCTTTCTTTTTTCCTTTTAATGACGGGATTATTTATTATCCGCTAAAGCAGCAAATGCTCTGCCTACAGCTTCAATTGTATATTCAATATCTTCTTTTGTATGTTCTGTCGTTAAGAACCATGCTTCGTATTTAGAAGGTGCTAAGTTAACTCCTTCTTGAAGCATAAGCTTGAAGAATTTACCGAACATTTCACCGTCTGTATCTTGTGCTGCATCGTAATCTTCAATTGTATTTGTTGTGAAGTATACAGTTAAAGCACCTTTTAGTCGGTTTAATGTAATATCGATATTATGTTTTGCAGCTTGCTCTAAAATTCCCTTTTCAAGCATCGCACCAAGTTCATCTAATTTCTCATAAAGACCTTCTTGTTGAAGAACTTCTAGACAAGCGATACCGGATGCCATAGAAGCAGGATTTCCTGCCATTGTACCAGCTTGATATGCAGGTCCGAGCGGAGCAACTTGTTCCATAATTTCTTTCTTACCACCATAAGCACCGATCGGAAGTCCGCCGCCAATAACTTTACCAAGCGCTGTTAAGTCTGGTGTTACGCCAAGTAAGTCTTGAGCACCACCGTACATAAAGCGGAAAGCAGTAATAACTTCATCATAAATTACTAGTGCACCAGCTTCGTGAACAAGTTCATTCACTTTCTCAAGGAAGCCAGGTTTTGGCTCTACAATACCGAAGTTTCCAACAATCGGTTCTACAAGGATAGCTGCTACTTCATGTCCCCATTTATCTAAAGCTTCTTTTAAAGTTTCTACATTATTAAATGGAACGGTAATAACTTCTTGAGCGATACTTTGTGGTACACCGGCTGAGTCAGGAGTTCCTAGCGTAGAAGGGCCAGATCCAGCTGCTACAAGTACTAAATCAGAATGGCCGTGGTAACAACCAGCAAATTTCATAATTTTTGTGCGGCCTGTGTAAGCACGAGCGACGCGAATTGTTGTCATTACTGATTCAGTACCAGAGTTTACGAAGCGGACTTTATCTAATGCAGGCATTGCTTCTTTTAACATTTTTGCGAATTTTACTTCTAGTGCTGTTGGTGTTCCGTAAAGTACACCATTTTCAGCAGCTGTTGTAATTGCTTTTGTAATGTGCGGGTGAGCATGTCCAGTAATAATAGGACCGTATGCTGCTAAATAATCGATATATTTATTTCCGTCTACATCCCAGAAATAAGCACCTTTTCCACGTTCCATAGCAACAGGAGCGCCGCCGCCAACTGCTTTAAAAGAACGAGAAGGACTATTAACGCCGCCAACGATATGTTCTAAAGCTTCTTTATGTAATGCTTCTGATTTTGTGAATTTCACTACAATTCATCTCCTTACAAAAATCTATGTATTATTCTAACATGTTTTTCGAAAAGACGTATTGTTTGTGATAGAGAAGGCAGTTGGGTAAACTATTCGTTGTGACATTTAGGAAGGGGGTCCGATTATGAAATCGGTAATTGAGGTACAAGGGTTACGTAAAGAATTTACAGCCTATTCAAGTCGTCCGGGATTAAAGGGTGCTTTTCGCGATTTATTAAATCGTAATTATAAAATAGTACCAGCAGTAAATGATGTATCTTTTACTGTGAAACAAGGTGAAATGGTTGGGTATATAGGTGAGAACGGTGCTGGTAAATCAACAACTATTAAAATGCTTACGGGGATTTTGACTCCGACATCAGGAGAAATTTTAGTAAATGGGATGAACCCGCATAAGCAGAGAGAAGAATTCGTAAGAACAATTGGTGTTGTTTTCGGTCAACGCTCACAACTTTGGTGGGATATTGCTGTACAAGAATCTTTTCGTTTATTAAAAAAAGTGTACGGTGTATCAGACGCTCAGTATAAAGAGCATATGGAACACGTGATTGAAACGTTAGATATTGGTCCTTTATTAGATAAGCCAGTTCGAAAGTTATCTCTAGGTCAAAGAATGCGTTGTGAATTAGCGGCAGCATTAATTCATAATCCACCGTTATTATTTTTAGATGAACCAACAATTGGGTTGGATGTTCTTGTGAAATTAAAAATACGTGAATTTTTAAAAGAAATGAATGAACGTTATAAAACAACAATCTTATTAACAACCCATGATATTACTGATATTGAAGCTTTATGTGAGCGCGTTATCATGCTGGATGAAGGAAATATTATGTATGACGGTTCTTTAAATAATCTTCGTACACAGTGGGGAGCAGAGAAGGAAATCCATTTTCAATTTATTGCACCAGTTTCCTATCAGGCTTTATCAATGGTTATGCCAGATAGTCATGTCGTTTGGTCGAAAGCGAAAGAGGAAAACGCGTGGGTTGCAAAAATACCGAATGAAGAAGTTATCATTTCAATGCTTATTTCTAAAGTAGTACAAGCCTTTCAAATTAAAGATTTAAAAATTAACGAAGTATCTACAGAGGAAATTATTCGTAACATTTATGAAGAAGGTATTAAACATGGGTAAGTACATTGAAATGATTCGGATTCGCTTTTTAATGATGCTTGCGTATCGTACAAACTATTATAGTGGGATTTTAATTTATACAATTAATATCGGTGCGTATTATTTTTTATGGCAAGCAATTTATAGTGGAAAAGAGAATATTGAAAGTTTATCTATTTCGCAAATGACTACTTATATCGCAATTGCGTGGATGGCACGTGCTTTTTATTTTAATAATATAGACAGGGAAATTGCGATGGAGATTCAAGAAGGACGTGTAGCAGTAGAACTCATTCGTCCATATAACTATTTAGGCATGAAAGTGATGCAAGGTCTTGGTGAAGGAATATTTCGTTTTGCTTTCTTTTCAATTCCAGGTATGGTTATCGTTACCTTATTATTTTCATTGCAAATTACAACGAATTTTCAAACGTGGTTATATTTCTTCTTATCTTTAATATTTAGTTTTATTATTAATACACAAATTAATTTAATGACGGGAATGCTCACGTTCTTCCTATTTAATAATAGTGGAATTATGTATGCGAAACGTGTCGTTATTGATTTATTTTCAGGTCTATTATTACCAATTAGTTTTTATCCGTTATGGGCCCAAAAGGCAATGATGTTTTTACCGTTTCAGGCGATTAGTTATATTCCGAGTATGATTTTTTCAGAAGGTATACAAGGAAGTAAATTGTATGAGGCATTATTATTCCAAGTAATTTGGGCAATTGTACTTATTATTCCAATTGTACTCATGTGGAGAACGGCGAGAAAACGTCTAATTGTACAAGGGGGATGATGAGATGATATATATAAACCTATTTTTGCAATATGCAAGCCAATATATAAAAACAAAATTGGAGTATCGGGGCGATTTTATCGTTGGATTACTTTCTGATTTAGCACTACAGGCTGTTAATTTAATCTTTATTCTCGTTGTGTTTGGGCATACACAAGCATTAAAGGGCTGGAGTAGAGAAGAAGTAATCTTTATTTATGGTTTCTTTTTAGTGCCGTTTGCCATTTTCTCAGCTTTCTTTAACATATGGGACTTTAATGATCGTTACATTATTAAAGGAGAAATGGATCGTATATTAACGAGACCGATTCATAGTTTATTTCAAATTATATTAGAAAGAATGGAACTGGAATCTTTAATTGGAGCGATTACAGGAATAATTGTAATGGGATATGCAGCAGTGGAGCTGCAATTATCTTTTTACTGGTACGATTTCTTCTTATTCTTACTGATGGTAGGAGGAGGAGCACTTGTATACGGAGGGATATTTGTTACGCTTGCGAGCCTTGGTTTTTGGTCGGATGCGAAAAGTTCAATTATGCCGCTCATGTATAACATAGGTAACTATGGTCGCTATCCTGTTAACATTTATAACCGTGTGATTCGCTTCATTTTAACGTTTGTTTTACCATTTGCGTTTGTCGGAGTGTATCCAGCAGCATACTTTTTAAGAAAAACAGAGTGGAATAGCTATGCATTTGCAACACCATTCGTTGGTGTTATCTGTTTTACGATTGCAATTACTCTTTGGAATCAAGGGGTAAAAAGGTACCGTGGTGCTGGGAATTAATTATAGAAGCTTGTTTGTTTCTAAGGGATAAATCCAATGGCCGTCTCATACATATAAAATGAGGTGTAGGACATGTTATGGGGATTTATTCTATTAATTGCAGCAATTGCTATTTTGAGAAGTGTCCAATTGTTATGGAGTTCATATTCAGATTCTAGGCGTTTCTTTTCGCTTTATAATTTAGCCTCCTTATTTTTAATTTATACAACGGTATTGATTGCGTTTGGGTTAAGTTATGTTGTATTAGAAGAAATGGGTTTTGCAGTTTTGAAAGAAGATGGAGAAAGCTTGCATGCCCAATCTTTTCAACTTGTAGAAATTTGCTTATATTTTAGCGCAGTTACTTTATTGTCCGTTGGGTACGGTGATATAGCTCCGATTGGAATAGGGAGATGGATTGCGATTGCAGAAGCGCTAATTGGATATACATTACCGTTTGCTTTTGTAATGAGGTCTGTAATAGACAATGAAAAATAAGATAGCATTTGATATAGTAAAGAAAAGAGTAGGAGTGATAACAATGATCACAGTAGGAGAAATGGCTCCAGAATTTACATTAGAGGGAAGTAACGGGGAACAAGTTCGCTTAGCTGATTTTCGTGGTAAAAACGTAGTGCTATATTTTTATCCGAAAGATATGACTCCAGGGTGTACAACTGAAGCATGTGATTTTCGAGATGCATATGGATTATTTCAAGAGAAAGATACAGTTATTCTTGGTGTAAGTCCTGATTCAGCGAACAGACATCTGAAATTCATTGAGAAGCATGAGCTTCCATTTGTACTTTTAGTAGATGAAGATCATAAGGTAGCGGAATTATACGACGTTTGGAAATTGAAAAAGAACTTTGGAAAAGAGTATATGGGAATCGAGCGTTCTACATTCCTTATTAATAAAGACGGTGAGCTTGTAAAAGAGTGGCGTAAAGTGAAAGTGAAGGGACATACTGAAGAGGTTCTTTCTTATATAAAGTAAATTCATTGTGGAGATAAAATATATAGAAGTAAGGCGAGTGTCTATACATATTTTATCGTCTTACATAAAGTGAAGTGTAGGGCATACCTCCTCAGATGATAGTATTCCAAGTGCGATTATGTCGCACTTTTTTTCTATGTAAATGTATAGAAAATGGGGAAGGATATATAAGAATAAGGCTATATACAAAAATAAACCACATACTTATAGTAGAAATATTGACGATTTATAAGAAAAGGAGTACACTCTTTATAAGAATTATAAAATAATAATCCGTATAGAATCGGGGTGCATGACGGTGGTCAAAGAAGAATTAAAAGAAGCGCTAGAAATGCTGAAAAATACGGGTGTACGCATTACTCCACAGCGTCATGCTATTTTAGAGTACCTTGTGGAATCTATGACGCACCCAACAGCGGATGACATTTATAAAGCATTAGAAGGTAAGTTTCCAAATATGAGTGTTGCAACTGTCTATAATAACTTACGTGTATTTAAAGAGGTTGGACTTGTAAAGGAATTAACTTATGGAGACGCTTCAAGTAGATTTGATTATGTTACAAGTCAACATTATCATGTGATTTGCGAAAAATGTGGTAAGATTGTTGATTTTCCTTATGGAGGTTTGGAACAGCTTGAAGAGGAAGCTGCGAAAACGACAGGCTTCGTTATTAATAGTCATCGCTTAGAAATTTATGGCGTTTGTCCAGAGTGTCATAAGGCGTAATATATAATAAAGAAAGAGGCTGACGGCTTTACGTCAACCTCTTTCTTTATTATATATGGGAATTACGTTAGGTTCAGGAGGATTTAAAACGTTCAGTGAAGAACCTAATTTAATTAAAGATAAACATCAAAAGGTGATTTCTTAACCAAGAAATCACCTTTTGATGTTTAGTTTTGTCAGGCTACATTGTACCCATATATACCTATGATTTATAGCTCTTCTTATTATATTTCTCATCAAATTCTTTTCCTTCTAGATTTCGATCCATTGTTAAAGGTTGGTTGCAATGCATACATGCGTCGACACGACCGAGCATTTTGGTCGGCTTATCGCAGCTTGGACAAATAATTTGTACAGTTTTAGTAGATAACATGCCAATCCAAAAGTAAACGACAGTACTAGCGATAACAGCTAAAAAGCCAACCATCATAAATGTCGTCATAATAATAATGTTTTCACGGAAAAAGACACCTAAGTATGCAATGAAGAGGCCGATAAATACTAAACTTAATGCAAAGGTCCGGATTTTATTGATTTTGTTTGAATACTTAATGCTCATTCTCACCACTCCCCTATAACAATAATATAACATAAAATTTAGAATTTTCACTCGTCCGTAAACGTGATAAACCGATAAGATATGAAATATGGAGTATAATGAAGAATGAAGGGAGGCTATAATGATTTTTGGAACATATTTTTAAAGTTTTAACGGGATGTGAAATTTTTTTGTAAAAAGTATTGACCCTTTATATACTGCATGATATATTAATAACCGTCGCTGATGCAGAAACGCAGAAAACGACAAAAAAGAAATTGAAAAACTTAGTTGACATCGAAAAACGAAGATGTTAACATAAGGAAGTCGCAAATGAGCGACCAAGTAGTTCTTTGAAAACTGAACGAAACAAACAACGTGAAACGTCAATTTTTATTTTTAGATGCTAGACAAACTAACTTTATTGGAGAGTTTGATCCTGGCTCAGGATGAACGCTGGCGGCGTGCCTAATACATGCAAGTCGAGCGAATGGATTGAGAGCTTGCTCTCAAGAAGTTAGCGGCGGACGGGTGAGTAACACGTGGGTAACCTGCCCATAAGACTGGGATAACTCCGGGAAACCGGGGCTAATACCGGATAA
>NZ_QOZW01000015.1:0-3944 GCF_008368885.1 Bacillus sp. BPN334 | reverse complement strand
GTCTTTAGTTAATTTAAGAATCCTTTAAACCTCCACGCGACTCTTTGGTTAAATAACAATTTTTTGGAAATAATGATGTGTTAATATAGCCTAAACTCCTATATTATATTTAAATTCTATGAAAAACCCTGAAGAGTTCATTAAATCGGAATTTAACGAACACTTGGGTGGATGTAGGTTAACCTCCCCTCCCATCTCATGTACAAGGACATGAAACTCTAAATTATTTAGACAAAAAAGTCTAAACTAAAATTTTATAGAACTAAATCTGAATAGTCTTGTGTAATAATATAAAAAACATCTGCATTTAATCAATGTTAATTTTGTTTAATAAATATTAAAAAATCACCTATAAAATGGGTGATCTTTTTTGTGATTTTGCATTTGTGCACTACCTTAGAAATATATCATAAATTCATTCGTTTTAATAAACATTTGATTCTATTAATTAGATAAAAGTTTGTAATTAAAATAGATTTGCTATGTTTTGAACTAAATATGATTTATTTACACTAACTATATAGGGAGAAATTTATTTCGCAGCTTTTGCAATGACTTCCTAAAAGCGTACCATACTCAAATAAAAATCCACATTCAGGACAAACTTCATAATTGTCTTTACGACGCTCACATACCGCTTCATTGTATATTTTGGTGTGATATTAAGTATTTGGATTGCTACAACCCCTACATCTGTCCTCATCCGGGATATTTCTTTCATCATTATGTTCCACATCAAAATTGGAGACTTCAAACCCTTCAAATCCTTTTTCAAAATTATGATTCAAATCATTATAGAAATGAACCCTCATAATAAACATAACAAATATAGTATTTGCATTTAAACTCTATAAAACTCAAATGTATTTTTTTCTAGACATATTGCTTCATCGGAATTTTTGATAATAATATCAAAACATTGACTTTATGGGTGTTCTTTAAAAAAGCCTCCATTTTCAGGTTTTACAATTGGTTAATTTTTTTTATTTCCTTTTTACGCTCAGCTCGCAGTTGCTCTAAAAAGCCTAAAAGTCCTAACAAAGTATCGAAGATAGCTACTTCAGCAAAAACGAAGTTGAACCAAGTAATCATTTTATGAATTCACCGTAAAATATTTGTAATCATATGAATAATTAGATATTTATTTATCAAATTCCGAATATGCAATATTTTAACAGAATATGTTAATATTTAAAAGTAAGTGAAATGAAAATATTAGGAGGATTTGTAATGTTCAAAAAAATAATTTTATCTAGTACTATTCTTTTGGGAACTTTAGGTATAACAACTTTGTCTTTTCCAGAATTAAGTTTAACAAAAGCAGAAGCTGCGATTAATGATGCGAAGATTCAAAAGGTAAAGGTTGCTGGTAGAGATTATGAAAATGGAACTGATGTACCAGCTTATATGACAGGTTCTTTTTCTATGGTAGGAGATAAAGGAGTAACATATACTATTAAACAATATGAGTTTAATAAAGTTATTGGTACGACAAATGTTACTACAAAGGGGTTATCTTCTCCAGTTGTTTTCCCTATGCCAATCACAGAGGGAAATAAATATGAGGTAACTTACAACGGCCGAGTGATTAGTACTTTTGTTGTCCGAGGACATTAATTAATCAAAAAGAACTGAAGTCAATTTTGACTTCAGTTCTTTTTCTGGAACCTTATAATCCATTTTTTATTTAATTCGACCATATCTTGCAATATATGTACTATCTAAGCTAGCTTCACCTACTCCGGAATTACTAGCATTATAAAACTTGTTATTACCAATATACATACCAACATGAGTAATACCTGATTTGCCCGCAACCGTTCCTTTAAAGAAAACTAAATCTCCTGGTTGAAGAACCTTTCTTTCAACGCGTGTTGTTTGATTATATTGAGCTTGTGATGTGCGTGGTAATTTAATCCCTTGTGTTCCATATCCCTATAGCATTAATCCCGAACAATCAAATCCAGTTTTAGGACTATTTCCACCATATTTATATGGTTTACCTTCATATTTTTTCATCTCTGCATAGACTTTGCTAAATTGGCTCGCAGTTATTGATTTTGTAGTGGAAGCTGATATAGATTGTATAGTGTTTGCATTTTGAGAAACACTATCAAGTTCATCTGCAGAAGCAAAACTACCACCCGATCCTAGCATGACACCTAACGTTAATGAACCAATAATAAATTTCTTCATAAATTTCTCCTCCTATATTCTTTTGTAAGAATTTATACTCCTCACATAATAGATTAATTGGAATATACGGAGAAATAAACATAGATAATCATACATTATTCTACACATTTCTCATATTTTGTATATTTATCAATATTTCATTCTCCTATATTTATTTAAATTGGATAAATATAGGATTTATAATGATAAATACTACAATAAAAGTATAAAAATGGATTATTAAAACATTCAAATATTAATTAAGAAATAAATACAACTCTTTTATATAATGATAGAAAATAAGTACGTTAAGTAAATGCCCTTATTTATATTCTATTTCTTTCTTATTATCCTTAAGATAAAACATTAATTCTATTGTTGCTAGTGTTACAGATTCATTAGCCCCAATAATATGTAATTTTGTTTTTGTATGGTTGTTTTTCCAACAACTACGGGTTGAAACCCTTCTCCGGTTTTCAAATGTCCACTGTCGCCTTCTTCCCAATTAGGCTTTGAAGCTTCACATCCGATACTTCTAACCTCTGTATAGGCTGCGTTTGATTTTTTAGACGCTTGTGGTTCACCATTTGCGTCTAAATGTCCCGCTAACATGAAATCTATGATCTTCCTTTTTACAGTTGTAATAATCCCTTTCAATCCATCTTCTGTTTTTAAAATTAATCCTGGGGTACTTGTTTCTAAAGTTAATGCATCTGCGTCATTAATAGAATAACTAATGTAAGGAGATAGATTTTTTACACTTGCTTAATGAACACTTTCTTTGCATTTTAAGCATTACTTCCTTTATTTCTCCTGTTATAACAAAAGTAGTTGGTGCTAATGATAACTTTACTGATTTCAAAGTAATCACCTTTGTTTTATACGGTAAATATCACCTTTCGTTAAATTCACATTTAACGAACACTTGAAAAGTTTAGTTCATCCTCTCTCCCCCTCTTAATGTACAAAGACATGAAAATGGATACTTTTTAGACAAGAAAGTGGGTACTTCTAATTCTATCATTGTTTTAGGTCAAGAAAGTGGATACTTTTTTATAAAGGAATTACTTTAGTTATAGATATCTACGTACATCTTTACCATGATTTTTAATAGCAAATCTGTTAATTAAAAGGTACAGTTGCGTATAACGATTCTTTCTAACATAAAAATACATCACTATTTAATAGTGATGTATTTTTATGTTAGATATTAGAATAGGAATATGGGCGAATTAATAAGGAAAAGGTTACTGCATAATATTTCTATAATAGGGTATCAATTAAAGATGCATGCTTTATTCCATAATAGAGCATTTAAATCCTAACTTCTCAATTTTATCTACACTTTCTTATCTGCCAACGAAACATTAGATACAATTATCAACCCATTCCCCTTTTAGGCTCTACCAACATGATGTGAGATTCCTTTTCAGTGAAAGGTTTATGCTCAACGCCTCTCGGGACAATAAACATCTCGCCCTTAGAAATTTTCACCTGTCCATCACGAAAATCGATGAACATCTCCCCTTCAAGCACGATAAATAGCTTATCCGTATTAGGATGCTCATGCCATATAAAATCTCCATTAGCCTTAAAAAGCTGAATTTGATCATCATTCATTTCACCAATCACTCGTGGATACCAATAATCGTTAATTTTAGATAACTCGTCATTTAGTTTAATAGGTTGGTAATGGATAATAATCCCTCCTCATTTTTAACTTCCACTATATTACAGTAATCTAAGTGAAAAAGTCGTCATTACGCTTA